>NZ_JAGIKX010000001.1:0-400275 GCF_017874635.1 Virgibacillus alimentarius
GGGACAAAAGAAGAAGGGGCACCATGAAAAAGTAAGTAATTCTAAGAAAAAGCTAGTTTAAGAGAAAATGTGTCCAAAATTCGGGGGTTAATCCGGAAGGTCGCCCCTTTGGTTTTGGTTTCAGGCCTTCTACTCCTTGTTCATTGAATTCTTTCATCCATCGATTAATTAAAGAAGGATTGTTCAATTTAAATTGATCTGCAGTTTCTTGATAAGAAGCACCTGTATTTAACATAAATTGTATCGTATCTAATTTAAATTGAACAGAATATGCCTCTTTTCTTCTTCTATTCTTTAATCCTTCTACCCCTTGAGTTTTATAGGCACTCACCCAATTTCTTAACGGTGTATAAGACGGCATATTGTACTTTTTTGCCAATAATTTATATCCTTTGTTCCCATGTAGATATTCGGTGACAAGCTTTATTTTAAACTCTTCACTATATTTAGCCATAAAAACACCCCCCGAAAGTTAGATTTAGCACTCTAACTTTCGGGGGTCAATACCGAAAGGATGAGTCACTTTTTCTTTTTCTTTAAAGATAATCCAAATCCCATTATTGCAAAACCTAATAGTAAGAATAATAGAACGAGCCAGATATTACGAAAAGCGATCGCAACACCAACTGCTACAAACATTAATATTACTAAAGTAGCTAACAATAGCATGGGAACATTAATTTTTTTCATAATGTCACCTCTGTTTTCTAACAGTGAATAGTATATACCATTTTCTTTTTTTATACAAAATTGACATATCTTTAACTAGCATAGGTAAGCAAGATTTAGTATGATAGGAATGGAAAGATTATGTTTAGTCAATGGGGGAGACGAATGGGTTCAAATTTTAGTATTTTTTTTGATTATATTGTTGAAAACTATGGTACGGAAAATACATTTAACATCTTTTATGTATTGAATTTAATATTTGGAATTATAGCATATAAATTAGGATTTGCCCGAAAATTGCCGCTTTTAAAAAGCATATTTGTATATATCATGCTTGTGGTTGGCGTTTTTATTATCACTCTTTTCAGCAGTATTGCCGAACTACCGATTACAGAAAGTTTGATTATCATTTCGATCGTATTAGGAATTTATCGATTCCGGCTCCATAGGGAGAGAAAACGAAAAGCGAATACACAATAAGGCAAAAATCCCCATCAACGATTGATAGGGATTTTTTTATATAATGTCATCATCTTGTTTGTTTTCTTTGTACAAATGAAAATTTCCAGTCTCGTGGCGTTCTTTGGTTCTTTGAGCGATTCGTTCATAGCAAGAATTGCATAAATACATTCGCAGCTTACTGTTTCGAAGCCTTTTTGCGTGTAATGAACTGTTTTCTAGTTCTTCAATCGTGTCACATAAAACACATTTTACTTTCATATTGTCACCTCAAACGGAAGATGCTGTTAATACTATAACATATCTGAATAAAGCATGTATATCATGTTTTATAAAACGGGTAATGGGGAAATATAAAAGTAAATGGTAAAGGGAAAGGACGGACGACTTTATGAAGAAACGTTATCTATTATCCGCAATAGGAGCAAGTGCAGCAGGTTATTTATTAATAAATAAAAAAAATAGACAGAAGCTGAAGACTAATCTAAAATCCTTACTTAAAAGTGTGAAAAACACGAATGAATTCAGTTTAGGTAGCACTTTAGAAGATGCTGGGCGGCCAGATCAAACCAATAACCAAGATTTGGCACAACTGCAAAATGCTAAAATGGTTTCCGAAGGTTCTCAGTTTGGTGTTAATTATTATAACGAAGTAAAAGAAAATATTGCCGTAAAAGAAAATAATAAGTAAAAGAAAAAAGATGTTTCCTTTTCACACTGGAAACATCTTTTTTCTTTATTTGTTCTCTTTATGTTCATTCGATTGTTCTTCTTCGATTTCGTCTAATTTGTCTTCATCTTTGTTTGGAATAACATCTTTGTTTTGATCAGGATCCCGTGGCTTATTATCATTAGTAGGAAAGTCAGGCATATATCTGCCTACAATTGCCGATAGTTCATCCATAATCCCTTGTACAGGATATCCTTGTTGTATTTTATCAGCCATACCGCGAATTCTTTCCGTTCCGTCAGCATCTGCCACTACAACAGCTGTTTTCCCATATCGATCTTGTTGTAAGGCTTCTGTTACGGAATATTTAATAGTGCCTACTCTCGAACGGTTTGATTTTCGGTCGACATCAATTCCAACAACAGCATATGGACCTGCTACAACGGCTGCTGCATCTTCAACGTTTGGCACATCACTTGCAACATTTGCTAAATGATTAGCGATTTGTTCATTACTCATATTATTTTTTTCTTCTTGGTCTGTATTTTCAACTTGAACAAACCTATCTTGATTATCTGTTTCAGGCAGAGCATCATCTTTTGTTTTCTGACACCCGGTTATTATTAGTAAGCTAATCAGTAAAAATAAAGTGGTCCGTAAATGCATTTTACAACCCTCCTTTAACTAAAAAAAGAATGCAATCTTTCTATATATTTTGGTTAAATTAAGCTAATTTATACAAAAAGAGCTGCTACAATTTTTTTATTGTAGCAGCTCTTTTTAAAACATTAATTCACAATAATTTTTTGGACTTCCTTTATTGGAGCATCTTTATTTGACCCATCCCCGTAATAGAAGTAGACAGGTCCATCCTCTTTTAGGGGTTTCCCATTATATGCAAACATTAAGTAGCAATTTCTTAGTTCATCAAGTGAGATGTTCACTTCCTCATTTTTTGTAACTAATGTAGCATTTTTTGCATCTGGTTTAACCTCTGCGTGATTAATAAAGTCATTAATTGGCATCACATAAGAATTTGTTAGGATTTTTTTTCCTTCTAATCGTGAAATACTTTTATTAATTGGCGGTTTGATTTTTTGCTGATAAATTTCTCTGCTCCATCTTTCGGCAGCCTTTTCTAATTCATCAGCCTCTACAGATTCAATGTCCGTTTTATTTTTGGAAAATGCATCCTCAAGTAAAATTTTTCTATCATCAAAAATCCATACAGTCGGATCTAGTGTAATAGGATATGTAACATTTCCAGTCAATTGTATAATCATTTTTTCACCTCTCTATATTTCCTTTATTAAGGATAGCAGATATAAAGTTATTTTTCACGAGTTTTAAAATAGAGATTGGTTAAACGATTCTCGTATAAAAAATGATTAATAACTGTAATTTTGTTTGCATTTTTCACTCTCAAACGATAGTATAAAGATAGTAGAACGTCTTTTATGTGGAGGGGATACTAAGTGATGCCAGAGATGACAATAGATCATCGTGAAAAAGCCTATGCCCTTCTTAAGGCAGATGCTGATAAAATTTTACGTCTTATAGAAGTTCAAATTACAAATTTAACAATGCCGCAATGCCCTTTATATGAAGAGGTTTTGGACACGCAAATGTTTGGACTGTCAAGAGAAATTGATTTTGCAATCCGTTTGAATTTAATCAGCGAAAATGAAGGTAAAGCACTTCTCGAAAATTTAGAGAGGCAACTCAATATACTACATGAAGCAGCGCAAAATTCAAAATAAACTTTTGTGTTCATGTGTTAGGTTAACAAACCTCTTAGCAAAACTTTGCCGACATAACATTTGGCAAGGTTTTTTTGTTTAAAAATAGCTAAAAAGCATAAAAAAAGATGAGGGATTTTTGCAATTAGTTACGCAATTTTGCAAAATATGATATACTATCAAAAATTTCTTTTCATCTTTACAGGCGAAATAAATATGGTGGGGAGAAGTAAGATGATGAAGATGATGAAGAAATTAAAAGATTATGATTTTACGTTGATCATAACTCCTATCCTTTTAACGGCTTTTGGCACGGTCATGATCTATAGCGCTAGTATGGTATCAGCAGTTGTAGAAGGTTTTGAAAGCACCCATTATCTTTTTAAACAATTGCAATGGTTTATGCTCGGTCTAGTTGGATTTGCTTTTTGTGCACTATTTCCTTATAAATACTATCAAAGGTTAATCAAGCCTATTATTTTAGTTATTATAGTTTTATTGGTGGGAGTATTGCTCTTTGGTGAAGTTCGAAATAATGCCAAGTCTTGGTTTCAGCTGGGACCGATTCATCTGCAGCCTGCAGAGTTTGCAAAATTAGGTCTTATTATGTATCTGGCATCAGTGTATTCAAAAAAGCAATCCTATATCGACGAATTTAATAAGGGTGTCCTGCCGCCATTAATTTTAACAGGTTTGATGCTAGGGCTTATTGTCTTACAACCAGACATAGGAACAGCATTTATCATCTTTTTAATTGCATGCACGATTATTTTCAGCTCAGGAATACGTTTTAAACATTTATTCATTCTTGTGGCCATTGGATTAATTGTGTTAGCGATCGCCTTACCAAATATGGTAACCGATACAAGAATTGACCGTTTCACGGGCGCGTATGAGCCGTTTGAAGCCCCAGAAACAGGTGGTTATCATTTGATACAATCTTACATAGCAATTGGTGTTGGAGGCTTAACAGGAGAGGGGTTGGGGCAAAGCGTACAAAAACTTGGTTATCTCATGGAAGCTCATACCGACTTTATCATGGCGATTATCTCTGAAGAATTGGGATTTGTTGGTGTTGTAATTGTTATTGGTATGCTAGCAACAATTGTTCTTCGAGGGCTTTTTATCGCTAACAAATGCAAAGATAGTTTCGGTGCACTATTAGCCATTGGAATTTCCTCAATGGTAGGTATACAAGCATTTATTAATTTGGGCGCTATCAGCGGCGTGCTTCCGATTACTGGTGTAACACTACCATTCATCAGTTACGGAGGATCTTCACTGTTAATACTGCTAATTTCAATGGGAATTTTAAATAACATTGCTAAATCAGTGAATGAAGAAAGACAACAGCCAGAAACAGTCAAAGAACAACCCGGATTAGAGAAAAATGTACTTAATTATAGAGGAGGAAGACCATGGTCAAGTTAAATCAAATTCAGAAAGTATTAGTTGCAAATCGGGGAGAAATTGCAATACGAGTGTTTCGGGCTTGTACAGAGCTCAATATACGTACTGTGGCAATTTACTCAAAAGAAGATACAGGATCTTATCACCGCTATAAAGCAGATGAATCTTATTTAATAGGGGAAGATAAAAAGCCGATTGACGCTTATTTAGATATTGAAGGTATTATTGAGCTTGCTAAAAATGTAGGCGTTGATGCAATCCATCCAGGCTATGGGTTTCTATCAGAAAATATACATTTTGCCAAACGCTGTGAAGAGGAAGGGATTATATTCATCGGTCCTACGAGTGAGCACTTAAATATGTTTGGCGATAAAGTGAAAGCACGTACACAGGCTGTAAATGCCGGACTTCCTGTTATCCCAGGTTCGGATGGACCAGTATCGTCTCTTTCAGAAGTAGAAGCATTCGGAAGAGAACATGGATACCCAATTATTATAAAAGCCTCTCTCGGCGGTGGCGGACGCGGGATGCGTATTGTCCGCAGTGAAAAAGGACTTAAGGAAGCTTATGAACGTGCTAAGTCGGAGGCAAAAGCAGCATTTGGTAATGATGAAGTTTATGTAGAGAAGCTAATTGAAAATCCAAAACATATTGAAGTACAAATTATGGGTGATAAACAAGGGAATATTGTTCATTTATTTGAAAGAGATTGTTCTGTGCAAAGAAGACATCAAAAAGTAGTAGAAGTTGCACCAAGTGTCTCTTTATCAGAAGAACTTCGAATGGATATTTGTAATGCCGCCGTTGAACTAATGAAAAATGTTGAGTACATCAACGCTGGTACAGTGGAATTCTTAGTAAGTGAAGATACATTTTACTTTATTGAAGTTAACCCGAGGGTTCAAGTTGAGCATACAATCACGGAAATGATTACCGGTGTCGACATTGTACAAACGCAAATTAAAATTGCAGATGGATTAAATATACATGACCCATTAGTAGGTATCCCGCAGCAAGATGATATCTCCTGTATTGGGTATGCGATACAATCAAGGGTAACAACAGAGGATCCATTAAATAATTTTATGCCCGATACTGGTAAAATTATGGCTTACCGCACAGGTGGAGGCTTTGGAGTACGATTAGATGCTGGAAACGGCTACCAAGGTTCGGTTATTTCACCATACTATGATTCGTTGCTTGTAAAGGTTTCTACATGGGCATTAACATTTGACCAAGCTGCTAGTAAAATGGTTCGAAACTTAAAAGAATTTCGTATTCGCGGAATCAAAACGAATATACCGTTTCTAGAAAATGTTATTCTTCATGAACAATTTATGTCAGGAGAATACAATACAACATTTATTGATCAGACACCTGAATTATTTGTTTTTCCAAAAAGGAAAGACCGCGGAACAAAAATGCTCACGTATATTGCAAACACAACCATAAACGGATTTGATGGCATTAAGAAAAAGAAGAAGCCTACATTTTTAACACCGCAAGTTCCTAAGATTTCACAATCCGAAGAAATCCCAGCAGGAACGAAGCAAATATTAGAACAGCATGGGCCTGACGGATTGGCAAAATGGCTGAAAGAGCAAAATGAAGTAATGCTTACAGATACCACATTTCGAGATGCACATCAATCACTCTTAGCTACAAGAGTACGTACAAAAGATTTGCTTAAAATAGCTGAACCTACTGCGCGTTTACTACCTAATCTTTTTTCAGTAGAAATGTGGGGAGGAGCTACGTTTGATGTAGCTTATCGCTTTTTAAAGGAAGATCCATGGGAAAGATTGTTAAAAATGCGGGAAAAAATGCCAAATGTACTTTTGCAAATGCTGCTTCGAGCAAGCAATGCGGTTGGCTACAAAAACTATCCGGATAACTTGATTAATCAATTTGTTGAAAAAAGTGCGGAAGCTGGAATCGATGTTTTTAGAATTTTCGATAGTCTGAATTGGATAGATGGTATGAGACCAGCTATTCAAGCTGTAAGAGATAATAATAAAATAGCAGAAGCTACTATGTGTTATACAGGAGATATTTTAGATTCTAGCAGATCGAAGTATGATTTAGCTTATTATACCAATTTAGCTAAAGAACTCGAAGCATCTGGCGCACATATACTCGGAATTAAAGATATGGCGGGTCTTATGAAACCTGAAGCGGCATATCAATTAATATCAAGCTTAAAGGAAACACTAGATATCCCTGTTCATTTGCACACGCATGATACAAGCGGCAATGGTATTTTAACGTACACACGCGCCGTTGATGCAGGAGTGGATGCAGTTGACGTAGCTTGTGGAGCAATGGCTGGATTAACATCACAGCCAAGTTCCCAAACACTCTATCATGCACTGGAAGGAAAAAAGCGTCAGCCAAAAGTAAGTATTAACGCTTATGAAAAATTATCCAGGTATTGGGAAGGAGTAAGAGCATACTATCAAGACTTTGAAAGTGGTATGAATGCTCCACATACGGAAATATATGAGCATGAAATGCCTGGCGGACAGTATAGTAATCTACAGCAACAAGCGAAAGCAGTGGGACTGGAAGAACGCTGGAATGAAGTAAAATCGATGTTCCGTCAAGTCAATGATATGTTTGGTGATATTGTTAAGGTAACACCGTCATCGAAAGTTGTTGGGGACATGGCTTTGTTTATGGTACAAAATAACTTAACCGAAGATGATATCTATGAACGCGGAGAATCCATCGACTTCCCTGCATCTGTTATTGAGTTTTTCCAAGGATATATTGGACAGCCATATCAAGGCTTCCCACAAGAACTTCAACGTATTATTTTAAAAGGGAAAGAACCGATAAAAGTTCGTCCTGGGGAATTACTGGATCCAATTGATTTTACGCAACTGAAAGAAACGCTATTTAAAACGCTTGATCGTCAAGTTACTAGCTTCGACATCATTGCTAGCGCCCTGTACCCGAAAGTCTTTATGGATTATAATAAATTTTATGATTCATACGGCGATATTTCTACACTTAATACACCGACATTCTTTTACGGAATGGAATTAGGGGAAGAAATTGAAGTGGAAATTGAGCAAGGGAAGACGTTATTTGTTAAATTAGTTTCCATTTCTGAGCCACAATTAGATGGAACCCGTGTGGTTTACTTTGAACTTAATGGACAATCAAGGGAAGTAGTAGTTAAAGATGAAAGTATAAAATCACAAATAGAAACGAAGCCAAAAGCAGATGCTGATAATGAGAAGCATATTGGGGCAACGATGCCAGGAACTGTTATCAAAGCAATATGCAAGAAAGGCGACCGAGTACAAAAAGGGGACCACTTATTAATTACAGAAGCAATGAAAATGGAAACAACGGTTCAGGCGCCGTTTGCAGGAGTAATAAAGAACATCCATGTTAATAACGGAGATCCGATTGAAGTAAACGACTTATTAATTGAATTTGAATAGGTTAAGATAGTACAAAAAACAGGTAGTAGAAAGTGATTCTACTACCTGTTTTTATTGGCTTGAAATGCAATAGGGTCAAGTTTCGTTTTTGCAGGATTCTTTTGATTGATAATCCCCATACTTTTTTCTTTTTCATATTTAGCACTTCTTGTAGAAAGCATAATAAAATAGCTTAGCATAGCAAAGTAACAAGATATAACAAACGCATGAAGCAACGCTATACCTAGATTCAACATGGTAAACACAATCATGGCTCCAAAAAACACTTGTAAACTTATGAGCGATACAATGGTTACCCAGCCCCAAAACATAACTTTGTTATGCTTATAATGTTTAATGACTCTTATAAATAATGAAACTGTCCATATAAAAAGTAATCCAGCCGCCAGGCGATGTCCCATGTGTATCCATTGGGAAAAGCTATAATCGCTAATGCCAAATGGGAAACTGTTAACGCAAAAAGGCCAATTTCCACAAACAAGTTCCGCTTTTGCATGTCTTACCAGAGCTCCTGTATAAACAACCATAATGGTATAGGCTGTTAATAGATAGATTTCGACCCTATGTTTCTTTTGAATGAATAATGATGAGGTATCAAGCTTTTTATCCAATTCAAAAATTAATAACATAAGCAAGAATATTGCAGCAAAGGATATAAGCGATATACCAAAATGTGCAGCTAATACAAAGTCAGATTGTCCCCACATTACTGCCGCTGCACCAATTAAACCTTGTAATACTAAAAAGAAAACAGATAAAAATGATAATAATTTCACTTCACGAATATGCCCGATATGTTTCCAGGATAGGTAGGCCAAAGCCAGCACTGATATTCCTACAATACCAGAAACTAACCTATGACTAAGTTCTATAACAAGTTCAGTTGTTATTTCTGAAGGTATAAATTGCCCATGACAAAGTGGCCAGCTTTTTCCACAACCCGCACCAGATTCTGTTTTCGTAACTAGTGCGCCACCGAGTAAAATAAATATCATTCCAATAGTTGACACTACAGATAACCATTTTAACGTTTTAATCATTTTATATCCTCACTTTTTCATTATTAGAAAGAATTTCCGCTAATACATGTGCAAGATTTGCGTGTAACTTCTTTAAGACAAAATCATGATACTTTAATAATAATATTTTGTACAGCTATAAAGCAACGAAATACGGTTTAAATAAATAAATGACACAAATTTGTTAGATTATCAGCACTTTTTACTGTTGTTCCATAAAAAATAAATTCTTCTTGCATTGTTGTGTTTTGTTTGCTAGAAATATTGTAGGGGATATTTTCTTTTCTATACATCACTATGCCAATTTTTAGGATGACTACATACCTTAATGATTATTTTCAGTAATGATGTAAAAGTTAACATTAAATTCATGAATTTGTCACAATAAAAGTGAAAAATTTATGTAGAATAGAGCTAGATGGCATTAAAGTGGATTGTAATATAAATCCTTGATAAAATTAGGACTAAAGCGGATTGATTTAGGGAAGATTATGGTATTATTGAATACTTTATTCAAATGCATAAACTGCTGCCTTTTTTATCGGGGATCAGAAGGGAGGAAATTAAAAGTGAAGGAATTAGAGACAACAAGCTCATAGTTGGTGAGTAATGTTCCTCTAATCAAAGAAAAACCCCCTCATTCACTACAAATTTAAAAGCTCTTAATAAAATCGGAATTGTTAATTCTAATTTTATCACTGTATTTACTTGTTTTTGCCTAGCATTTTATCTTACAAATTCGACATTTGTAGCAAAATGGGATATATTCATATTAGCGATGATAGGAAGTGCATTTGTTATAGTAGGAGGGAGTATTTTTCATGATTGGTATGCTGCCTATATTGAACCTGTTTTGACTAGAACAAGTTCACGTCCTAAAGTTACTAGAAGTATTTCATTGAATACTGCGTTACTGGCTAGTATTTACAACCACTGGAATTGGATTATATCTTTTACTGTTTAAACAACTGTTGTCAATAACCGTTGCCTTGTTAGGCTGATTTGCAGTGGATCCCACATCACATATCGTGGGGAATGTCTTATTTATAATCATGTTTATTTGGTAAATACCCCATTTTCTTGCATTAGCTATGAAAAAATGTGAAGAATATAGGGATGCAGGTGTGCCGATGTTACGGCTGTGTATGGTTTTATAGTAACGATCAAATAAATTGTTATTTAGATTGCATGCATGCTTCCTATACCTTTATACTTATCTTATTAGGGACAACATTTTTGATAGTCGCAACTATTTTGAATGTTGGTTGGTTAATCATGGGGATAAGTGGGTTTTTCATGAAAAATGACATGAAATGGGCCAATATGATTCTTATTTACTCATCAAACTATCTAACCATTTTATTTTTGGTGATGGTAATCGTAACGATTTAACTTCTTCTATAGTTACATTGTCCTTAATAATAAATTCATATATAAGGAAGAAACCAAGAGAAAGAGAGGTACAAATACATGAAAGGTTGGATGGGAAAAATTAAAGCTTTGGCTTTACTTAGCTCATTAGCATTATTTTTATCTGGCTGTGGTAAAGACAATTTAACGGCACTTGTGCCTAAAGGCTATGGTTCAGAAGTATCCTTTAATTTGATTATTCTGACCACTGTAGTTATGACATTTGTATTCTTAGCGGTCATAATTACCTATGTAATTGTCTTATTGCGATTTCGTAAAAAGAAGGGGCAGGAAGATTTTATACCAAAACAAGTAGAAGGTAACCAGACCCTTGAAACCATTTGGACAGTTATTCCGATTATCTTAGTTATAATCATGGCTGTACCAACAGTTATCCATAGCTTTACCCTGTCAGACACTTCAGAAGCAGACGAACACATTAATATTGATGTGACAGGTAACCAGTATTGGTGGCATTTTGATTATAAGGATGAGGGCTTTCAAACAAGTCAGGACTTATATATACCTCAAGGAGAAAGAGTTTATTTAAACATGATAGCTTCTGATGTTACGCATTCTTTCTGGGTGCCAAGTATTTCTGGAAAAATGGACGTCAACGTCGATAACGAAAATACAATGTATATTGAAGCTTATGAAGAAGGCGTTTATTGGGGAAAGTGTGCTGAACTATGTGGTCCATCACATTCATTAATGGACTTTAAAGTAATCGTTGTAAGCCCTGAGGAATATGACCAATGGATAGCTGATATGAAAGATGTAGATCCAGAAGCAGAGCCGGAAAGTGCTGTTGCTCAAGAAGGAAAAGAACTATTTGAAGAAAATAACTGTATGGGTTGTCATGCTATCGGATCTTCACCAGCTCAAGTTGGACCAAACTTAACAAACTTTGGTGACCGTACAAAATTCGCGGGATTTTTAGATCCGACAAAAGAAAACTTAGTTGATTGGATTATGGATCCTGAATCTATAAAACCTGGTAACAAAATGACAGGTAACTATCCTGATTTATCAGAGGATGAGGCAGATAAAATTGCGGAGTATCTCATGCAATTGCAGCCGTCTGAAGTAACACCTGATAGTGCAGGCGGTCTAAAATAATTATTGGGATGCAAGATGTTAAAGGGAGGTATAAGTCGTGAGTGTAACAGCTACACAAAAAAGAAGTGTTGGCGCTGTTTTATGGGACTATTTAACAACAATTGACCACAAAAAAATAGCTCATTTATATTTAATTGGCGGAGGCTTCTTCTTCATACTTGGTGGTCTGGAAGCTGTTATTATCCGTATTCAGCTGATTAAGCCTGAAAACGATTTTATCAGTGCAGGATTTTATAATGAAATGATCACGATGCATGGTACTACAATGATATTTTTGGCAGCGATGCCCATATTGCTAGGGTTGATGAATGCTATAATGCCTTTACAGATAGGTGCACGTGATGTATCATTTCCATTCCTAAACTCATTAGGATTTTGGTTGTTTATGTTCGGTGGACTTCTACTAAATTGTAGTTGGTTTTTAGGGGGCGCACCTGATGCAGGGTGGACATCGTATGCCTCGCTGGCCATAGATTCACCTGGACATGGTGTTGACTTTTACGTTGCCGGGTTGCAAATAGCTGGTGCCGGAACCTTAATGGGGGGTATTAACTTTTTAGCTACTATAGTTAATATGCGTGCGCCAGGAATGACTTATATGCGTATGCCTTTGTTTGCATGGGCTACATTTATTACAAGTGTGTTAATCTTATTTGCTTTTCCAGCTTTAACTGTAAACCTATTTTTATTAATGTTTGACCGTATGTTTGGTTCTGCATTTTTTGACGTAGCTTTAGGTGGTAATACCATTATCTGGCAGCATTTATTCTGGATATTTGGACACCCTGAAGTGTATATTTTGATATTACCTTTATTTGGTCTATTTAGTGATGTGTTTTCAACATTTTCTAAGAAACGTCTATTTGGTTATACAGCAATGGTTTTTGCTACAATGTTAATTGCTTTCTTAGGATTTATGGTTTGGGCGCACCATATGTTTACAGTCGGTCTTGGCCCTGTAGCAAACTCTATTTTTGCGATTGCAACAATGGCTATCGCTGTGCCAACAGGTATTAAAATCTTTAACTGGCTGGCAACAATGTGGGGTGGAAGCATTACAATCAACTCCGCAATGTTATGGGCACTAGGATTTATTCCATCATTTACAATTGGTGGTATGACAGGTGTTATGCTAGGTTCTGCTGTTGCAGACTATCAGTATCACGATACCTACTTTGTTATCGCGCATTTCCACTACGTAATCGTTGGTGGTACTGTATTTGGTATCTTCTGTGGTTTGCATTACTGGTGGCCGGTGATGTTCGGAAGAATTTTACATGAAGGCATGGGTAAATTAACATTCTGGACATTCTTTATTGGTTTCCACATGACATTCTTTATTCAGCATTTCCTAGGATTGATGGGGATGCCTCGTCGTTACTGGGTATTCCTTGAAGATCAAGGCCTTGATTTAGGAAACCTGATCAGTACGATAGGAGCCTTCTTTATGTCCTTTGCTGTTATCGTGTTTATTATTAATATTTTTTACACAGCAGCTAAAGGAGAAAGACCATCACCCGATCCATACGATGGACGTACATTGGAGTGGGCTACAGCATCATCACCACCTCCACATTATAACTTTGCACAATTGCCGCTTACTCGTGGCTTAGATCCATTGTGGATTGAAAAAATGGAAGGAAATGGGAAGATGACTCCTGCAGAACCATTAGGAGATATTCATATGCCAAATGGCTCTATCCTGCCATTTTTAATGTCACTTGGATTCTTTATCGCTGGATTTGGTTTTATCTATCAAGTTGATCATTCAGCATGGTATTTAGCTTTATATGGCGGTATGGCTTTTGCATTAGGCTGTATGGTAGTAAGGTCATTTAAAGATGATCATGGACACCATATTCCAAAAGAAGAACTTGAAAGGGAGGCTGACTAATATGAGTCACGATCATTCCTTGAATCCTGAAACAATGCCACAAGATCCGGAAAAAGCCACCCTGGAAGGTAAAAATAAATTTATGGGGCTATGGTTCTTCCTTGGCGGTGAAGCAGTTCTATTTGCTAGTTTATTTGGAACTTATCTAGCACTTAGAAATTCAACTGCCGATGGACCAGCGTCCGATGAGATATTTGGCTTAGGTCTTGTCTTTGTTATGACAATGCTGTTATTAACAAGTTCACTAACGAGTGTTTATGCAATGTATCACATGAAAAACAATGACTATAGCAAAATGGTGCTATGGCTAGGGATTACCGCATTACTTGGTGTAGGATTTTTAGCTTGTGAAATTTATGAGTTTGCACACTATATCACAGAATACGGATTTACATTCCGATCTTCGGCATTTGGGTCAGCTTTCTATACGTTAGTTGGTTTCCATGGTGGCCACGTACTATTTGGTCTATGCTGGGTTATTTCATTGTTAATACGTAATGCTAAAAGAGGTTTGAATCTTTATAATGCACCTAAGTTTAACACTTTCAGTTTGTATTGGCACTTTATTGATGTCATCTGGGTATTCATCTTTACTGTTGTATACTTAATGGGAAAGGTGGGTTAATACATGCCGGAAAATACAAGTACTAACTCAACTGTTAAAGCGTATCAAAAGAAAAAAAATAAGGATGAAATGAAAAAACAACTAATCGCATTTGCATCGATGATTGCTTTTACATTGATTGCATTTGGTATTGTTGCAACAGAATCAGTGGACAAAATGTTTCTCATCCCTATCATTGTAATCATGGCAGTTGTTCAAGTTGGATTTCAATTTTATTATTTCATGCACATGAAAGATAAAGGCCATGCAATGCCTGCAACACTGATTTATGGTGGTGTATGGGCAGCACTATTAACGCTGGGTGGTTTAGGACTTATCACTTGGTGGTAAAATATATAAAGGAGATCGGACAGTTATTCCGGTCTTCTTTTTTTTGAGAAATAAACTACCTCTATGAACAGGAAGGTTGTGCCCTAGTGAATAGGAGGTTAGTAAACCTTCTTACCGGACAATGAAAATTGAAAGGGATAAGATAGGAAGAGCCAACTGGTGGCGGCCTATGCATTTCTAATGCAAAGCCTGCTAAAATAAGTATTATTTGTCTCGAATTCTTTTACAAATTTGGAGCAAATAGTCTATCGAGAGTTAGAAATGTTGTTTTTCAGTTAAACAGGGAGATAGTGAGGTAGTAACATCAATTCGTTAATTTTCAGAATCCCCATACCAAGCGATATTTAGTGGTGGAATGTGTTCAATTTGTGTTAAAATTGTCATATGTTTAGCGCTTGTTATTACTAAAAATGCGGTATAATATAAATAATTATCCTTAACATGGAGGAATTCTTATGTGGCTACAACTACAAATCTTTGGATTTCGTGCTTTATGGAGTCCATACTTTATGATGTTTATAATTGGACTCGCTCTTATATATTATCTCATTACAGGTCCATATCGTCATAAATTTGGCGGTGGTGAAAAGCCGTCCATTAAACAGCAAAGCTTTTTCTATTCGGCTTTAGTTCTTCTTTATATCGTTAAAGGTTCACCTGTTGATTTGCTTACACATATTATGTTAACTGCACACATGATCCAAATGGCAATTTATTATTTTGTGTTTCCAATTTTTATTATACAAGGTATACCAACTTGGGTATGGAAAAAAATCGTTCGAAGGCCAGTGGTTAAACCTGTTCTTCAATTCTTGACAAAGCCGCTTATTTCGATCGTATTGTTTTGTGGTTTATTCTCTTTTTATCACATTCCATTTATATTTGATTTTTCAAAGACATCGCAAATTAGCCATACGGCCATTTCTTTAGTCATTTTAATTGCTGCTTTTATTATGTGGCTGCCTATTTTAGAGCCACTTAAAGAATTTGAAAAGATGCCTCCATTAGTTAAGATGGCTTATCTCCTTGCTAATGGACTGCTTATAACACCTGCTTGTGCACTAATTATTTTTGCAGAACACCCACTATACGACGCTTATACTGCAAGTGGAGCTTGGATTCAAGCGATGAGTTTGTGTGTACCAGGTGATGTATTAAGCGGGATTACTTCAACGATTTCAGGTCCCGAAATGTTTTCACCGTTAACAATATTGCAAGATCAGCAAGCAGGCGGTATTATCATGAAAATAATGCAGGAAATTGTTCTAGCTATTCTGTTAGGTACCGTATTTTTCCCTTGGTTCAATAAAGGAAGTTACAAGGTAGATCCGATACCAGCTGGAAGTACTTCTGAATCAACGACTAAAGCTTAAAAAAACACGAATTTTATTCGTGTTTTTTTAAAAATGAATGAGCATATACTAGAAAGGGTTTGTATTCGTCATGCCATTTTTGCCAACGATAAGTACATTTTTTATTATTTTAAGCGCGATTTTTGTAGCAATCGGCTGGAGTTTTATCATAAAAAATAAAGTCAAGGCTCATAAAAAATCAATGATAGCTGCTTCGATTAGCGCACTTTTATTTTTTATTATTTATGTATCGAGAACTGCATTTGTTGGAAACACCAGTTTTGGCGGTCCTGAAAATATTAAAATTTATTATACCATTTTTTTAATCTTTCATATAACACTAGCAACTATCAGTGCTATTTTTGGAGTAATAACACTTACTTTAGCATTTAAACGTAATCTCACAAAACATAGAAAAATTGGGCCTGTAACAAGTGTTATTTGGTTTATCTCCGCAATAACAGGGGTAGCTGTTTATTTATTATTATATGTTATTTACGAGGGCGGAGAAACTACCAGTATGCTTAAGGCAATTTTAGGAACATAAAAAAGGATGAGTGCATTTACTCATCCTTTTTTAATAAACTTTCCCCTTCAATATTTTTACTTCAGTTCAGCTATATTTTTAGATTTAACTTTATAATTCCCGCCTCTTTAGCTGAGTTAAACGCTATTACTAATAGCGGTCCTAAAATAAAGCCCAAAATTCCTAAAAGTTTAAGTCCTAGAAACATTGCTATTAACGTCGCTAGTGGAGAAAGACCGATATGCTGTCCCATAACTTTTGGCTCTACAATTCGCCTAATAGACAGAAGGACAATTGCAAGTATTGCTAATTTTACTCCGACTGCAGTTTCCCCTGATAAGAACATAAATAATGACCAGGGACCTAAAATGATGATTGAACCGATAATAGGAATTAAATCGACAATCCAAATAATAAGCGACATAATGAGTGCTACATTTGGAGCTATGAAAAATAATCCGATTAGAGATACAATAAATATAATGATGCTTAAGAGAAGTTGCGCTTTTAGAAAACCTAGCAGAACATCCGCTAATCTCATATTCATAAAAGAAAACTTCTCTGCTGTGTCCTTCGTGAATAAGCCATACATTTTTGATTTAAGCAAGGGTAATTCAAGCATGAACAAAAATAAAGCAATCAAATAAACGATAAAACTAATTAAGTATTGTGGAATTTTTGCTACGATTTGGGCAATATTATCTAGTGTTATTTTTTCTTTTGCTGTTGTACTTAGGGCAATTAAATTTTCTTCTAAACTATTTGACACTTGCCTTATAAATTCTTGGGGTAAGTTCTTTGTATAGTGTTGAACGTCTTGCTCCAGATCTTCGTATATATGATTTAATTGATTGAAGTATTTTGGAACATCTTCCACAAAATGAACAACTTGTGCAGCGGATTTGGAGACAATAAAGGTTCCAGCAGTTCCAATTAGAAAAATAAAAAGGAGAAAAACGATAATAACGGATGATTTTCTATTGAGTTTTACTTTATATTGAATAGATCGTACAGCCGGGTTAAGTGCAAGTGCTGTGAGCAATGCAGAAATTAACGGTAAGGATATTGGTAATATAAAGTAGATAAACAAGATAAGTAAGATTAATAGAAATATAAAAGTCCAATGGCGTTTTGTCATTTTTCGGAACAAGGAAATAAGAAGTCTCCTTTCTCATATAGGCTAAAGTGAAATCATATCTTATAACAGGCTAAAGAAGGGGGGATGTTCTTGTATGTGAATAAGATGCAAAATCTATTTTCAAAAAAGTAAATTCCTAGGTAAAAGTGCTCTGTTTTTTTATAAAAAAACCAACCGCTCTATAATAGAACTGAGCAGTTGGCCTTATCGCCATGCCAATACAAATGTTAGTGTTTTTATTTTTTATATGCTTCTAGTTCTTCTCTTGCCTTGATAACGATTTTATTAGCTCGTTCCACAAGATTCTCCGGGAAATTTTCTTCTTCTCCATACTCGACGCCATGTGGGTAATAGTGTTTACCTAGCAGAGGAGTTAATAATTTAATGACAGCATTTCCGCGATCAACATCGCCTTCTAGCGCATATCCTTGAATTCGAATATAATATGTAATGTTTTTTTCTTTTGATCCTATTTTATAATCATAGGTTACTCTTTCATAATCCCAGTGCTCGCCAAGTATAAAGGCATGTTTTCCCATTAAATGATTTAGAGGTTTTACATCTATAACCATATCTTCAATTCCAGTATTTTCTAATTTCATTTTTTCCACCTCACGAATTTGATATCACTAAAACTATAATAGTACGAAATCGTTTAAGTTGCAATGGAAATGAAAATGAAGTTTTCGTTTGCTCTTTATAAAAATTTATTATCCTTGTTTTTTTCTTTAATTATTAAGATAAAAAATATAAGATAATGTCAATGGGACGGAATGATCATTAAGACTTCAGACATGAGAAGAATGTAATTGTGCACTGACACATATAGTGTTTATATAATGAATAGAAGGGATGCTTTTATGCGTATTATACGTTTTTTATTACTACTTACTTTATTCCTTGGAATCGGTTACTATTTTTTGCAAGAAAATAATATGGATGCAGAAGATGCAATAGACAAATTTAGTAAAGTATTAGAACAAAAGAAAAGCTTGCTTGAGTCAAAAGAAGTTCCAAAGAAAAGGAAAAGCATCTCTTTGGAAGGCGATGTTTTTCAGTGGATAGAAAAACCTTCCGATAAATTATTAGAAACTTTCGGTGAACCCCTCAGAAAAGATTTAAGTGCTTATGGTTATACATGGTGGGTCTATACGGATCAGTTCAACCAATATATTCAATTTGGAGTAAGAGATGATAAAGTTGTAACTATCTTTGCGACAGGTAATGATTTATCCATCGAACCGGTTAAAATTTCGGAATCCTATGCATCAGTTAATGATCAATTTTCATTTAATAAAATGGTAAATTATAGCAAAGGTTTATCCTCCTATACATTTCACTTGAATGAGGAAGATTTAAAAATGCGGCCATTGGCTAAAATAACGGATGATATTTTTATTCAATTTTATTTTGACACGTTTACAAAAGAATTATCATCGATTCGAGTTATAAAAGCTGAAACATTATTAAAGCACAGGCCATACGAAATTGAATATCGCGGTGATTTACCTGAATCCCCGGATTTAACGGATAAAGAATGGAAAAAAGTTGAAAGTGGGATGGAACAGCAAATATTCGATATAACGAATGTGATGAGAAATCAGTATGAGAAGGATCCGGTGGACTGGGCTAGTGGCGCTAGAGAAGTAGCATTTTTGCATAGTAAAGATATGGCTGATAATAATTATTTCTCCCACTATGCCCTAAACGGAGAGGGTCTAAAGGAACGTTTAGCGGAAAAAGACATCGATTATCGAACCGCTGGTGAAAATATTGCCGCTCAATATCCAGATGCAGCTGCAGCCATGGAAGGATGGCTAAATAGTGAGGGACATCGGGAGGCTTTATTAAATAATGAGTACACCCATTTAGGTGTTGGTGTTTACCGTTTTTATTATACACAAAACTTCCTATCGAAGCTTTAGGTCATGTAAATGAAGAACTCATCAACGTTGTTGGTGAGTTTTTTTGCACAGTAAATAGGAATATTCATAAATTAATTAGTAACAGATGACTATTTATAAATGAAAAAGGATTGTGTTTTTAAAGGGGTGAGCATTGTGAATGAAGAAAAATTACATCCTTCTGTTAGAGAATTTAGAGATTTTATAAATAAGCATCCACGGCTAATTGAAAGCGTGCGAAGAAGCGGAAAACACTGGCAGGAGTATTATGAAAAATGGTCTTTACTTGGTGAAGATGATCCAATGTGGGAAAAGTATAAAGATAAACCAAAGGAGGAGAAAGAAAATGAAACATTCAACAAAACAGAACTATTTGATGAGGTTATTAGATTCGCTGAAAAAATGGATATGGATAAATTAAATAATCAGATCGAACAATTAAGCAGTACGATAGGAATGATCCAAAAAATGGTAGGCCAATTTCAAGACAATAAAAAGTCCGGCCCTTATTCACCAGGTCGGCCAAAGGATTTTAACTGGTTTCGGGACTAGGAGGAGAAAATATGCATGAAGTAAGCTATTCTTATTTACAAAATCATCCTGAGCTCTTGGTATTTGTCAGGTATAATCCAGTATGGTATCGCTATCTTTCAAGAGATCCAAACAAATTAGAAGAATTAGAGAAAGAAGCAAAGCGCTTTTATGGGAAAACATTTACGAAACGTTTGGAAAAAATGAATAATCAGGTGCAAATGATAACGATGCTTATGCAGTTTGCAGGAGCAATGAAGGATTAATCATTACCATTTTCAAAGCAGTTCATTAAATGATAAGATGGTGTTGGAGGTGGATATTTTGATAGCTACAATGGAATATGTAGATATACTTGATTACTCTGAGCAGTTAGGAAAAATGATTTTACAATCAGACGTTATGCAAAAATATAGGCAAACTCGTAAACAATTAGAAGAGGATAAAGAGGCACAACAGCTTATCCAAGCTTTTATAGATATAAAGGAACATTATGAGGATGTGCAGCGTTTTGGCAGATATCATCCTGATTTTAATGAAGTTATGAAAAATGTGCGCAAAACAAAACGTGCTATGGATATGAATGATAAAGTAGCTACCTTTAAAATTGCAGAACGGAATTTGCAAAAGTTATTAGATGAAATTAGTCAATATGTTGCATTGAGTGTAAGTGAGCAGGTCAAGGCACCTAAAGACGGTGCTGCACTAAGTGATGGTGGATGCGGATGCGGAAGCGGCGGTGGATGTGGCTGCGCTTCATAGACGTATTGAAGAAGGAATTTTATTTTGATATAATACACATCAATAAAATGTAAGTGAGGACAAACAATGAGAACAAACCGTCAAGGATTGATTGTTTGGTTTCAACAAATGAAAAACCTTAAGCAAATAAAACGCTATGGACATTTAATTTATCGTTCAAAAAAATTAAAGTATGCTGTCCTTTATGTTGATCAAGATGAATTAGAGGATATTCAAAAAAAGTTAATGAAGCATTCTTTTATATCGAAAGTTGAAACCTCTTATAAGCCTTTTGTTCGAACCAACTATGAAAATTCGAAACCAGATAAGGCAAAACAGTATGATTATGAATATAAAATGGGGATTTAAGACCTTTATAACATACATAACGGTATTCATAAAGGTTTTTATCTCATGCATAAAAAAACCTGCAGATCAATATATCTGCAGGTTCTTTTTGTTTTTATTAAACAAAAAGATAAAGGGAGAGGAGAAACCGGAGATAGAACTTATGGGGAAGTATAAGTTCTCTCCGAGTTTTAAACAACCAAGCAAAGCATTAGCTGTCTCACTATGATATTATGTACAAATAAAAAAATTATATACCTTTTTTTGTAGTTTTTTGTTATCCTTTTTTATGGTAGGATTAATGTCGAACAGTGTCATAGTCGAGGTGATGAAATGCGAGTAATTGCAGGTGAACTGAAAGGAAGACAAATGAAGTCCGTTCCAGGTAAAACAACAAGACCTACTACAGACAAAGTGAAAGAGGCTGTCTTTCAAATGATTGGGCCATACTTCAGCGGTGGGACTTGTCTTGATTTATTTGCCGGAAGCGGTGCTTTAGGAATTGAGGCTCTCAGCAGGGGGATAGAGCAGATCGTATTCGTAGATAAACAGTCATCCGCAGTACATACAATTTACGAAAATCTAAAATTATTGAAAATAGAGAATAAAGCTGAAGTATTTCGTACAGATGCTTTCCGGGCGATTCAGGCAGCGGCAAAAAGAAAATTGCAATTTGATTTGATTTTCCTAGACCCTCCGTATAAAAAAATGAATTATGAATCACTGATCCATCAAATAATGCAACTTGATTTACTCGCAGAAAATGGAATGATGTATTGTGAACATCATCCATCTGAAAAAATACCGCTTCACCATGAGCATTTGAACGTAATAAAACAAGCGAATTACGGAAGCACGATTGGAATTACAATTTTTAAACATATTTAAGGGAAGGGAGCGCTTTTCATTGACTAAGTTAGCAATTTGTCCTGGAAGCTTTGATCCAGTTACAAATGGACATTTAGATATTATTCAACGTGGAGCCCGAATTTTTGATCATATCATTGTTGCAGTGTTTAATAACCAATCCAAATCGCCGCTGTTCTCAGTGAAAGAAAGAATACACTTGCTGGAAGAAGTTACAAAAGATTTACCTAATGTCACAATTGATTCGAATGCTGGTTTATTAATTGACTATGCTAAAGAGCAAAATGCGCAGGTAATTTTACGGGGGTTAAGAGCTGTTAGTGATTTTGAATATGAGATGCAAATCACTTCCATGAATAGAAAACTAGATGAAAATATCGAAACTTTTTTTATGATGACAAATAATCAATATTCATTCTTGAGTTCTAGTATGGTTAAAGAAGTAGCCAAATACAATGCTGATGTAAGCGATTTAGTCCCTAAGGAAGTAGAAAAAGCATTGATTCAAAAATATAAATAGGAAAAAAGATGTTGCTGATCATTTAATTATGCAACATCTTTTCTTTAAATGCTTACTTCGTTTTTAATTGACGTTTGTACAATAGGAAACCAGCTACACCTAAAAAGAATATCGTTACAACTGGGCCGATTTGTTTTAAGATGTCTAAGGCGATTTGCCAATTATTTTCATGTACATCTTGCAAAACGGGTATATCTTCTCTTTCAAAAGCTTGTCTGTTTAAATATAAAGGTTTAAATAATAAAATACATAAAATGCTTGCAAATAAACCATGTAAAAGACGGGCAAAAAAGTACGGGGCGAAGCGAATATCCGTTTTTGCAATAATGCTGGCAACTTGTGCTTGAACGGAAAAACCGTTGAATCCTAATATGAAACTAATAATTACTATTTTCGCTAATACACCATCTGTAGCTAGTTGTGAAATCATTTGGGCACCTAAAGTAATTTCAAATAATCCTGAAAAGAATGGCAATGCCAGATCAGCTGGAAGTCCAAGTATAACTAAAAGGACTTTAAAAACTTTAGCAATGATCGGTGATAAACCAATTAAAAATAATAATTTTGTAAATACCGAAAACAGAATAATAAAACCCCCAATCATTACCAATGTCTGGATGGAATGAACGACAGCATCCCCGACAACCTTACCAAATGGACGAGTATCTTCTAATCGTGTTTTATGCATTTCTTTAAATGCACGAATGAAATACGATTTTTGTTTAACCTCTTTGTTTTCTTTTGTTGTTTTCCCATAAAATCTCATACATATTCCTACCAGTGCATTACCGAGATAATGGCTTACGGCTAATACGATACCAAGTTTGGCATCATGCAAAAAACCTATTGATAATGCCCCAAATATAAAAAGAGGGCTTGAAGCATTTGTAAAAGATAGAAGTCGTTCTGCTTCAATTTGACTAAGCTGATTTTTTTCGCGGAGTCGCACAGAAATCTTGGCACCTGAAGGATATCCACTGGCCATTCCCATCACCCAAGCAAACCCGCCTGCTCCAGGTACATTAAAGAGGGGGCGCATAATTGGTTCAAAAAGAACCCCAAGGAATTTGACCACACCGAAACCAATTAATAATTCAGCGGCTATAAAGAAAGGAAGAAGGGACGGGAAAACAATTTCCAGCCACATATTTAAACCGCGTATGCTTGCTTCAAATGCTTGGTCCGGAAATATTATCAATGAACTTGTAAAGAAAATGGTAATAGATGCTAATGATATTGTTTTTATTATTTGTCTCAATAGAAAGCCCCCTAAAATGTGAGACCATTCTGTACTTCTTTTTTTGATAGTAGTAGAATGATTTTATCTGATACTAATAAATAATCATTTATGGTAGACATACTTAGGTGTCATAACTTTCAAAAGTAAAGAAGAAGAAGGGAGTAACATGAAAGAATTCATCACTCACTGAATTTTTGAATAAACTTTAACTAGTCTATATCAATATACGTAAGTGTAGTGCTTGTTTATGCCACAGTTTAAATAAAACTTGGGAAATATCATGTTCATTTGCAAAGAATAGACATTAACAGTTATTTTGTAATTTGGAAGGAGCTTTATCATGAGATATACGAAACGGCATCTCCTTTATTTAATTATTGTAGTTTTGTTAGCTTATTTTTTAGCTGCATTTAAATTGCCTTACTATATTTATAAACCTGGTGGTGCTGACCCATTAAATCCTATCGTTGAGGTAGAAGGGGGCTTTGAAAGTGAAGGAGATATGCATCTTGTAACGGTAAGTGGCGGACAGGCGACTCCTATACAATATTTATGGGCAAAGTTTTTAGCACATCATGAAGTATTGCCGCTTGAGAAAGTCCGACCTAAAGGAATTTCTGAGGATGAATATATGCATGCCCAATTACAAATGATGGAAAGTTCACAAGAGGCTTCAGAAGTAGTTGGTTACAAGGCGGCTGGTGCCGATATTACCATTACGTATGAGGGCGTATTTATTGCAGGAGTTATCCAAGGGATGCCAGCTGAAGGAATTTTAAAAATAGGAGATCATGTTACTGGGATCGATGGCAAGAACATTGAAGAAACAGATGACTTAATTACTTATGTTGAAAGTAAAAATGTAGGAGATACAATTACGCTTGATATAGAACGGGATGGGAAGCAACTATCAAAAGATGTTAAGCTTGAGAAGTTTAAAGATCAAGAAAAAGTAGGACTCGGTATTCAGTTAGTCACAGACCGAAATGTTCAAGTTGATCCCGAAGTGCAATTTTCCAGTGGAGAAATTGGAGGACCTAGTGCTGGGTTAATGTTTTCACTTGAAATCTATGACCAGTTAACAGAGGAGGACTTAACAAAAGGCTATCAAATCGCTGGAACTGGAGAAGTAGACTATGAAGGAAACGTACTGCGAATCGGGGGAATTGATAAAAAAGTAGTTGCTGCGGATCGAGAAGGCTGTGACATCTTTTTTGCTCCAAATGAAGAAGGTGCTGACGATTCCAATTATCAAGTTGCAAAAGAAACAGCCGAGGAAATTGGTACAGACATGAAAGTGGTACCGGTTGATACATTTGATGGAGCTTTGGATTACTTAAAAAAGCAGGAGCCAAAAAAATAGCTTCCTGCTTTATTTCATTCTTATAGGTGCTTGTAATTCCTGTTTAAATAACAATGCTCTATGATTTGGTGGTACAACACTGTAATACGCATGAGTCGCTTTTTCCTCCATCGCCAGCATGGGTTGCATGTGACCATGAGCTAATGAAAAAACAATTGGTACATTCATGTTCTTTTTAATTGTATGTAAATAGGCCTGGCCATTTTTGGTTAAACCTAACACACGCACATATGGAACGGAATTAGATGAAACAACAGATTGGATATCTGCTTTTTTTGTGTTTGTTAAAAGATGAGCAAAAATTCGTTGCAAACGTGTCCAGGTGTATCGTTTCGTTTTGATCTGTTTCATCCAATTTATAAACGAGGTTGCCGTTTTGGCTGTTTTTTTAATCCGATATTCAAGACCTTCTTCAACACCATGTATCTGAGCTAATTCTTCCAATGACATTGTTAATACACGATAATGAACAAGGGGAAAATAATTTTCCCATGTGTGCCAGAGAGCTGCCTTATTTTTATAGTTTTTCAATTGGGTAATCGTTTCATCTGGAATAGCAGCAGATGTCTCAGGGGAAATATCATTTTCTTGAAATAATTGTTTACGAATACTTGTTGCACTTGCAATCTCACTTGTTATCGATTCATCATGGTAGTTGCTGCTTGTCCGTTTGATTGTTAAAGGTTTTATAGGTAAACAATACTCTAGAACGGTTTTTACATAGCTAAACCCTAAAATGTTATTCGGCCTAGATAGATCCATTTGTCCACTAGTTAATCCAATCTTTTGATATGCTTTTTTACTAGCTTCAGGAAAAGAAGTGCCTTGCTTTAGATGGTGATGAAGTGTACTTTTATAAATAGTTTCCTTTTCTTTATATTTTTCAAACGTTGTTATAAAATGAGATACATTACCAGATTCACTGCCAAAACAGATATTGGAAACACCTAATTGATCCAATGTTAAAACCGAACCTTTTGCAAATAAGTCACTGCTCTGGACTGCATATGGATACGGCAGTTCTAATACAATATCAATACCAGATTGTAAAGCAGCTTTGGTTCGATGAAATTTATCAATGATTGCTGGTTCTCCCCTTTGGAGGAATGAGCCGCTCATAACAGCAATGATACAGTCAGCTCGGGATACTTCCTTCGCCTTTTGGATATGATAGACATGTCCGTGGTGGAATGGATTATATTCAACGATTAGACCGCATGCTTTCACAAAAACAACTCCTATAGTATGATTAATTTAGTTTATTGTACCAAAAAATAAGCTTCATCGCATCGCGCCATAAAAGATTAGGTTAAACGGATTATTTGTATACCCAATGGGAATCTTAGTAGTAGGCGGTATGAATAGCATAATTTTATAATCTGTAAAGAAAATATGTTGACAAAAAACCATTTTCCTTTTAAAATAACTCTTGTTGCCCAGAGGTGATCATAATGAAATTTACAATTGGTGAAATTAAAAAAAATGCTGCGCAACAACCTTTTGCCTTTGATGAAAAGGTTGATGTTTCAGAATTGGAAACAATGGATAATGATATACGAAAATTAAAAAGCGTTCGTGTATGTGGAAACTGTATACTTGAAGGAGATGAGATCATTTTTTCCATGACGATAAGTGGGGAAATGATACTACCTTGTGCCCGTACATTAGTGGACGTGCCATATCCTTTTGAGATCAAGGCTGACGAAGTATTTTCCATCTCTCCTTATTATGGCGAAGAAGAAGAGGAAAATGAGATACATTTTGTAGAAGGGGAAGTACTTGACTTAACCCCATATATAAAGGAAAATATTTTATTGGAGATTCCTTTTCGTGTATTTTCTGATGATAAAGAGGCTCACAAAAACACCCCTTTAAAAGGGGAAGGCTGGGAGTTGGCTACAGAGAAAACTAAAAAAGAGTCAATCGATCCACGTCTTAAAAAGTTGCAGTCTTTTTTTGAAGATAACAAGAAAGAGAAATAGGAAAAGATTAAATAAAGGAGGTGTAAGTCATGGCAGTACCAAAGAGAAGAACTTCTAAAAAAGTAAAAAATCAACGTCGTACGCATAAAAAATTACACGTACCTGGCATGGTTGAGTGTTCAAATTGTGGAGAACTAACAAAGCCACACCATGTATGTAAAGCTTGTGGACATTATGATGGGAAAGAAGTAGTAAATAGATAATTGATAAAACGCGGATCACTGTAGAAGAGGTGATCTGCTTTTTTTATTGATAATACCTTCCTAAAAAGAAGCATCCCTTTCATTTACTCCCTTTCGATCTTCTATTAACAGACTACCAACATAAATCCTCAGAAAAAATTGTATCTACTAAAACATTTCCGATCATTCCAACTACCTTAAGGTGATTGATAAAACAAAGAGACTGTGACTCCTTATAAAATTTTAAACTGCGATTCTACCTCTCCTAGTATTTGCATATATTGATAGCAAATACATTAGGAGGGGTGTTATGAATGTAACGCGTCAAGATGCATGGTCAAATGATGAAGATCTGCTTCTAGCTGAAACGGTACTCCGTTATATTAGTGAGGGGAAAACGCAATTGGAAGCGTTTAAAGAAGTAGCAAAACAACTATCCCGCACATCCGCAGCATGCGGATTCCGTTGGAATGCCACAATACGCAAGCAATACCAGGATGCAATTACGCTTGCGAAAAAAGAAAGAAGAGATGGTTCAAATCAGTTGCAAAATGAAGGTTTTAACACAAATCAAGATAGAAGTTCAATAGATACAGCAATTTTATTATTAGAAAAAATGAAAAATGATTATATAGATACGACCAATAAGCATCAAATAGAACAAGAAAAACTTCTTGAGCATTTAAAAAGCGAAAATGCACAACTAAAAGAGCAGCTGACACGATATGATGATGCGTGGACGGAAATGGGGAATTTGTGGAATTGGGTAAAAAAGAATAATCATGTGTAAGTTAAAAGCCATGAATGCAAGCATAAATCATTCATGGCTTTTAGAGTTAAAAAAAATCGATTATTGCTCTTTCGCTACTTCTTTTTCTTGAACTCCCTTCGGAAGCCAGATAAGTGGATTTTCTCCCAAATCTCTTTCCATTTCATAATGTGCCTTTTGAAATCCAAGTGTTTCCCAAAATCCATGGGAATTGATTCGGGGATTTGTTTTGATTGGCAATTGATAACTTTTTGCATAATCAACTAATGCTGTCCCATAGCCTTTTTCCCTGTAATCAGGCAGAACCTCCAGCTTCCATAAGGCCATATAATCTTGCGGTGGATCAAAATAAAAATCATATTTTTTCTTAATTTGGTAAAGACTCATCCTGGCAACAAGATTGTCACCATAGTAAATTCCATAAAAAGGCGATTTACTATTGTTTTCAACAATATTACTTTCTAAGTCTTCTAACATGGAGAGCTCCTGATTTCCGTACGCCTTAAAGCGTTTAAATGCTTCTAACGTCTTATAGTTTATGAGAAGATTTTCAACTTTAATATTTTCCATAAAAATGCCCCCTTCGATGTTCCTAATAAATTATGATATGCTTCTTTTATTATAATATAAACAGTACTAGAATGAAATGACGGAAAGCGATTATTCAATGGATAAATGCTCTGAACAAGATGAAGAGCAAAAAGGGGGAGTGAGTGATAAATGAAAGTAGGTATAGTTGGCGGTGGTTCCATCGGGTTATTAGTCAGCGGCTATCTATATAAGGAACATGAGGTCACTATTTATTGCAGACGTAAAGAGCAAAAACAAAAAATCAATGATGACGGTTTATTTACAGCAGAAAGTTCTAAACCACGTCCAGTTAAAGCTTTACTGTTAGACGAATTACAACAGGAAGATTGTTTGATCATTTGTGTAAAACAATCCCAGATTTCTACTATTTTAACAAAAATAAAAATGCAAAAGACAGATACTCCTTTCATTTTCCTACAAAATGGAATGGGACATATCGAACTTCTTGATATGGATAACCCCATTTTCGTCGGTGTCGTTGAACATGGTGCGTTACGGAAAACAGATAATTATGTTCAGCATACAGGGAAAGGATTAATAAGATTGGCTGTCTTTCAAAAGGGAAACGTACACTTAGAAACACTAGTAGAACAATTCGATCAATGTTGTTTTCCAGTACAGAAGGAAGCGGATTGGAGACGGCTATTACATGAAAAGTTAATTGTCAATGCAGTGATTAATCCGCTTACCGCTTTATTGCATGTCAGAAATGGAGCAATTATAGATAATCCGTTTATCAATCAAATTGCTAAAGTGTTATGCATGGAAGCAGCTATGGTTTTAAAAATGGATTTTCTAAAACAATGGAATCGTGTGCAATCAATAGCAGAAAATACTAGGAAAAATACTTCCTCTATGTTAAAGGATATCAAAGGGAAACAAAAAACAGAGATTGAAGCAATTACAGGTTATATTATCAATCAATGTGACCATACATCCCATCTACCATATAGTACGTTTGTATATGACGGTATTCGTGCACTTGAACGCGAAAAGGAGATTGATCAATGATACTCGTTGATGTTATCGTATATTTTATTGCTGGAATGATCACTTTCCCAATGATTGTAACGCTCATCATGTATTGGGGCGCTTTGAAATTTTCTTTCCACAAGTTAAAAGCGCTACATTTTGCAGTTCATTGGTCATGTCTTTTATATATTATTGCCGACCTAATATTAATACGTATCATTTTTAATCAGCAAGTAGTGGGGATCGTCCTTCTTTGTTTTTTACTTTTGTTTACAATAATCGTAATTAATCAGTGGAAGGTAAAAAATGAGGTGAATTTTTCTAAAGCAATTAAACTCGTTTGGCGAATGAGCTTTTTATTCTTTTTAATGATGTATATTTGTTTATTTTTTATAGGAGTTTCACAGGGGATGTTTTTTGATTAAACTGCCAAAAAATAGTCTTCAGATGAACTTATCCATCAAACAGATTACATGAAATATTATATTCTTTTATGTACAATACAAAATGGATATTATAAATTAAAGGAGTATGTGTTCTATGCGGATTGACCCTATGCAGTTAAACCAAAGCAAATTAATACATGATTATCGCAATAATACAGGAACTATTAGGAATCATTTTGATTATCCTCCATTTCAAAACTATGAACAGAGGGTCAAAGATTTAAAAAGCCGTTCATTTAACCGGGAGCATTTAATAAATGTATTACATACGATAAACCAGCAATGGGATGCTCCTGATACGACACATCATAATATAGAAAGATTAAACAATGAGGAAAGTGTTGTTGTGATTGGGGGTCAACAAGCAGGATTATTAACAGGGCCACTTTATACAATAAATAAAATCATTTCAATTATCCAGTTCGCTAAACAGCAGGAAGAACATTTAAACATCCCTGTTATTCCAGTATTTTGGATAGCAGGTGAAGATCATGACTTTGATGAGATTAACCATGTCTATTTACCAGATAAAACAGAAATGAAAAAACATAAATTGCGACAGCGTACGAAAGAAAAGCGCTCCATCTCGACTATTGATCTGGATAAAGAAGAGGCAACCAAATGGATCAATCAATTATTTGTGCAGCTTCAAGAAACAGCGTATACGAAAGACCTATATACTGCAGTGAAGGACTGTTTGTACCTGTCGAAAACCTATGTTGACTTTTTTGCACGGGTTATTTATCAGATATTTAATCAAGAAGGATTGGTATTAATTGACTCTGGGCACCCAAAAGTACGTCATTTAGAAACGGAGCACTTTGTAGAGCTAATTCATAAACAATCTGAAATAACTTCTGGCGTATATACAGCTTACCAACAACTAAAACAAGAAGGATACTCGCTTCCGCTAGATCTAGGACCTCATGACGCACATCTTTTCTACCATCAAAATCAGGAGCGGGTATTGCTTACTCGAAATGAAAATGGGGCTTGGAGAGGGAAACAGGATGAAGTTGAATTAACAACAGAAGAATTACTTAACGTTGCAAAAAACACCCCCGATCTACTAAGCAATAATGTTGTTACACGTCCGATAATGCAGGAGCTATTATTTCCTACTTTAGCATTTATTGGTGGAAACGGGGAAATCAGTTATTGGTCGGTATTAAAACCTGCATTTCGAGCTGTTAACTTAAAAATGCCGCCAGTGTTACCTCGTCTATCATTTACTTTTATAGATAAAAGTGTAAGTAAACTATTAGCCAAATATGAAATCTCCGATACCCGCGTCATTGAAAGCGGAATAGATGATTTAAAGCAAAATTGGTTAGAGGCTAAGCAAAGTCCTCCAATAGAGCAAATGGCAGACGAAATTAAATTGGAGATTGAAAAAGTACATCTACCATTAAGAAATGTTGCACAAGAAATGCAATCAGATCTAGGAGAACTAGCAGCTAAAAATTTATATTATTTACAAGCAAATGTGGATTATTTAAAAAAACGGATGGTCAACGTATTAGAGGCTAAATATGCGCAGGAATTAGCAGAATTTGATCGTTTACACAATACGCTACACCCTTCCGGAGGATTGCAAGAGCGGATATGGAATTTATTACCTTTATGGAATAAGTATGGAGTGTATTTTATTAAACAATTAACAGGTGAAGCATGCTCATTTGAAAAAGAGCATTTCATTATTCATATATAATAGCACCCACTTTTCCCCACCAAAACCTAAAAATGATCTTTTCGAAAGCTAAATTTATTTAATAATAAAAAAAGCGATTGTGGCAATGGCCCACAGTCGCTTTTTTTAATTACTATACTCCCTTACACAAGTTAATAATCCTGTTATTTTTTGGCATTTTATATTTGATTAAAAATACAGTGGTGAAATGTGGAGAGATGTGGTAACATGAATACAAGAAAGTGGGGCGAACTATATGTTTATGGGTGAATTCCAACACAACATTGACACAAAGGGAAGAATAATAGTCCCAGCCAAGTTTCGCAGTGAACTTGGAGAAAACTTTGTTGTTACCCGTGGACTGGACAAGTGTCTGTTCGCTTATCCAATGGAGGAATGGAAACTTTTAGAAGAAAAATTAAAAAAACTCCCACTTACTAAAAAAGACGCAAGAGCATTCACTCGTTTTTTCTTTTCTGGTGCAGTTGAATGTGAAGTTGATAAACAGGGAAGAATAAATATTCCGCAGCCGTTAAGAAAATATGCGGATTTGGAAAAGGAGTGTGCAGTTATTGGTGTTTCTAACCGGGTTGAATTCTGGGCAAACGATAGTTGGGAAGAGTACTTTAATGACTCTGAAGATTCGTTTGGGGAAATTGCTGAAAACTTGCTAGATTTCGATATTTGATAAAAAGTGGGTGTATGAATGTTTGAACATTATAGTGTACTAAAAAATGAAACAATTGATGGTCTAGCTATCAAACCTGACGGTACGTATGTAGATTGTACGGTTGGTGGTGGGGGACATGCAGAACAAATTGCATCTAAATTAGACCAAAGTGGATTGCTTGTAGCATTTGATCAAGATATCAATGCATTAGAGGCAGCCAAACAAAAATTAAGAAAATATGATGACCGAGTACAATTTATTAATAAAAATTTCCGCAGTTTAGAGCAGGAATTAAATGACAAAGGGATCAAGCGTGTAGATGGAATATTGTTTGATCTTGGTGTTTCATCCCCGCAACTTGATAAAGGTGAAAGGGGCTTTAGCTATCAACATGATGCATTGCTTGATATGCGAATGAACCAATCGCAAAATTTAAGTGCATATAAAATCGTTAATACATGGACCTATCAGCAATTGGTTTCTATATTTTTTAAATATGGAGAAGAAAAATTTTCTAAACAGATTGCTAGGAAAATAGAGTCTTACCGAAACGCTAAGAAAATAGAAACTACACATGAATTAGTGGATATTATAAAAGATGCAATTCCTGCGCCAGCCCGGCGTAAAGGAGGCCATCCAGCAAAACGGATTTTTCAGGCAATAAGAATTGCTGTAAATGATGAACTAGCAGTATTTAATGATGCGCTTCACCAAGCAGCAAGGGTGATTGATATTAATGGCCGTATTACCGTTATTACTTTTCATTCGCTCGAAGACCGAATATGCAAGCAAGCATTTAAAAAATGGAGTACACCAAAAGAAACCCCAAAAAATTTACCTATTATTCCTCAGGAAAATGAAGCTCCTTTTAAACGAATCACTAGAAAACCAATCAGTCCTAGTGACGAAGAATTAAAACAAAATCGCAGATCGCGATCTGCTAAATTGCGTATTGTTGAAAAAGTACATACATGGGATGAAAAATTTACTAATGTGGAAGGGTGAAAAAAATAATGAACGCAAATCATGCTAGAAATTGGCAGCAGACGTATACAACGCAATCACCAAAGGAAAAACAGGTTACAGTAAAAGTACGTAAAAAAAGTTGGATTACGAAAGGTGAAAAAGTTTTATATTCTGTAGTTGGAGCATGTTTAATTTGTGCTGGTATTTATACGGTTTCTTATTCGGCTTCCACTGATAAACTGAATAGAGAGTTGCAAAATTTGGAAAACAAAGTTCAAAGCCAACAGGTTACAAATGAAGGCCTATTATATGAAATGAAAGAATTAAGTAGACCGGAAAGAATCACGAAAATAGCGAAGGAAAATGGCTTAAAAATCCAAGATGCTAATGTAAAAAAAGCAAGTGCATATAACAACTAGATCAAGGGGCCTTGTAGCATGAGGAAAAACAAAACAACCCACTTCATGACAGGAATTTTGACGTTGATTTTTGTTGGAACCTTCTTGGTCATAATGGGGAGATTTATCTATATACAAGCAGTGGGTGTAATCGACAATGTATCCTTGGAAGAATGGGCTAAGGAAAAAAGAACTTCGTCTTATACTTTACATGCTGAAAGAGGAAAAATCTTTGATAGTAATAATATGACCCTAGCTTATGATCGGCCAACATTCCGCATTTATGCTATTCTAGATGAGGCTTATACTGGTGATTCCGATGAACTTAAGCATGTGAAAGATCCGGAAAAAACAGCATCGTCATTAGCACCATTCTTGGATATGGACGAAGAAGAAATTTACGGGCGGCTTGAGGACGGAATCGAAGAGGGAAAATTTCAAGTAGAATTCGGTGAAGCTGGTAAAGAATTATCACAACAAACAAAAGATGAAATAGGGGAACTAGAAATACCTGGAATCAAATTTAAGAAAGAAGCAATTCGATATTATCCAAATGGACTATTCGCCTCTCATATTCTGGGATTTGCTCAAAAAAAAGATGGGAAAATTACAGGGCTTGCAGGTATAGAAAAAGAAATGAATGATGTTTTAGGTGGGAAAGATGGACATATATCTTATCAGCGTGATAAATATAATAAAAAATTGCTAGATCCGAATGAAGTCATCCAGAAGCCTGAAAATGGAGATGACATTTATTTAACAATTGATCAAAAAATCCAAACCTTATTGGAAGATGTCATGTCACAAGTTCGTAAAGAATACAAACCGAAACGAATTACAGCAGTTGTCATGAACCCTAAAACAGGAGAAATTATAGCAATGGGTAATCGCCCAAGCTATAATCCAAACAATCCTTCGAATGTTAAGAACTGGTATAATGACGTTATTTCAAACCCATTTGAACCAGGCTCGACTGTAAAAATGTTTACATGGGCTGCCGCAATTGAGGAAGGTGTTTACAACGGAGAGGAAACGTTTAAATCCGGTAAATACAAAGTAAACGATAGAATAACTCCGATTGCTGATCATAATGGCGGTAATGGATGGGGGAAAATCACATATGATGAAGGATTCGCACGCTCATCAAATGTTGCAGCAGCGAAACTTGCCTGGGAAAAGGTTGGTCCCGAAACGTTTCTAGAATATCTAAGGGGCTTTGATTTTGATGAAGAAACGAATATCGATTTACCAAATGAAGTAAGCGGGCAATTGTTATATAATTGGCCACTGGAAAAAATAACAACTGCTTTTGGGCAAGGGAGTACGGTAACTCCAATTCAACAATTAAAAGCTGCTACAGCAATTGCAAATGATGGAAAAATGCTTCAACCCTATGTAATTAAAAAAATTGTAGATCCAGATACAGAGAAAGTTCTCAAAGAAAAATCACCAAATGTTGTTGGACAACCAATATCCAAAGAAACCTCCGATCAGGTGATGGACTTACTTGAATCTGTAGTCAGTTCTGAAAACGGAACAGGAAAAATGTATCATCTGGATGATTATACGGTAGCAGGAAAAACAGGTACGGCACAAATTCCAGACCCTGATAAACCTGGATATCTTACAGGTGTTGGAAATAACACTTTTTCATTTTTAGGAATGGCACCTAAAGATGATCCTAGATTGATGATGTATGTATCTGTAACACAGCCTGACTTAGAGACAGATGACGGTTATGCCCCTGGCTCAACACCAGTCTCTTTTATCTTTAAAAATGTGATGGAAAATAGTTTACATTATTTAGATGTAAATCCTGACAAAGATTCTAATGAACCTGTAGATCGTATTAAAGTTCCGGAATTAATTGGAGAAAATGCTAATGAAGCGAAAAAATTGTTAAAGAAAAAAGGGTTAAAACCAACGATAATAGGAACAGGTAAAAAAGTGATTGATGCTAGCGCAGCAAAAGGAGATCAGTTGCTTCAAAATGATAGAGTTCTTTTGTTAACGGATAAACCAACAATGCCAAAAATCATTGGATGGTCACAGAGAGATGTTTTACAACTGGCGGATTTAGCAGATTTAAAACTCGAGGTAATGGGTAGTGGTTATGTTGTCAAACAGAGTATTAAAAAAGACAAACCATTGAAGAAAAAGGATTATTTAGGTATTGAACTAAAGCCTCCAGCCAAAAAAGATAAGAAAAAAAGCAAAAAGAACAATTCAGATGAAAATAATGAACAAAATGAAACGGACGAAACCGAAGAATAATACATCAATATATTGCTTATGAAATATCATATATAGTGTGTATTTTACAGATGAACAGTGTTCTATTATGTCTTTCTAATTCATATAGTGGATACAAGCCTACCTATGAAGAAAAGGGGATGGAAAATGAAACGTGTATCCACTGTCACAGTTAGAAAACGAATAGTTACTGTTTTTCTTTTTGGTTTACTTCTCTTTATGATTATTGATTTCCGATTGGGATATGTTCAATTTATTATCGGTGATAAATTAATGGATAAAGCAAATGAGTCATGGAGCAGAGATATCGTATTTGAAGCGGATCGTGGCAAAATTTTAGATTCCAATGGGGATATATTAGCTGAAAATGTCTCTGCACCTTCTATAACCGTTGTACCTAGACAAATTCAAAATCCGCAGAAAGTCGCAGAAAACCTTGCAAATATATTGGACATGCCCGAAAAGAAAGCATATGAATATGTGACGAAAAATGAATCGAGTGTGAATATTCATCCGGAAGGAAGAAAGCTTTCTGAAAAACAGGAAAAGGCTGTTCGAACGCTCAATATGGATGGGGTTTATCTTGCTAAGGATTCCAAACGGCATTATCCATACGGTGATTATCTATCCCATGTATTAGGTTTTACAGGTATTGATAATCAAGGATTAATGGGACTTGAACTTTATTACGATGACAAATTGAAAGGTGAAAAGGGAAGTTTATCCTATTATTCGGATGCAAAGGGGAAAAAACTGGAAAGCATCGCAGATATATACAATGCACCGAAAGATGGTTTGGATTTAAAGACGACCATTAATTCTAAGGTGCAAACAATAATGGAGCGTGAACTTGACCTAGCAGTAGCCAAATATAACCCCGATGGTGCTTCCGCAATTGCCGTAAACCCAAAAACGGGCGGTGTGTTAGGTATGACAACAAGACCAAACTTCAACCCAGAAAACTATCAAGATGTTGATTCTTCGATTTTTGATCGTAATTTACCAATATGGAGCACATATGAGCCAGGATCAACATTTAAAATAATTACACTTGCATCCGCTTTAGAGGAAGAAACAGTTGATTTAGAAGAAGATGAGTTTGATGATGATGGGTCGATATCAATCGATGGAACCCACCTGCATTGCTGGAAAGAGGGAGGTCACGGACACCAATCATATCTTGAAGTTGTGCAAAATTCTTGTAACCCGGGATTTGTCAATTTAGGAATGAAGCTAGGAAAGGAAAAGTTATTTACGTATATTAAAGATTTTGGATTTGGAAAAAAAACAGGAATTGATTTGCAAGGAGAGGGAAATGGAATATTATTTGATCCCGAAGATATAGGCCCTGTTGAGTTAGCTACTACATCCTTTGGTCAAGGTGTTTCAGTAACCCCAATTCAACAAGTTATGGCAGTCGCTGCAGCTGTTAATGGCGGGAATTTATATGAACCGCATATTGCAAAGGAATGGATTGATTCGAGAACAGGGAAAACCGTTGATAATTTTGAAAATGAAATAAAAGATAAAGTCATTTCAGAATCTACCTCCAAAGAGCTCAGATATGCCTTAGAAAGTGTAGTAGCAAAAGGAACGGGTAAACCTGCATATGTAGATGGTTATCGCGTTGGTGGTAAAACTGGAACAGCTCAAAAAGTGGGACCAGATGGACAGTATATGCAAGACAATTATATTGTGTCCTTTATCGGATTTGCTCCTGCCGATGATCCAGAAATTGTTGTTTATGTAGCGATCGATAATCCTAAGGATACCTTGCAGTTCGGTGGTGTCGTAGCTGCTCCAATCGTCGGAACAATTATTGGTGACAGCCTTAGAGCAATGGGAGTGGAACCAAGAGAAGATGGATTGGAAAAAGAAGTAGATTGGCCTGAACAGCCAAAGGTTGAAGTACCAGATTTAATAGGTTTAAAGAAAAAAGACGTAACGGAATATATGACTAACTTATCGATTGAAGTAGAAGGATCAGGAGATCATATTATTGATCAAGAACCAAAAGCCGGTTCCAAAGTTGAAGAAGGGGCAAAAATTAGAATCTATTTATCTAATAAAAAGGATCGTGATTCTGATTAAAATTTGCTATAATAAATAAGATGTTAATTAATAAAATGTAAATAAAATAAAAAGAGGGTGGCTGCACCCTCTTAAAAAGTGTGTTTTAAGAGAATAAATATGTGGGAAATTAACCAAGGCAGGGTGTTTATATGAAATTAACAGAAATTATTTCCATACTACCATTCTATCAATCAACAAAAAAGTTAGAAGAAATCGATATAAATTCAATTGAAATGGACTCACGTCGTGTTAAAGCAAGTGATTTGTTTATTTGTATTAAAGGGTTTACGGTTGACGGACATGATTTTGTAAATCAAGCAATCGAGCGTGGAGCTAGTGCAATTATAGCTGAAAAAGAAATACAAACGAATGTACCTACCATTGTTGTACCTGATACATCAAGAGCACTAGCGCTTATTGCAACGAAATTCTTTGCGTATCCGACTAATCAATTCCCTCTTATAGGCGTCACAGGAACAAATGGTAAAACAACAGTAACCTATTTACTCGAAGCAATCTTTTCAAAATATAAAAAGAAAACAGGTGTGATTGGAACCATTCATATGAAGATTGGCGATGAGTCATTTCCTGTAAACAATACAACACCAGATGCGCTTTTTCTGCAGCGGACTTTTAGACAAATGGCAGATGAGCAAGTTGAAACAGGAATAATGGAAGTATCCTCACACGCTTTAGATTTAGGGCGCGTATATGGCTGTGATTTTGATATAGCAATATTTACTAATTTATCTCAGGATCATCTGGATTACCATAAAGATATGAATGATTATTTACGTGCTAAAAGTCTTTTGTTTGCGCAACTGGGAAGTGCTTACGCGGATGGGCGGAAGAAATTTGCTATTCTTAATGAGGATGATCCACATAGCTCATTATTAAAACAAAGCACAGCGCAACATATATTGACCTATGGTCTAAGTGATAAGGCGCAGGTCAAAGCGACAAACATACAGCTGGACGTTACACATACAAACTTTACATTATCATCACCGGTGGGCATTATTGAAATACATAGTAAGCTCATTGGAATGTTTAATGTGTATAATATGCTTGCTGCTAGTAGTGCTGCGATTGCTTCAAATGTACCATTAAACGTGATAAAAAAGGCACTTGAATCGATTACTGGTGTAAATGGACGTTTTCAGCAAGTAATAGCTGGACAGCCATTTGCTACAATTGTCGATTATGCACATACACCGGACTCTCTAGAGAATGTATTACAGACAATCCAAGAGTTTGCAAAGAGAAAAGTGTATGTAGTTGTTGGATGCGGCGGGGATCGTGATCGCACAAAACGTCCTTTAATGGCAGATATTGCATTAAAATATGCGGATCTTGCAATCTTTACTTCTGATAATCCGCGAACAGAAGAACCGCATCGAATATTAGATGATATGACGAATGGATTATCAAAAACACACTTTGAAGTAATCGAAAATAGAAAAGAAGCGATTTGTCATGCAGTACAGCTTGCAAAAAAAGATGATATCATTTTAATTGCCGGCAAAGGCCATGAAACTTATCAGCAAATTGGGCAAACAAAGTACGATTTTGATGATCGGGAAGTTGCTAAAGAAGCAATAAATAATAAGGGGATTTAGAATATGTTATTTACGACCAAGTGGTTATCGGCTGTTTTTGGTGGACATCAAGGGCAGACAAAAGACTCTATTACAATTAATGAGGTAACAACAGATAGCCGATTGAAATCAAATAAGTCATTATTTATTCCTTTAGTTGGTGAAAACTTTGATGGTCATCATTATTTGAAGCAAGCATATGATAATGGTGCTATAGCCACTTTATGGAATAAGCAAAAGGATCTGCCGTCTTTTTTACCTGCAAATTTCCCGGTGTTTTATGTTGAAAATACATTGGATGCTCTGCAGAAGCTAGCATCAGCTTATAGACAGGAGATTAATCCAACAGTTGTTGGTATAACCGGTTCAAACGGGAAAACGACAACGAAGGATATCGTGGCATCGGTATTAAAAAAGGCTTATAAAACGCATTATACAAAAGGCAATTTTAATAATCATATTGGTTTACCGTTAACCATATTGTCTATGGAAAGACATACAGAGATATTGGTTTTAGAAATGGGAATGAATCATAAAGGGGAGATTGAAAAGCTGACAAAAATAGCGAATCCTGACTATGCCATTATTACCAACATCGGTGAATCACATATTGAATTTCTTGGTTCACGAAAAGCGATTGCAAATGCTAAACTGGAAATAGTGCAAGGTATGGGTGAAAAGTCCTCTCTTATTATTGATGGAGATGAAGAACTGTTAGCATCGATAAAGCCAAAAACCAATGTTATAACATGCGGCTTTCATCATTCCAACAATGTAGTAATTAATGATACGGAGATATTCCATCAAGAAACGCGTTTTCACTTATCTGATGGGGAATGGTGGACCATTCCTTTATTAGGAAAACACAATGCACTTAATGCAACGTATGCTATAACGCTTGGAAAACTGTTGGGAATGAATGAAACAGTGATAAGCGAAGCTCTTCAAACATTAGAAAGAACATCCATGCGCTTTGAAATGCTCGAAGGGAACAATGGTGTTTCAATTATTAATGATGCTTATAATGCCTCACCAACATCTATGAAAGCAGCAATTGAAGTAATGAAACAAATAGAAGGATTTAAGGAAAAAGTACTTATACTTGGCGATATTTTAGAACTTGGCGACTACTCCAAAGAAATGCACGAATCAGTCGCAAAAGTAATAACATATCCTGTTACAGCGTTATTTACATTTGGAAAGGAATCCAAATATATTTCTGATCAGATTCAGAAGGAAAATCAAAGGATGACTTGTATGCATTTTGATTCGAAAGAAAAGTTATTCGTGAAACTGCGAGGCTATTTACGCAAGGATGCCCTCTTATTGTTTAAAGCATCCCGGGGAATGCAGCTTGAGTCACTTGTTGAAGCGATCCAAAAAAAGTCTTTCTGAATGAATGAAACAGTAAAAACCTTTTGTGAAAATTAGTCAGCCATCATCATTAGTATGGACGGTTGTTGCACGAGGGAGGAAATTGTAGTGAATATATACGGTTTAATCATAACAATAGGTATCGCATTTTTAATTACCGTCCTTTTATCACCTATATTTATTCCTTTTTTAAGGCGTTTGAAGTTTGGACAAAGCATTAGAGAAGAAGGCCCAAAGTCACATATGAAAAAAACAGGGACACCGACAATGGGCGGAGTTATGATTGTTATAAGTATTGTTATTACATCTATTATTATGGTTAATAAATTTAGTGGTTCAATTGGATATGAATTGTGGTTATTGATTTTTGTATTAGTAGGATATGGTATATTAGGGTTTCTTGATGATTTTATTAAAGTAGCAATGAAACGTAATTTAGGATTAACGTCGAAACAAAAAATGGCAGGTCAAATTGTGATTGCACTTATATTCTTTTATATTTTACAATCACAAGGTTTTTCCACTTATATAAAAATACCAGGGACAAATATTCAATGGGAGCTTGGCTGGGGCTATGCCTTGTTGATTATTTTTATGTTAGTAGGAGCGTCGAATGCAGTAAATTTAACCGATGGACTTGATGGCTTACTAGCAGGAACGGCTGCAATTGCTTTTGGTGCATTTGGAATTCTGGCATGGTACGGATTTCCTCAAAATGAAGTTACGATTTTTGCATTAGCTGCTGTAGGAGCTTTATTAGGTTTTCTTGTTTTTAATGCCCATCCCGCTAAAGTTTTTATGGGCGATACAGGCTCACTCGCTCTTGGTGGTGCGATAGCAGCAATTGCGATTTTAACTAAATTAGAAATTTTATTGGTTATTATTGGTGGGGTGTTTGTTATTGAAACACTCTCCGTTATAATCCAAGTTATTTCGTTTAAAACAACTGGAAAAAGGGTATTTAAAATGAGTCCATTACACCATCACTATGAATTAATTGGATGGTCCGAATGGAGAGTAGTAACAACCTTTTGGTTAATTGGACTTATTTTTGCTATCCTTGGCATATATATTGAGGTGTGGATAACTTGAGAAAATTAAAAGACTTTCATTATTCTCATGTACTTATATTGGGTTTAGCTAAAAGTGGAACCGCTGCTGCAAAATATTTAATTAAAAATAATATAAATGTACGTGTGAATGATATGAATGCTAAAGAAAATGATGTATCCGTGACTGAATTAAAAACGATGGGGGCAGAGGTCATTATTGGCTCCCATCCTATTTCTGTTTTAGAAGGGATTGAATTAATCGTAAAAAATCCCGGTATTACGTACGATAATCCGATTCTTGTTGAAGCACAAAAAAGAAATGTTCCGATTATCACCGAAATAGAAATAGCTGGTAAATTAGTTCCTGATTCGATAATAGGAATTACAGGATCGAACGGGAAGACAACAACAACTACACTGATAACACAAATGTTAACTGAAAGTAATGTACGGACCAGGGTAGCCGGAAATATTGGAACAGTAGCTTCCGATGTAGCACAGGAATTAGCTGAAGATGAAAAATTGGTTTTAGAACTCTCATCCTTTCAGTTGTTAGGTGTAAAAACTTTCAAACCCCGCGTAGCGGTCTTATTGAATATTTATGAAGCACACTTGGATTATCATAAAACACTAAAAAATTATCAACAGGCAAAGTGTAATATTTTTGCTAATCAAACATCAGATGATTTTCTTGTTTACAATGCAGATGATCCGACCGTTTCTAATGCTATCAAACGAGCAAATTCCCAAACGATACCTTTCTCAGTAAAGCATCGGCTAGTTGATGGCGTTTGGACAGACAATTCTACTATTTATTTTAAAGATGAAAAAATAATCGATAAAAAAGATATTGTTTTAGTTGGTTCTCATAATTTAGAAAACATATTAGCTGCAGTGTGTGCATCTAAGTTATGTGGAGCAACTAATGAGGGAATCTATAAAGTATTATCGACATTCTCTGGTGTAAAACACCGTCTGCAGTTTGTCGCTAATAAAGATAAACGCATGTTTTATAATGATTCAAAAGCAACAAATATTTTGGCAACACAAAAAGCCCTGTCCTCTTTTAGTAAACCTACGATTCTATTAGCTGGTGGTCTTGATCGAGGAAATGGCTTTGAGGAACTATTACCATATTTGAAAAATGTTAAAGCAATGATTGTGTTCGGACAGACCGCGGAAAAGTTAAAGCAATTAGCTGAAACTGCGGGAAGTAAGGCTATTGAAATCAAGGGAAATTTAACAGAAGCTGTTCAAACGGCATATGATTTATCAGAAGAGGGAGATGTTATTTTATTGTCCCCTGCATGTGCAAGTTGGGATCAGTATCGTACATTTGAAGAAAGAGGAGACATGTTTATTCATGCAGTGCATACACTAATGTAGGGGCTTGTTTCTACATTAGGTATTTTCAGATTCGCCCCTATTCCTAGGATTTTGGAAACGGGGTGTTTTTTGTTTGAGAAAATTATTTAATCATCAAAACAGACCAGATCTTTTCTTATTAGGAACTGTACTTACCTTACTTATAGTAGGAGTTGTGATGGTTTACAGCTCGTCTTACATATGGGCGGATTATAAGTATGCAGACACGCTGTTTTTTGTAAAAAGACAGTTACTGTTTGCAGGTGTGGGCGTTATCGCAATGTTCTTTATTATGGTTTTTCCATATGGTACATGGAAAAAGTATGCTAAAGTTCTGCTGTTTGTTTGTTTCTTCTTATTATTACTTGTCTTGATTCCAGGAGTTGGCATGGTCCGAGGTGGAGCTCGAAGCTGGATAGGAGTTGGGGCTTTTAGTATCCAGCCATCTGAATTTATGAAACTTGGCTTAATTATCTTCTTATCAGCCTATCTAGCTATGAATCAGAAGTACATTACATCATTTAAAAAAGGATTTTTCCCGTCCCTTATCCTTGTTTTTACAGCGTTTGGATTAATTATGCTACAGCCCGATTTAGGAACAGGGATGGTACTTGTATTAACCTGTATCCTTATGATCTATGCGGCTGGTGCTCGCTTGACGCATTTTGTTGGGCTAGCTTTACTTGGATTAACAGGTTTTGTATTCTTGATCTTGTCTGCTCCATATCGTATTAGCAGAATAACAGCTTTTTTAAATCCATGGGAAGATCCACTTGGTGATGGCTTTCAAATCATACAATCTCTTTATGCTATTGGCCCAGGAGGTTTAATGGGAGTTGGATTCGGTGAAAGTTTGCAAAAATATTTTTATTTACCAGAACCCCAAACTGATTTTATTTTCGCTATTTTAGGCGAAGAATTAGGATTTATCGGTGGATCGCTTGTGATTGGATTATTTATCTTATTATTTTGGCGTGGCATTAAAATCGCGATTGAAGCACCAGATTTATTTGGGAAATTTTTAGCACTTGGTATCATATCAATGCTAACCATTCAGGTTATGATCAATATTAGTGTTGTGATTGGTTTAATTCCTGTAACAGGTATTACGTTGCCGTTTCTAAGTTACGGTGGTTCCTCATTAACCTTAACACTCTGCTCTGTCGGTATTTTACTAAATATAAGTAGATATACCAAAATATAGCGTGATGCTTATTTTCATAGAGGCATAATTAAAAGTTTGGGCACAGAAATGAAGGTGCTCAAACTTTTTTTCTATACCTTTATTTGGAAATATATTGTCTGTTTATTTATAACAAAAATATTGATAAACTATTAGTGTGGACTATCTGTTTAGATACTGAATATGATATAATTCATATAACAAATTCGGTGATAGGATGGTAGATCATTTGATTTTGTTAATTACTGATAAAGGAAGAAATAGAAATGGAAAAAAAGCAAATTGTTTCCATTGAGGATCGTATCCCTAAATTGAAACAAGCTCGTAAAAAGAAAGCAAATCGACGTTTAATCTTCTATCTTACTATTTTCTTCATTTTAATATCTATTATTGTTTATTTACAATCACCTTTAAGTAATGTGAAAAAAATTACTGTTACAGGCAACACATCGGTAAAAACGAAAGAAGTGATTAAACAGAGTAAGCTAACTGATAGCACAAATATTTGGACAATCAATAAGACGAAAGTAAAAAATAACATAAAAGAAAATCCAGTTGTTCAATCGGTTGATGTGGATAGAAAGTTGCCATGGACAGTCGAAATTCAAATAAAAGAATATGAACGTGTTGGATATATTAAAAAAGAAGGTTATTATCACCCTATTTTGGGGAATGGTACTACGGTTACATCAAATCAAAAGTCGAGTAATGGCGATGCTCCATTGATTATAGGGTTTTCAGAGGGTGCTTATTTAGACAAAATGACGGATGAGCTACAAAAATTGCCCGAAAGTATTTTAAATTTAATATCAGAAATTCACTGGAAACCTACAGACGAAAACAAGAATAAAATTTCACTTTATATGAATGATGGCTTTATGGTTGATGGAACCATAAGAAACTTTGCAGAGAAAATGCAAGTGTATCCGTCCATTGTCTCTCAGCTTGATTCTGATAGTAAGGGCATTATACATATTGGAGTAGGAGCGTATTTTGAGTCATTTGATAAGAATCCAGATGAAGGTGAAACCGAAGATAGTACAGAAAGGTAGGTATGAATCCATCCATCCATTTTTATACCAGATGGATAGACGGTATTTTATTGTGATCTGAAAGAAATAGATTGAATTTAAAGGGTTTTAATGATTTATGTTGAAATAATCATTATATCTTTTCATTCTTCTCAAATTCGATAGAGTAATGATGAAAGGATAGAACCGAGAAAAAATATTTATAAATATTGAAATGGCTAGTCGAAAAGAATAATTCGGGTAAGAAACTTTATATGTTCTCCGAAGTTGTTTAATTAGGAGGTGCCTTCTTTGAATAATAGTGAAATATTAGTAAGTCTTGATATAGGTACAGCAAAAATAAAAGTAGTTGTAGGTGAAGTACTGAATGATTCACTAAATATTATAGGTGTGGGTACTGCAAAATCAAATGGAATGAAAAAAGGTGCTGTTGTTGACATTGATCAAACAGTAAATTCAATAAGAAATGCAGTCGAACAAGCTGAACGTATGGTCGGTATGCAAATTGACCGAGTAGTAGTAGGTATTAATGGAAATCATATTCAATTGCAGCCTTGTCACGGTGTCGTAGCAGTCCAAAGCGAAGATCGTGAAATTAGCGATGAAGATATTACCCGAGTCATCGATGGTGCACAGGTAATATCGATTCCGCCTGAGAGAGAAATCATTGATGTTATACCGAAACAATTCATTGTTGATGGATTAGATGAAATAACGGATCCAAGGGGAATGATTGGTGTTCGGTTAGAAATGGAAGGAACCATTATTACATGCTCAAAAACTGTTTTACATAATATTTTGAAATGTGTAGAACGAGCTAACCTACAAATATCTGATATTTGCCTGCAGCCACTGGCAGCAGGAACACTCGCTTTATCAAAAGATGAAAAAAATCTGGGTGTCGCCTTAATTGATGTTGGTGGGGGATGTTCTACCGTTTCTATTTTTGAAAATGATCATCTTGTATCGACGAATGTGATACAGTTGGGCGGAGATAATATTACAAAAGATTTATCGATAGGGCTCAGAACATCAACAGAAGAAGCGGAAGAAGTTAAATTGAATTATGGACATGCATTCTATGATGAGGCGCAGGAAGATGAAGTTTTTAATGTTTCCATTATAGGGAGCAACTCTAAACAAACCTATAATCAATTGCAAATATCTGATATGATTGAAGCTAGATTAGAAGAAATATATGCTTTTGCAGAAAGAGAAATTAGAAAAGCTGGTTATCACGAATTACCGGGTGGTTATGTATTAACAGGCGGCACGATGAAAATGCCGGGTGTCCTAGAATTAGCGCAAGATCTATTTAGGTCAAATGTACGTATAGCTATACCGGATTACATAGGTGTAAGGGAACCCCAGTTTACTGCAGGGGTGGGAATCTTGCAATTTGCCTATCATAATGCGAAAATACAAGGAAAAGAATTATTTCCTGCTGTGGTCGCTAATACGCAAGAACCAAAACCAAAAAGAAATAAAAATCAAACAAAAACAGAAGAACCAAAAAAAACGGAGAAAAAAGAATCCAAAATTGCTAATTTGTTCAAGTACTTTTTTGACTAAGATTAGTACACGTTCGAGTGTTTGTAATTTTGCATATTAGGAGGAACAAATATATGTTAGAGTTTGATACTGAGATGGATAGTCTAGCAACAATTAAAGTAATAGGTGTAGGTGGCGGCGGTAATAATGCTGTAAACCGTATGATTGAACACGGCGTTGAAGGTGTAGAATTTATTGCTGTTAACACAGATGCTCAAGCATTGGAATTATCCAAGGCAGAAGTAAAGCTGCAAATTGGTGGTAAACTTACTCGGGGACTGGGCGCAGGTGCCAATCCAGAAGTAGGAAAAAAGGCTGCTGAAGAAAGTAAAGAACAGATCGAAGAAGCACTGCAAGGTGCAGATATGATTTTTGTAACTGCAGGAATGGGAGGTGGTACCGGTACAGGTGCCGCACCAATTATTGCAACAGTAGCAAAAGAAATAGGCGCACTAACAGTAGGTGTTGTAACGAGACCGTTTTCTTTTGAAGGAAGAAGAAGATCCACACAAGCTGTTGCTGGTATCGAATCATTGAAAAGTAGTGTAGATACGCTAATTGTTATCCCAAATGACCGACTGCTGGAAATTGTGGATAAAAATACACCAATGTTAGAAGCTTTCCGTGAAGCTGACAATGTGTTGCGTCAGGGTGTTCAAGGTATTTCTGATTTAATCGCAAAACCAGGTTTAATTAACGTTGACTTCGCGGACGTAAAAACAATCATGGTTGATAAGGGCTCCGCATTAATGGGGATTGGTGTTGCGAATGGAGAACATCGTGCAGCTGAAGCGGCGAAGAAAGCAATATCCTCTCCGTTGTTAGAGACATCAATCGATGGTGCGCACGGAATCCTAATGAATATTACAGGTGGTGCAAGCTTAAGTCTGTATGAAGTCCAGGAAGCTGCTGACTTAGTAACATCCGCTGCAGATGAGGAAGTGAATGTTATCTTCGGCTCCGTTATTAATGAAAATCTTAACGAAGAAATCATTGTAACAGTGATAGCAACAGGATTTGATGAAACAAAAAGAGAGGAAACACAGCCAAGACAGCGACCTCTCATTCACCATAATCAACATGCTGCAACAAAAGCAAATGATGATTATTCTCAGGAAATGAGCCAACCACAAAAACAACAGCACCCTCAACCGCAACAAAGACAAAAGCCTGAAGAAGATACATTAGATATTCCAACCTTCTTAAGAAATCGTAATCGAAACCGCAGACGATAATTTTTAAAAGAGTAATTGACCAACTCTATGGATCAATTACTCTTTTTTTATAAGCCGACAAACTCCCCGATAACTAGTTAAAATTAGCCCCAATATACATACAAGATGTGACAGACTTTGCTTCTGTATTTAGATATACTTTTTTATACATGGATTTCCCCTTTAAATTTTATGTTAAAAGAATAATTTCTTAGAAAGGAAGGGTCAGGTGACCATTTATCTTGATGCTGTCTGGGCATTAAATTTTTTTCTGGATATGATGCTTTTATTGCTTACACAGGCTTTAGCGAAAGACAGTACAAGAAAAGGAAGAATCCTATTTGGTGCCTTTATAGCATCCTTATTGGTACCAATTACACTTTATTTTCCAGACTCATTTTTTAGTAGCATACTAGGAAGATTGCTTTATTCTATTATTATTATTATTTGTGCATTTCGCTTTGTTACTGTCTATCAAACGCTAAAACTATTAGCATTATTTTACTTTACTACTTTTTCCATCGGAGGTGGTTTGATAGCTGCACATTTTATTTTTCAAAATCCGATTGGATTATCTTCAAGCGGGATTCTTACATTTAACAATGGTTTTGGAAATCCGATCAGTTGGATATTTGTTATTGTCGGATTCCCATTAAGCTGGTATTTTACCAAGGTTCGTATGGACAAGCATGCAATAGAAAAAATACGATATGACCAACTATGTCCAATTAGTATCGAACTGAAACAAAAAACGTATTCAACTACTGGGTATATCGACAGTGCTAATCAGCTAGTTGATCCAGCAACAAAAAGACCAGTTGTTATTTGTGATGAGCATTTTTTAAAACAATGGTTTACAGATGATGACTGGCAAATGTTAAAAGATGCTCACGATGAACTTGATTTAGATAGCCTCCCGAAAGAATGGGAAAGACAGTTACATATTGTGCCTTTTCAGGGAGTAGAAGGTAAAAGTAATTTTTTGTTTGCTTTGAGGCCTGACCAGCTGATCATCCACTATAATGATCAGAAAATTATGTCAAATAAGGTATTAATAGGTATTCAATTTGCTGAACTAACAAAAGATCAACGTTACCATTGTTTGCTTCAGCCACAAATTATTAAATTATCAGCTGTATATTCAGCATAAATGCAAAAGGAGAGGTAAATATTGAGAATTTTAAAATTACGTCTGCGTTTATGGTGGTATAAACTATTAATTAAATTAGGATTCAAATCGGATGAAATTTATTATATAGGTGGAAGTGCAGCTTTGCCACCGCCACTGTCAAAAGAAGAGGAACAAGAGTTATTAAAACTGCTCCCAAAAGGAGACAAATCAGCTCGAGCAATGTTAATTGAACGTAATTTACGTCTGGTCGTATACATTGCCAGAAAATTTGAAAATACAGGAATAAATATTGAAGATTTAATAAGTATCGGAACAATTGGACTTATAAAAGCAGTAAATACATTTAATCCAGAAAAGAAAATAAAATTAGCTACTTATGCATCAAGATGTATTGAAAATGAAATATTAATGTATTTAAGAAGAAATAATAAGTTAAAAACGGAAATATCTTTTGATGAGCCCTTAAATGTTGATTGGGATGGCAATGAGTTGTTATTATCTGATGTACTAGGAACTGAAGTAGATATTATAACAAAAAATTTGGATAAAAAAGTGGATAAAAGTTTATTGAAAAATGCATTATCGCAATTAAATGATCGTGAAAAACAAATTATGGAGCTCAGGTTTGGATTAGTTGGCGAAGAAGCGAAAACACAAAAAGATGTAGCAGATATGCTTGGAATTTCTCAGTCCTATATTTCACGGTTAGAAAAGAAAATCATTAGACGCTTAAAAAAAGAATTTAATAAGATGGTTTAGCCTTTATTTTATAGGTTTTAGCGGTAATTTTATGCCTTGTTTTTCATGAAGCTGATTGCATAAAAAACCTCCTAGAGGGAGATACTGTCCATGAACAGCATCACCAACTGGGAGGGCAGAACACAATGATCAGACATAAAGTTGAGATATGTGGTGTTGATACATCGAAATTACCGGTATTAAAGAACGATGAAATGCGCAAATTGTTTGTAAGACTACAAGAAGGAGACTTGGAAGCAAGAGAAGAACTAGTAAATGGAAATTTACGTCTTGTATTAAGTGTTATTAAGCGATTCAATAACCGTGGTGAATACGTAGATGATTTGTTTCAAGTAGGTTGTATTGGTTTAATGAAATCGATAGATAATTTTGATTTAAGTCATAATGTTCGCTTTTCAACCTATGCTGTACCTATGATCATAGGAGAGATTCGAAGGTATTTAAGGGACAATAATCCAATTAGAGTATCGAGGTCACTGCGAGATATTGCCTACAAAGCATTGCAAGTCAGAGAAAAGTTGGTGAATAAAACATCAAAAGAACCGACACCAATGGAAATTGCTGAAGAAATGGGTATTCCTCATGCTGATATTGTTTTTGCTATGGATGCTATCCAAGATCCCGTTTCTTTATTTGAGCCTATTTATAATGATGGGGGAGACCCGATTTATGTGATGGATCAAATAAGTGATGACAAAGATAGTGAAGAAACATGGGATGATAAACTTTCGTTGAAACAAGGGATGCATCAACTAAATGCTAGGGAAAAAATGATATTAAATAAGCGATTTTTCCAAGGAAAAACACAAATGGAAGTTGCGGAAGAAATAGGAATATCGCAAGCACAAGTATCAAGGCTTGAAAAGTCTGCCATCCATCAAATGAATAAAGAAATGTTTGAATAAAAAAAGAAAATAATATGATTAAGTGGAAATAGAAAAGACAGACACTGGTTCCTTATATTAGTGTCTGTCTTTTTTTTATTGTATTATGTTCGTTTACTGCATATAGATAAAATAAGGTAGGTGAATGGGTTGATAAAATTATCTGAGCTGCAAACAAAAGAAATTATCGTGATTGAAGATGGGAGACGTTTAGGGCATATTTATGATCTTGAAATAGATCCAGACAGTGGAAAGATAACTGCAATCATCATTGTCGTCCGAGATAAAAGAAGTGGTTTATTTGGAAAATCGGATGAGCTAATCATTCACTGGGAGAAAATTATAACAATTGGTTCGGATGTCATTCTTGTAAAAGAAGTAAAAGAGCCAACATTGTATCCGGAATCAAACTTTCCTGACTGAAAAAGAAGGAGGTACAACCCAAATATGCTAAAATAGTACATGAATCAGTCAGGAGGTTTCAATATGGAGAAAGAAGCTTTTTACCATTCTAATCAATCTTTTTTACATATAGCACAGTGGCAGAATATCCATTCAAAATTACAAGTTGGTTTTACAACAAGAAATGGGGGAGTCAGCAGCTCTCCCTATGAATCGTTTAATTTTGGTTTCCATGTTGATGATTGGCGGCCTTATGTTATCAAGAACAGGCAACGATTAGCTGAAAACTTATCTTTTCCATTAGAAAACTGGGTTTCTGGGGAACAAGTTCACGATACAAATATAAAAATAATTGGGGAACAAGATAAAGGCAAAGGAGCCACAACGAACCAAACTTCCATCAAAGGAATAGATGGGTTAATCACCAATCAAACAGGGATATTATGTACAGCTTTTTATGCAGATTGCGCTCCTCTCTATTTTTTTGACCCTGTAACAGAATATATTGGTATCGCACATGCAGGTTGGAGGGGAACGACAAATAAAATTGCTCAAAAAATGGTAGATACATTACGTTCCCTCGGTGTAAACGCTTCGAATCTGCTTGCAGCAATTGGACCATGTATATCGCAGGAATATTATGAAATAGATAGTCGGGTAATGCATAAGATAGATCCACAATATCGGCAAAATGCAATTAAGTCCAAAGGAAATAATCGTTATTTATTAAATTTAAAGCAGCTAAATGTAGATATCCTTTTGCAATCTGGGGTTTTACGTAATAATATAGATGTAACACAATATTGCACATTTCGAGATAATAGTCTATTTTATTCCCACCGCCGGGAGAATGGAAAAACAGGTCGAATGTTAGGTTACATAGGTTACTTGAAAGAGTAAGTGATTATGAAACAGGGAGAGATAAAAGGAATGGAAGTAGAAACAAATCTTAAACATATCCGTCGTAATATGGAACAGGCTTGTGAAAAAGTCAATCGTAATTTAGATGAAATTACCCTAATTGCAGTAACGAAATATGTTACAATAGAACGAACAGAAGAAGCAATAAAGGCGGGAATTACAAATCTTGGTGAAAATCGTCAAGAAGGGTTCTTGGAGAAATATGAACATATACAAGATAACGTCCAATGGCACTTTATCGGTACATTGCAATCAAGAAAGGTGAAGAGTGTAGCTGACAAAGTAGACGTTATTCATTCGTTAGATCGTACGTCACTTGCAAAGGAAATCAATAAACGAACAAATGAGTTGAAGGATTGTTTTGTTCAAGTCAATGTTAGTGGGGAAGAATCAAAGCACGGTCTGTCTCCAAAGGATGTTTTATCCTTTGTGAAAGAAATGGAAAAGTTCGAGAACATCCGAATTGTCGGTTTAATGACGATGGCCCCGCATATCGATGATGAACAAGAGCTAAGAGCAACATTTAGAAGGTTAGCACAGTTAAGAGACATGGTAAAAGAAGAAAAATTAACACACGCACCTTGTGAGTATTTATCAATGGGAATGAGTAATGATTACACAATAGCTATTGAAGAAGGTGCCACACATATACGTATTGGTTCAAAATTAGTTGGATCAGAATAATTGTGAGGTGTAACCATGAGTATCAAAAATAAGATTAAGACATTCTTTACAATGGATGATGAATATGAATATATGGAAGAAACAGAAGAGATAGATGCGATGGACAAGCCAGCGGGACAAAGCAAAACCCAGAGCCCGAATAAGGTCGTCAACTTGACGAGTATGCAGCACCCTACTTCGAAGGTAGTGCTTTGTGAACCGCGAACATACAATGAAGCACAAGAAATTGCAGATAATATTGTTGGCCGTCGTGCTGTTGTTATAAATCTGCAGCGAGTTGACCATCAACAAGCCAAGCGAATTGTTGATTTTCTCAGTGGCACTGTTTATGCTGTCAATGGCGATATACAAAAACTGGGTTCGGAGACATTTTTATGTACACCTGATAACGTTAATGTATCGGGTTCTATCTCGGAATCATTGGCCAGCAGTGAAGATGAATTTCAAAAAGGATGGTAGTAGAAGATGATGCAGCTATACAATGTACTCTATTTTGCACTAGAAATATACAGTTTTGCGTTAATTGTATATATTCTCATGTCTTGGTTTCCAGGGGCCCGAGAATCGGCTTTTGGTGAATTTTTGACTAAAATCTGTGAACCTTATTTAGAACCTTTCAGAAGAATTATTCCACCTCTTGGAATGATTGATATATCGCCCATCGTAGCCATATTTGTCCTGTTTTTTGCCAGGTCCTATGGATTACCGGTGCTATTCGATATGCTGATGGGCTGGTTTTAACAATGAGTATTTATCAACATTTTCGCAAGGAAGAACAACCTTTTATTGATCAAGTTTTATCCTGGAGGGAACATGTAGAAAGAACGTTTCAGATGAAATTAACAGATTTCTTGGATCCTCGCGAGCAGCAAATAATCGAGGCGATTATAGGTCCTTCAAATGATGAACTGCAAGTGCAGTCCTATGGTGGAGGGAGGCACTCAGAAAGAAAACGTGTCATCATTGCCCCGTATTATGAAGATGTAACAGCTGCGTCTTTTAATCTTACACTTTTAGAAGGAAAGTACGCAGAAAAATTCGTCTCTTTATCACACCCAGATGTTATGGGGGCGTTTTTGTCCTTGGGAATTGAACGGAAAAAACTTGGTGATATTTTTGTTGAAAATGGGATGATACAAATTGTTGTAGCAAGTGAAATCGCTCCATATGTAAGTGTGAATTTAACCAATGTGAAAAATTCGAGCATCAATCTTGATTCAAAAGATTTATCTCATTTAATCGAAAGAGAGCTAGAGTGGATTGAATCTGATAAAACAGTGTCTTCTTTGCGCCTAGATGCTATTGTAAAGGCAATCTATCATTTATCACGGAAAGAGGCCGCAGATTTTATTGAAAAAAAGCTCGTAAAAGTAAATTTCAAAATTGTAGAAGACGGAAAAATGAATCTTGAGTCTGGAGATATGATTTCTCTTCGCGGCAGAGGCCGAAGCAAACTCCTTCATATAAATGGGAGAACGAAAAAAAATAAGCTTAAAATCACTACCGCCCTTTTAAAATAACTGAAGTGGGTTGAAGGATTTCACCATTTTTTGTCGAATAAAAACGTGTAGATTAATTCTAATGAAGTAGAAGGAGGTGGCCAGTGTGCCATTAACACCGCTAGATATCCATAATAAAGAGTTTACAAGGAGTTTTCGCGGATATGACGAAGACGAGGTTAACGAATTTTTAGATCAGGTCATTAAAGATTACGAACTTTCAATTAGGGAAACAAACGATTTAAAAGAAAAAGTGGCTCAATTAGAGGAAAGGCTTAGTCATTTTACGAATATCGAAGAAACCTTAAATAAATCGATTTTGGTCGCTCAGGAAACGGCCGAGGAAGTAAAGGGAAATGCGACCAAGGAATCGAAACTCATTATTAAAGAGGCTGAAAAAAATGCGGATCGAATTATAAATGAAGCATTGAGTAAATCAAGACGAATCGCTATGGATGTAGAAGAATTAAAAAAACAAGCAAAAGTGTTCCGAACACGTTTAAGGATGTTGGTTGAAGCTCAGTTAGATGTAATTAGTACAAATGATTGGGAAGATTTATTTGATACAGAAATAAGCGATGAATTAGAAGAAGCGGGGAATAAATAATAATTGATAAAACTTGACGTTCACTGCAAATTTACATATAATTCATACTAAAAAACTATATTTAAATAAATACAATGATGGAGACAGTATAAAGGTATGATCTGAAAAGCGAGTCAGGAAACGGTGAAAGCCTGATGCAGAGAAACTTTTAGAATATCACTCTGGAGTAGTCGTTCGAAATCAGTAGAAATGGCCGTCCTATTCACGTTACGAGTATAGAGTGAATTTAAAACGTTATTTTAAATTTATAAGGGTGGTACCGCGAGTCTTCTCGTCCCTTTTTAGGGATGTTGAGGACTTTTTATATTTATATAATATATATGGATAAAATTAAAGGAGGAAAGCAAGATGGAATACAAAGATACACTAGTTATGCCTAAGACTAAATTTCCAATGCGCGGAAATTTGCCAAATAAAGAACCAGTTCGCAGACAGCAATGGGAAGAGAATAACATCTATGAAAAGGTTCAAAACAAAACAAAAGGAAGACCAATATTTATCCTGCATGATGGTCCTCCATATGCTAATGGTGATTTACACATTGGGCATGCTCTAAACAAAATTCTGAAGGATTTCATTGTTCGTTATAAATCAATGACTGGTTTTCATGCTCCTTATGTACCTGGATGGGATACACATGGGCTTCCAATAGAAACAGCTTTGACAAAAAAGAAAAAAATAGATCGTAAGAAATTAGACATTGTTGAATTTAGAAAAATGTGTACAGAATATGCAATGGACCAATTAGATAATCAGCGCACCCAGTTTAAACAATTAGGTGTTCGTGGAGACTGGGATAATCCTTATATAACATTGACAAAAAATTATGAAGCAGCTCAAATAAGAGTGTTTGGAGAAATGGCCAAAAAAGGTTATATTTACAAAGGCTTAAAACCAGTATATTGGTCACCTTCTTCTGAATCTGCATTAGCTGAAGCAGAAATTGAATATCATGATAAACGTTCTCCTTCTGTTTATATTTCATTTGAAGTAACAGATGGAAAAGAGCTTCTTGAAGGTGGAGAAAAGTTTGTTATCTGGACAACTACGCCGTGGACAATACCGGCAAATCTAGGAATTAGTCTGCACCCGGAATTTGAATATGCTGTTGTAAATGCAGGGCAAGATAAATATATAGTTGCACATGACTTGTTAGAAACGGTTTCGGAAGAATTGGGATGGGATAATCCTGAAGTACTTAAAACGTTTAAAGGAAAAGAGGCAGAACAAATCATCACCAAGCATCCGCTCTATGATCGTGATTCGATTATTATGTTAGGTGATCATGTTACGATGGAAGCGGGAACTGGTTGTGTTCATACTGCACCGGGTCACGGGGAAGATGATTTTTATGTAGCACAAAAATACGGAATCAAAGCATTATGTCCAGTCGATGAGAAAGGTGTTCTAACAGAAGAAGCTCCTGGATTTGAAGGGCTTTTCTATGATAAAGCGAATAAATTAATCACAGAAAAGCTGGATGAAGTTGGTGCGTTATTAGATTTAAAATTCATTACACATTCTTATCCACATGACTGGCGTACAAAGAAACCAACTATTTTCCGTGCGACATCTCAATGGTTCGCCTCGATTAAAGATTTTCGTCAGGATATTTTAAAAGAAATAAAAGAAATTAACTGGTATCCGCATTGGGGAGAAACGCGATTATATAATATGGTTAGAGACCGCGAGGATTGGTGTATCTCTCGTCAGCGTACTTGGGGTGTTCCTATCCCAGTATTTTATGGTGAAGATAAAACACCTATTATCACAGATGAAACAATTGAACATGTTTCTAAATTATTTAAAGAACATGGTTCCAATATATGGTTTGAATGGGAAGTGAAAGATTTATTGCCAAAAGGGTTCAAATCAGAACATAGTCCAAATGGTACGTTTACAAAAGAAACAGACATTATGGATGTGTGGTTCGATTCTGGTTCTTCTCATGAGGCCGTATTACTAGAAAAAGAAGATCATCGCCGTCCTGCAGATGTTTATTTAGAAGGAAGTGACCAATATCGCGGTTGGTTTAACTCTTCTTTATCAACAGCTGTTGCAGTGACTGGAAAAGCTCCATATAAAACTATCATTAGCCATGGGTTTGTATTGGATGGCGATGGAAGAAAAATGAGTAAATCATTAGGAAATATTATGCAGCCAAACAAAGTATTAAAGCAGCTTGGGGCAGATATTCTACGTTTATGGGTAGCTTCTGTTGATTATCAGGCTGATGTTAGAATTTCAAATGATATATTAAAACAAGTTTCAGAAACTTACCGTAAAATCAGAAATACCGTTCGATTTATGCTTGCGAATACAGCTGATTTTGATCCGAAAAAAGACAAAATCAACGAAGCGGATTTAGCAGAAGTAGATCGATACATGCTTCATTGCTTGCAAAACTTAGTATCAAAAGTACGTGAAGGCTATGACAAATATGAGTTTTCAACTGTTTATCACGAAGTTCATAATTTCTGTGCCAATGAATTAAGCTCTTTCTATTTGGACTTTGCTAAAGATATTTTATATATTGAAGCGGAAGATAGCAGCCGTCGCCGAAGCATTCAAACAGTCTATCACGAGATTTTAATTACTATAACAAAATTACTCGCACCAATTATTCCACATACAGCAGAAGAGATATGGGAATATATCCCAGGTGTGGAAGAAGAAAGTGTACAGTTAACAGATGTTCCAGAAGCACGGGAAGTTGCTGGCTTTGAAAACCAATTAGAAAAATGGGCTCAAATCATGCATGTTCGGGATGATGTTTTAAAAGCACTTGAAGAAGCGAGAAATGAAAAAGTTATAGGAAAATCATTAGAAGCGGAATTAACGATCATTCCAAAAGATGAAAAAACAAAAGAAATATTAACAAACATTCAAAACTTGCATCAATTGTTTATCGTATCAAGATTAAATATCAGTGATGCAAATGATCGTGCAAAATCCTATCAATATGTTGACATCCTAGTCGAAAAACATCCTGGTGAAAAGTGTGAACGTTGCTGGATATCTTCGGAAACAGTTGGAGATGATAAAGACTACCCAGAGTTATGTACACGCTGTGCAACGATCGTTAAAGACCATTATTCAGAAGCTTAAACATCTATAAAAATATCCCTCTCATCATAGAGGGATATTTTTGGCTAAACGAGCACTTTTTTATTTCTTGTGGTAAAATGCTTGGGAAGAGTTTGTTAAGAATCGGAGGACAGGGTATGTACTGGTATTATGTGATTACGATTGCTATCATTGGCATTGATCAATTGTCTAAGTGGATGGTTGTGAAAAATATGGAAATATATGATCAAATTACTGTGATCGAAAACTTTTTTTATCTGACGTCTCACCGCAATACAGGTGCAGCATGGGGAATATTAGAGGGGAAAATGAATTTCTTTTATATTATAACGGTCATTGTTGTTATCGGTGTTATTTTTTATTTACATAAATATGGAAAGGAAAACAAATTATTGGCTGTTTCGCTCAGCTTTGTTTTAGGTGGTGCGATCGGGAACTTTATCGATCGAATTCTTCACAAAGAAGTTGTAGACTTTCTGGATTTTATTATTTTTAACTATGATTATCCTATTTTTAATATAGCTGACTCAGCATTAGTTGTTGGTGTAATTTTGCTCTTAATTTTTACTTTTATGGATGAAAGAAAGGAAAGGGTACATCATGACACAACAAAATTATAAAGTATTACCTGAACAGCATCACATGAGAATAGATAAGCTACTGGCGGTCATTAATCCAGAATATTCACGTTCTCAAATCCAGTCATGGATTTCTCAAAAATTCGTAACAGTAAATGAAAAAGTGGTAAAACCTAATTACAAATGCGCTGAAGGAGATAAATTAAAATGGAAAGTCCCCGAAAAAGAGAGCTTTTCCGTTGAAGGGGAGGATATCTCCCTTTCTATTTTATTTGAGGATGAGGATCTATTAGTTGTTAATAAACCTGCTGGAATGGTTGTACACCCCTCTTTAGGACACCAAAGGGGAACCCTTGTGAACGCATTGCTTTTTCATTGTGACCATCTTTCAGAATTAAATGGAATAGAACGGGCAGGAATAGTCCATCGTATTGATAAAGATACAAGTGGTTTGTTAATCGTAGCTAAAAATGAAGCAACGCATATTCATTTGGCCGAGCAGCTAGTAGCGAAAAAAGTAGAAAGAATTTATGAAGCTATTGTTCATGGTGTTATTGATCATGAAAATGGATTAGTTGATGCACCAATTGGAAGGGATCCTAAAGATAGGCAAAAAATGGGAATTGTTGACCAAGGCAAACCGGCAATTACTCACTTTCATGTACTTAAGCGTTTTAAGAATTTCACACATATTAAATGTCAACTAGAAACGGGAAGGACACATCAAATCCGTGTGCATATGAAATATATCGGACATCCATTAGCAGGAGATCCCAAATATGGTCCTCGAAAAACTTTTGATATTGGAGGACAAGCTCTGCATGCAAGAAGTATAGGCTTTACTCATCCAACAACAAAGGAATGGATGCATTTTAAAGCAGAAGCTCCATCCAAATTCCAGGAGCTGTTGACTCAATTAGAAAAAATGTATTGACAAATAGAGACATGTTTGACATAATTAATAAAGAAATGAAATGATCCTTTAATTCTAGTCCTGTGAGGCTAAAAAGGAAACGGCGTTCATATGTAGAAATACATATGTCTAAATACCTTTTTTCCTCTTGGAAAAAAGGTATTTTTTTGAACCGATTCCTAAGTTTGAGGTGAAATGAATGAAGAAGAAAACTGAAATCCTTGATCAGCCAGCAATTAATCGGGCATTAACACGAATTGCACATGAAATTCTTGAGAAAAACAAAGGGGGAGAAAACCTTTTATTAGTAGGAATAAAAACAAGAGGCGTTCCGATCTCAAGGAGAGTTCAAGAAAAAATTAAACAAATAGAAAATATTACGGTACCAATCGGAGAACTAGATATTACTTTATATCGAGATGATTTACAACGAGTAACTGAGAATGAGGATCCAGAGTTAATAGAAACAAATATTGAAGAAGATCCTACAGGAAAGAAAGTAATCCTAGTTGACGATGTATTGTATACTGGACGCACAGTTAGAGCTGCGATGGATGCTGTGATGGATATAGGAAGACCATCGCAAATGCAACTGGCAGTCCTTATTGACAGGGGGCATCGGGAATTGCCAATTCGGGCCGATTATGTTGGTAAAAACACCCCGACATCTGAAAAAGAAATTATCGGTGTTCAATTAATCGAAATAGACGATCGGGATGAAGTTTCTTTGTACGAAAATTAAATCGTATGACCTTTAATTAAATCCAGAGAGGTTTAAAAGGTTGCCAAGATACGTGTTAACACTATACGTATACCTCTTTGCGACCTTTGCAAAGAGGTTTTTTAATGGATTAAATAAGAACAACACGAAGATTGCGTGAAACCTGGGCAAGACTAAACCAACTTTTGGAGGGATACCAATGCGACATTTTATATCGGTCAATCAGCTAAGTAAGGAAAACATCATCTCATTAATAGAAACTGCTGAAAAATTTAAACAAGAGCAATACTACATTAATCAACAAATATTTGCGGCTAATTTATTTTTCGAACCGAGCACGAGAACAAAAATGAGCTTTATCGTAGCACAAAAGAAATTAGGTTTAGAAGAGCTGGATTTTCATAGTGAAACATCTAGCGTGCAAAAAGGGGAGTCGCTTTACGATACAGCTAGAACATTTGAATCGATTGGTGCACAACTGCTTGTTGTTCGGCATCCTGCAGATAATTGGATTAACGAAATAAATGCTAATGTTAATATACCGATTATTAATGGGGGCTCTGGTAAGGAAGAACATCCAACACAATGTATGCTAGACCTCCTAACAATATATCAGGAGTTCGGTTATTTTGAGGGCTTAAATATCGTTATAGCCGGCGATATTAAACATAGTAGAGTCGCAAGGTCCAATGCAAATGCATTAAAAAAACTTGGTGTTAATGTGTATCTATGTGCAGCACCAAACTTTGAAGACAATACATTAGATTTTCCTTATGTTACTATGGATGAAGCAGTAGAGCTTTGTGATGCGTTAATGCTTTTAAGAATACAGCATGAAAGACATAAGAGTTCAAGTGGTAATACGTATCATTACTTGGAAAATTTTGGTTTAACGAAAGAACGGGAAAGAAGAATGAAATCTCATGCAATCATTTTACATCCTGCACCAGTCAATCGTGGGGTTGAAATGGATACAGATTTAGTAGAATGTGATCGGTCTAGAATCTTTAAGCAAATGACAAATGGTGTCTACATGAGAATGGCAATCATTATAAAACTATTACAAGAATGGGGGATACTTCATGAGCATGCTATTGAAAAACGCCAAACAATTACTGCCTAACAATGAAGTGAAAGCCTGTGACGTATTTATCGATAAAGGAAAGATTAAACAAATTGGAGAAAATTTATCAATAGATTCAGAAGAAGTAATCGACTGCGGTGGTCAATTACTTCTACCAGGTTTTATTGATGTGCATATCCATTTGCGCGAGCCGGGTGGAGAACATAAAGAAACAATCAAAACTGGCACACGAGCTGCTGCAAAAGGAGGCTTTACAACAGTTTGTGCGATGCCAAATACTTCTCCAGTTCCGGATAATCAAGATACGTTAAACAAGCTGCACGAGAAAATTAAAACAGACGCCTTTGTACGTGTTTTACCATATGCAGCAATTACTAAAAATTTACAGGGAGAAACATTAACGAATATAACGGAACTATCTCAAGCAGGTGCATTTGCATTTACCGATGATGGTGTAGGAGTACAGACGGCTGATTATATGCTACGCGCTATGAAAGAGGCAGCTAGTAATAATAAAGCGATTGTAGCCCATTGTGAAGACAATTCGATTGTTTATGGCGGTGTTGTTCATGACGGTGAAATAAGTGAACGTTTAAATCTACCTGGCCTTCCGTCTCTGAGTGAATCAGTACAAATTGCGCGTGATGTTTTATTAGCAGAAGCTGCAGGGTGCCATTATCATGTCTGTCATGTTAGTACGAAGGAATCGGTACGTGTAATTCGTGATGCAAAAAAAGCAGGAATTCATGTGACAGCTGAAGTAACCCCGCATCATCTCTTATTAAATGAACAAGACATCATAACAGATGATCCAAATTTCAAAATGAATCCACCACTCAGGGGCAAAGAAGATCAAGAAGCATTATTAGCCGGGTTACTTGACGGGACAATTGATTTTATTGCAACAGATCATGCGCCACATGCTCAGGAAGAAAAAGAAATTGGTTTCTTGCATGCTCCTTTTGGAATTGTAGGGTTAGAAACAGCGTTTCCTTTACTCTATACACATTTGGTTCAAACAAAGAAAGTTCCATTGAATCAATTAGTTGATTGGTTAACAAATAAACCTGCAGATGTATTTAACTTACCTTATGGAAAAGTAGAAGAAAATGCGATTGCAGATCTTACTTTAATTGACTTAGATAGAGAAATAAAAATGAATAAAGAAGAATTTTTCTCTAAAGGTAAAAATACTCCTTTTCACAATTGGAATGTAAAAGGAACTCCAGTATTAACAATTGTTGAAGGAAAAGTTGCCTTTCGAAAGAGTGTCTTTGCCTAACTACGAATATTAAACGAAAGAGGTAGGTTTATAATAAATGTTAAAAAAAGTTGACATGCAAATAAGAAAAACGAATGTTATTGCACTTGATACTGTTGAAATGGTATTAAAAAGTACCTATATTAGTCAAACGGCAGTACCGGGGCAATTTCTTCATGTAAATGTTCCTGGTCATACACTAAGGAGGCCTATCTCAATAGCCGATGTAAATAGGGAAACCGAAACAATAACAATTTTATTTAAAACGATTGGATCCGGTACAAAAAAACTCGCTTCTTATCTCCCAGGTATGAAAGTAAATGCACTTGGTCCTTGTGGAAAAGGATTTCCCATTGATAATGAAGTTCCTTCCAATGTTTTATTAATAGGTGGTGGAATTGGTGTTCCACCGTTATACTATTTAGGCAAAACACTAGCAAAAAAGAATATAAATATGATTTCGGTATTAGGATTCCAAACAGCGATCAATGTTTTTTATGAAAATGCATTTAGTCAATTTAGCGACACGCATATTGTTACGAATGATGGAACTTACGGTGAAGCAGGGTTTGTTACTGCCGTTTTAGATAAAATTGGTGATTATGACCGATATTATGCATGTGGACCATTACCAATGCTGCAAGCTATTACAAAAGAGCTGGATCATAAAAGCGGATATATATCTTTAGAGGAACGCATGGGCTGTGGTGTAGGCGCATGTTTTGCCTGTGTGATACCTACAGATGATCATGGCGGTTATAAGAAAATATGTAGAGATGGCCCTGTTTTTAAAGCACAGGAGGTTTGCTTATGATGGACTTAACAGCTCAATTACCTGGGTTAAACTTGAAAAATCCGATCATGCCAGCATCAGGATGTTTTGGATTTGGGCGCGAATACAGTGAGTTTTATGACTTAAGCAAATTAGGTGCTATTATGATGAAAGCAGCAACTGGTGAGGAGAGACTAGGAAATAAGACACCCCGAGTTGCCGAAACTCCTTCTGGAATGCTTAATGCAATCGGTTTGCAAAATCCCGGTGTGGATAAAATAATTGAAACAGAAGTCCCTTTTTTGGCAAACTATGATATTTCACTGATTGCTAATATTGCGGGGAGTACAATAAAGGAATATGAGAAAGTAGCCAGTGCCTTCAATGAGACAGATAAAGTCCATGCATTAGAATTAAATATTTCCTGTCCCAATGTAAAGGAAGGCGGAATTCAATTTGGAACAGACCCTTCTATGGCTGCTGAAGTGACTAAAGTAGTTAAAAAAGCGAGTAATCTGCCAGTATATGTAAAGCTATCCCCTAACGTATCAGATATCATTGCGATGGCAAAAGCAGTGGAAGAGGCAGGAGCAGATGGTTTATCAATGATTAACACGTTGACTGGGATGCAAATTCATCTCCCATCAAAAAAACCGATTATCGCTAATAAAACCGGTGGTTTATCTGGGGCTGCGATTAAACCAGTCGCTATTCGAATGATCTACGAAGTAAAACAGCATGTAAATATTCCGATTATCGGTATGGGAGGTATAAATACAGCAGACGATGTTCTTGAATTCCTTTTAGCTGGAGCAAGTGCTGTGGCAATTGGAACTGCAAATTTTAGGAATCCATTTATTTGTACTGAAATAATAGAGGCATTGCCAGAAGTGTTAAGTAAGTATGGATTTCAGTCTGTTCAGGATGCTGTGGGAAAGGGGCATGACATAGAGTGAATCGAATATATTTGGCGCTTGACTTTCCGTGTTGGAAAGAAGCAAAGCAATTTATCGAATGGAATGAATTAAAAGGTGTACCCGTTAAAGTTGGGATGGAGCTATTTTACAGAGAGGGCCCAGCTGTAATAGAAAGATTGAAAGACAATAATCATCCTATTTTTTTGGATTTAAAACTTCATGATATTCCAACAACTGTAAATAAAGCCATGAAGAATATTGCCAAACTAGGGGTTGATATGGTTAGTACACATGCAACAGGTGGAAGCGAAATGATACAAGCAGCAAAAGAAGGATTACTTTCAGGCTTATCTGATGGTTACAAAACACAATTAATGGCAATAACCGTATTGACTTCCATGGATAAAGATAGCCTAAATAATGAGCTGCTATTACCTGGTGAGGTCGAAGAAAATGTTGTTCGTTTTGCAAAACTGGCGGAACAAAATGGGGCAGATGGAGTTGTGTGTTCTCCTCACGAAGCCAAGCAAATTAAAGCCGCATGTGGTCCATCATTTTTATCCGTAACACCAGGAATTCGCCTGCAGTTATCTGAAAAGAATGATCAAAAGAGAATTGCAACACCAGCATATGCTCGCGAACATGGTGCCGATAATCTTGTTATAGGTAGAAGTATTACAAAAGCAAATGATCCATATGAAGCATATCAACAAGCAGTCAAGGAGTGGAAACATGGAATTAAATCATGAAATTGCGAGAGATTTGCTATCGATACAAGCTGTACAAATTAAAACAGACAGTTATTTTACATGGACGTCTGGAATAAAATCACCAATATATTGTGATAATCGGTTAACGATGTCTTATCCAGCTGTTCGCAAGAAAATAATGAAAGCATTTATCCAAAAGATTAAAAAGATGGATGAAAAACCTGATGTAATTGCTGGGTGTGCAACAGCAGGGATTCCCCACGCTGCTTGGTTAGCAGAAGGAATGGAATTACCCATGATCTATGTTAGATCTAAACCTAAAGGGCACGGTAAAGAAAATCTAATTGAAGGTACATTGGAAAAAGGACAAAAGGTTCTTGTAATTGAAGACTTAATTTCAACAGGTGGATCATCCATTAAAGCAGCACAAGCTGTACAGGAACATGGCGGAAAAGTAATAGATATTTTATCCATATTTACCTATGGATTGGATAAAGCAAAGCAGCAATTTTTAAATGCGCGTCTATCTTATCAAAGCCTAACTAATTACGATGAAGTACTTCACATTTTAGTAGAAGATGGGAAAATTGATGATAATGAAAGAAAACAATTAGAAGCGTGGAGAAATGAACTTTAAATAAACAAAAAATCACTTGTCTATATGGACAAGTATTTTTTATTTTAGCCAAAAAGTCTTTTACTTTCATTGTCTTTTCATCCCTTCATCATTTTTTTTTGAAAATTTTCTGGATTTTATTTTTTAGCACAAAATAGTCTGAAATGAGCTATAATTAGGATATATTTATCATAATTTCAAGGTAGGTTATTGAATTGAAAATAGATGATTACGATTTGTTATTGAGATTAAATGAAATAGGAACAGTTCGAGGTACAGCAAAACAAATTTTAATTTCTCAACCTGCTGTTACACAGCGATTAAAATATATAGAAGACTATTTTGATGAGAAAATTTTTATCCGCACTTCAAAAAAATTAATTCCTACTCCAGCTGGCGAACTCATATTAAAGCAGGCCAAAAATATTATCGAACAGGAACAAAATCTAAAAAATACACTTGCCAAATCAAGCGCTGAAGTTCAAGGTACCTTATCCATTGCCTGCTCAACACTCATTAGTCAGCGGTATTTACCATCCATTTTAGCTGCATATACGAAAGCATATCCAAAAGTATCGATTGATTTAGTGACGGGAATTAGTGAAGATATAAAAAAGGATTATACAAAATATCACGTTTGTATTATTAGGGGAGAGCAACTAAAAGAAGGGATATGTGAGCATTTATTTGGTGATCCATTATATATTTTTGATACGGAAGCCTTTCCGAAGAATCAACTAAAGGAACGTCCTTTAATTTCTTTTAAGAGTGATGATAGCATGCATGATTTAGTAGATCATTGGCTTTATTATCATCAAAAAGAGATTAAGCCATTAAAAGCGATTCGCGTAGATCAAATTGAGACCTGTAAACAGTTTATGATGGAAGGGTTAGGAATGGCCGTATTGCCTAAAAGTGTTTCTCATTCTTTAATGAAAAGTTATCCGCACATGCCATTAAAGTTAAATGGTGCTTATGCAACTAGGGATACATGGGTCTGTTATCAAGAGGGAATTCGAAATCTGCCTCAAGTTGATCATTTTATTCAAGCATTATTACGAGAAAAATATGATTAAACGTTTCGTACTCGTGCTTAGGAGGAACAGTTCATTACACGATAAAAAAGGAGTGCTAAAATGAGCAATCTAATTTTTACAACAAGTGCTACTGCAACAAATGGCAGGGACGGACATGTTAGATCAGATGATGGATGCATCAATTTTAAACTGGTCCATCCAGCGGATAAGAGGCAAGAAGGTAAAGAAGGGTCAAATCCGGAGCAGCTTTTTGCTGCTGCGTATGCAGCTTGTTATGACGGCGCATTAAACTTGGTGGCTTCAAACCAAAACAAAAAAATTAATTCAGAAACAACTGCAGAAGTCAATTTCTGCAAGGATCAAAAAGATAGTGGGTTTAAATTAGCAGTGACGTTAAATATTCACATTGAGGGTATAAGTCCGGAAGAAGCGGAAGAATTAACAGAAGAAGCTCATCAAGTTTGTCCTTACTCCAAAGCAACAAGAGGAAACATCGAAGTAACATTAATTCCAAAAGTAGCATAAATATAAAGCAAAGCAAGGATGGTTCTATATGCAATCATCCTTGCTTTTTTAACTTATCAACTTTTGACTTCTCAGGAGTAACAAAAAGTGTTTTTTGATTATCATAGGTAACAAAACCAGGCTTTGCTCCTTTTGGCTTTTTCACATGTCTTATTTTTGTATAATCAACTGGAACCGAAGAAGAAGCTTGTGATTTGCTAAAATAGGCAGCTAATTGAGCCGCTTCCAGCAGCGTATTCTCATTGGGATTACTCTCACGGATCACAACATGTGAGCCGGGAATATTTAGAGCATGCAGCCAAATATCATCACGATGAGCGAGTCTTGTTGTTACATATTCATTTTGTTTATTATTTTTGCCAACGAAAATGGTTGTGCCATCAGAAGAAATAAATTCTTCAGGCATTGGTTTTTTTTGTTTGTTTTTCTTTTTCTTTCCTCCCTGTGTTTGTTTTTTTAAGTAGCCTTCTTCACGTAATTCTTCCCGAATTTCTTCAATGTCTGATTCACTGGCCACGTTTATTTGCTGTAATAGCTGTTCCATATATGCTATTTCAGTGTTCGCTTTCTTCATTTCTTTTTTTACAACCTGTTTGGATGTTTTTAATTTTTGATACGTTTTAAAGAAGCCTTGTGCATTTTCGCTAGGGGATTTATTAGGATTAAGCTCAATAATAAGTGAATGTTGATCAGGATCATAATAATCCGTTACCGTAACTGTTTTATCTCCTGATTTTACCAAGTGCATATGGGCGGTTAAAAGCTCCCCTAATTTTTGGTAATGCTCTGCTTTCTTAGCCTTTTTCAGTGTTTGTTTATGTTTTTTTAACTTACGTTCATTTTTATTTTTTTCATTTTTAAGAAATCGGTATAGGTCTCCAGCTTTTTGTTTGACGCGATCACGTTCTGCTTTTCCCGAATAAAATTCATCAAGCATAGCATTAGTGGAGTCAAAATGTTCACTCTTCCCTTGAAAGGAAGTAATTGGAAGCACATGAAAGTCTTCTTTTTTATTACGATATATTCTTGGCTCAGTGGTTTGACTTCTGATTTGTTCTTGAAATTCCATGAATTTTTCAAGATATACTTTAGGTGAACCTAACTGCGTGCGAGCAACAAATTCCTTTGCAATAAAAGGTGATATGCCAGTAAGCAGATGAACGATTTGCGAATCAATTCTTCCTGCATTAAAGTCAATTCCTTTTAAAAATTCGTTTCCGCTTATTTCTAGTGGATTCACCTTTTCTTGTGTTGGAGGGAGCTTATAAGTCGAACCAGGCAAGATGGTGCGATAACGGTTTTGAGACATGGAAACACGTTTTAAACTATCGATAATATGTTCCTTTTCTTTATCCAAAAAGATAACATTGCTATGTTTTCCCATTAATTCCATGACAAGCGTTTTATAAGTTGTATCACCAATCTCGTTTCTTGCCGTGATATTAAATGAAACAATCCGCTCCATCCCAAATTGCTCAATCGATTCTATAATAGATCCTAATAGATGTTTGCGCAAAAGCATACAAAACATTGGCGGCTGGGCTGGGTTTTGATAAATATCATTCGTTAAGTGAAAACGAGCATAGGTCGGATGGATTGATAATAATAACGAATGATTCTTCCCTTTGCTTCTAACGGTAAACACTAGCTCAGTCGCTGTAGGCTGATAGATTTTTGTGATTTTTCCTGGCACGATCTCTTTTTGTATTTCTTCTTTTACTGCTTTTGTAACGATTCCATCAAATGGCATAAAAATCACCTCACCGAACAATTATAGCATCTTTTTGGACAAACCTGCATATATATCGATTAGGACTCATCGAAACAGCTAATGTATGTAGCAAAGTGTAAATAGCATGGTGAGAATTTGGAGGAATGCGATGTGAAATGGTATCAATTAGATGTTGAACGAGTCGAGCAAAAGCTGCACGTTACAGCAAATAGAGGTCTTACAGAAAAACAAGTAGAAGAACGTCGCAAACAATTTGGTGAAAATGTGCTAGAAGGAGAAAAAAATAAATCAAAATGGCTTATCTTTTTAAAACAATTCCAGGACTTTATGGTATTGGTGTTGCTAGGGGCAACATTAATTGCCGGGTTACTCGGAGAATTCATAGACGCTATAGCGATCATGGTAATTGTATTAATAAACGGATTAATTGGCTTTTTCCAGGAGCAAAAAGCAGAAAAATCATTAGAAAAATTAAAAGAATTATCCGCTCCGGTAGCAAATGTCTTGCGAGATGGAAAATGGAAAAAAATTAACTCCAGAGAAATTGTTGTTGGCGATGTCATAAGGTTAACGAGTGGAGATCGTATTTCTGCCGATGTTCGCCTCGTTAAGTCAAATAGTTTAGAAACGGAAGAAGCTGCCTTAACAGGAGAATCTCTTCCTGTTATGAAACACGTACAAGCAATTAATAAAAGTAACATTGATGCGCAAGATCAAACGAATATGGGATTTACCGGAACTTTAGTAACTAGGGGTACTGGAATAGGAATTGTTGTCGGTACTGGCATGAATACTGTCATGGGGCAAATAGCTTCGTTGATGGTTCGGACAACAAAATCGAACACACCACTAGAAAATAAACTTGCTGAACTCGGAAAAGTATTGATTGTTTTAGCATTTATTTTGACTTCATTGGTTGTTGTGATAGGTGTATATCAAGGACATGCCGTATATAAAATGTTTTTAGCAGGCGTATCCTTAGCAGTTGCGGCAATTCCTGAAGGGCTCCCTGCGATTGTTACTGTCGCACTGTCCTTAGGTGTCCAGCGAATGATTAGACGAAAAGCAATTGTACGGAAATTATCAGCAGTTGAAACACTGGGCTCAACATCTATTATTTGTTCCGATAAAACAGGAACAATGACGGAAAACCAAATGACTGTAAAGGAAATTTATTTGAATGGTGAGTATTTATATGTAACGGGCGATGGTTATGACATTCAAGGGGATTATTTCTTAGGTAATACGAAAGTTGCTACGGATTTCCCTAATTTAAGACAGATGCTCCTGTACGGAATGCTTTGTAATCATGCCTCATTATTAGTAAATAAAGGAAAATATTCGGTTGATGGAGATCCAACAGATGGAGCCCTGCTTGTAGCAGCAAGAAAATTCGGTTTATCACATCATTTATGGGATAATTATAAAGTTATTAAGGAAATACCATTTGATTCAGAGCGCAAGCGCATGAGTATTGTTGTTGAAGATGAAAATAATATGCGTTTTCTAATAACGAAAGGTGCACCTGATGTTTTATTACCGAGATGTTCGAGTTATATAGACAAGGATGGTAAAAAATTCTTAAAAGACAAACGTCCCTTAGAAGGTACGGTAGATGATATGGCCGCAAAAGCACTACGAACGATAGCTGTGTCCGTTAAATCTATCCCCAAAAATCAATCCCTTGAGACAACATTTTTAGAAAATGATTTAACTTTCGTTGGCTTATATGGCATGATGGACCCACCAAGAAGAGAAGTAAGATCAGCGATAGCAGAATGTAAACAAGCGGGCATAAAAACAGTTATGATTACAGGAGATCATGAAAAAACAGCAAGAGCAATTGCAGAACATATTAACTTGCTTCCTGAACACGGTTTAGTTTTAGATGGAAATCAACTTAATCAAATGTCAGTAAGCGAACTTCGCGATATTATTGATAATGTATATGTATTTGCCAGAGTAACGCCGGAACATAAATTGAAAATAGTAGAAGCGTTCCAGGAAAAAGGTCATATTGTTGCGATGACAGGTGATGGGGTGAATGACGCTCCAGCAATTAAAGCAAGCGATATTGGAATCAGTATGGGAGAAAGTGGAACAGATGTCACGAAAGAAGCTTCGTCGTTAATCCTTATGGACGATAATTTTGCAACCATAAAATCAGCCATTGCTGAAGGAAGAAACATCTATGAAAATATTCGAAAGTTTATTCGTTACCTATTAGCTTCGAATGTTGGAGAAATTTTAGTGATGTTATTCGCAATGATACTAGGGATGCCGCTGCCTTTGGTTCCCGTGCAAATATTATGGGTAAATCTAGTGACAGATGGATTACCGGCAATGGCTTTAGGACTGGATCAACCGGAAGATGATGTGATGAAACGAGGACCTAGGAACCCGCGTGAAGGAATTTTCGCTAGGGGACTTGGCTTTAAAATAATCAGCAGAGGATTTTTGATAGGTGCTGCTGCGCTTATTGCTTTTGTTGTTACCTATCAAAACAATCCAGACAACTTAATTTATGGTCAAACTGTAGCATTTACAACATTGGTGTTAGCCCAACTCATACATGTGTTTGATTGTCGAAGTGAAGATTCGGTATTTGCAAGAAATCCATTTCAAAATATGTATTTAGTGTTAGCTGTTCTATCTTCTTTATTATTACTATTGATCGTTATTTACTGGGAGCCATTGCAACCGATATTCCACACTACTGGCTTAGGCTTTAGTGATTGGGTGTTAATATCAGCGCTAAGTGTTTTACCAACTGTTTTGTTTGGATTTAGCAAAAAGTAAAAGCATAGATATAGAAGGAGACCACTCTATACTAAATTGGTTACCTCTAAAAATTAGAGTTTTATTATGCTGCTAATTGGCTGAATTGAGTTGGGTATCTACTGACTCCATCCAGCCAATTTTTCTTTTGATCGTTCATGGTTGTACCAGTAGATATATTCTTCAATCCTTCTTTTTAATTCTTCATAGCTTACTAATACTTCCCCCCGAAAGTTAGATTTTCTACTCTAATTTTCGGGGATCGGTAATCATATGTAGGTCTCCTATTTTTTTCTGCTATAATAGAATATATTATTTTGTAGGTTATGGATGTGATTACCATGTTAAAAAGTATGACAGGCTATGGAAGAGATGTATTCCAAATAGGCTCTACTACGGTAACAGTTGAAATTAGGACAGTAAACCATCGTTTTTTAGATTTTACAGCAAAAATCCCTCGTTCTTTCTTATTTTTAGAAGATAAAATCAAAAAAGTCGTTCAATCCTTTTTTCAGAGGGGAAGAATTGAGGTTTTTATTGGGATTGAAGGTGAAGGCTTTGTAAAAAAATCTTTAAAAGTAGATTGGCATTTAATGGATCAATATATGGAGCAAATAAATAACGCGCAAAAAAGCTATCAATTAAAAGGGGACATTCCTGCCTCGATTGTATCTAGTTTACCAGAACTGATTGAAATCCAAGAAAAAGAACAGCAGCCAGATCAGCTGAAAGATTCTATTTTAGAAAGTGTTACGTGTGCATGTGAACAAGTAAAGACCATGCAAATGCAGGAAGGGAATTATCTCGATGAAGATATTAAGAAAAGAATAGAAAACATAAAATACTTGGTTGCATCGCTAAAAGAGCGACGTAATATTGTCATTGAAGAATACCGTGACCGAATCCAAGTTAGGATTGAAGAACAAATTGAAGATACGATTCAACTCGATCAGACGCGTATGCATCAAGAAATCGCCCTATTAGCTGAAAAAGGAGATATAACAGAGGAAATTACGAGACTATTAAGTCATATAGATCATTTTATAGAAACAATGGATAGCAAAGAGCCGGTGGGCAGAAAGTTAGATTTTATCTTGCAGGAAATGCATCGTGAAACGAATACGATTGGTTCTAAATCTACCGACCCTAAAATTAGTAAATGGATTATTTTATTAAAGGGAGATATTGAAAAAATCAAAGAACAGGTGCAAAATATTGAGTGAATTGCCGATTTTACATATCTCATTATTTTCCTTATAATAGACATATTACATAAAAAGAGAGTATATCCTGAGGGGGAAGCAATTTGGGTTTACAGTTAATTAATATTGGTTTTGGAAATGTTGTGTCTGCTAATCGAGTCATATCGATCGTTTCACCAGAATCTGCACCAATTAAACGAATTGTTTCAGTAGCTAGAGATAACGATAAATTAGTGGATGCTACATACGGAAGACGAACAAGAGCTGTTATTATTACAGATAGTGATCATGTTGTTTTATCTGCTGTACAACCTGAAACCGTTGGACAGCGTGTGCTAAGTCACGATGAAATAAACGATGAATCATAGAGAATATGCATGTATCATTTAGGAGGAAACGTTTTGAACGATGAAAAAGGGATTTTATTTATTCTTTCCGGGCCTTCTGGTGTAGGGAAAGGTACTGTTCGAAAAAAAATATTTGAACAAGCTACAGACTTAAAATATTCGATTTCCATGACGACTAGAAGTAAACGGCCAGGTGAAATAGATGGTGTTGATTATTTTTATAAAACAAGAGAAGAATTTGAGAAACTAATTGAGCAGAATAAACTGTTAGAATATGCTCAATATGTTAATAATTATTATGGGACACCAAGAGATTATGTAGAGGATACACTTGAAGCCGGTCATGATGTTTTTCTGGAAATCGAAGTTCAAGGTGCAATGCAAGTGAAGGAAAGTTTTCCAGAAGGAGTATTTATATTTTTATTTCCTCCTAGCCTAGAAGAATTAAAAAATCGTATTACTAGCCGCGGAACGGAATCAAATGAGTTAGTATTAAATCGGCTAAAGGAAGCTAGAAAGGAAATTGAAATGATGGATTCATATGATTATGTGGTCGTAAATGATCATGTAGATCTTGCTGTAGCTAAGATTCAGTCCATTATTCAGAGTGAGCATTGCAAGAGAGAACGGATAGAAAAGCAGTATAAAAAGATATTGGAGGATGAATTGACATGATGTTAGAACCATCAATTGACTCATTACAAAAAAAGATTAAATCAAAATATACGCTTGTAACCTTGTCTGCCAGACGAGCAAGGCAAATTCGTGACACACAAAGAGTGTTAGTGGATAATCCGAAGTCTGTGAGATATGTGGGACAGGCACTGGAAGAGATTATGGCAGACAAATTAACTGTCAAAAATGATCAATAAAACAAGTGATACAATCAATCCCTCGCAGTTTAAATTCAAAACGCGAGGGATTTTATTTGTACACTGCTTGGCTAATTAATTCCAATAACGAACCATATTTACCGGATTCGATATAATCAGATTCTGATCTATTTTATGGTATAAATAAAGAGGGGATATTTTAGAAGAGGGAAGGGAGTTTTAAGAATGCTGCATAATAAAAATATATTATTAGGTGTTTCTGGAGGGATAGCGGCCTATAAAGCATGTGCATTAGCCAGTAAACTAACCCAGGAAGGTGCAAATGTTAAGGTTATTATGACGGAGAGTGCGGTTGAATTTGTTTCGCCGCTAACATTTCAATCCCTGTCCAGAAACCCTGTATATATAGATACATTCGATGAAAAAGACCCTGAAAAGATAGCACATATCGACCTTGCAGACTGGGCAGATCTCGTTTTAATTGCCCCAGCTACAGCAAATATCATAGGGAAAATTTCAAATGGTATTGCCGACGATATGCTTTCAACAACATTATTAGCAACACAGGCAACCATCTATATTGCACCAGCAATGAATGTGCATATGTATGCACACCCCGCAGTAATTCAAAATATGAAGCGGTTAGAAGCATGGGGTTGTCATTTTATAGAACCAGGGGCTGGTTATTTGGCCTGTGGCTATGTAGGAAAAGGCCGATTAGAAGAGCCTGAAGCGATCATTAAAACAATTACAGAGCACCAGTTAAATTCATCTACACTGGCTAATAAAAAGGTATTAATTTCAGCAGGGCCAACCCGTGAACAAATCGATCCGGTAAGGTTTTTTACAAACAGATCTTCAGGTAAAATGGGGTTTGCATTAGCAGAAACAGCAGCAAAGTTAGGTGCAGAAGTGGTACTTGTTACAGGTCCTGTGTCTCTAGAAGTATCAAACAGCCGCATTAAGCGAATTGATGTTACAACTTCAGAAGAAATGTATGAAGCGATGCATCGATATTTTACAGCACAAGATATCGTGATCAAAGCAGCTGCTGTTGCTGATTATCGGCCAAAAGAAGTTTATGATCAAAAAATGAAGAAACATGAAGGTGTATGGCAAATTGAAATGGAACGTACGAAAGACATTTTACAATCCCTTGGTGAAAAGAAAGAAAATCAATTTCTTGTCGGCTTTGCTGCAGAGACAAGCGATCCAATCGAATACGGGATGAAAAAATTAACAGATAAACAGTTAGATGCAATCGTAGTTAATAATGTAGCGACTGAAGGAGCAGGTTTTGGTGGAGACACTAATATCGTAACTTATATTTCAAATAGTCAAGAGCCTAAAGAGTTAGCTATGGCATCCAAACAAGATATCGCTCAGCAAATTTTTCAGTTTATCGATCGAGATATGAAGGATGAAAAATAGTGAATATAGCAAAAGTAATTGTAGACGTCCCAGCGAGTGTAATTAATCAAACTTTCGATTATCTTATACCGGAAAAGTTTCGTGACATGTTAAAACCTGGCATGCGCGTAACTGTTCCATTTGGTGCTCGAAAAATAATGGGGTATGTAGTTGGAATAACAGCTGAATCACAATTTAATAAATTAAAGGAAATACATGACGTGCTCGATGTAACTCCGGTTTTAACAAGAGAACTGTTGGAACTAGGTAAATGGTTGGCGGACAAAACATTATGTATGTATATCATTGCTTATCAGGCAATGGTGCCTCAAGTATTCAAAGCACAATATAAAAAAGAAATCGTTCGTTTGACAGAAGCAGAGCTTTCTTTCGATTTAGAAAAACTTTTTGCCGGTCGAGATGTGCTTCCTTATGAGCTATTGGATAATTCATCTGTAAGTTTTTATCAATTACAAAAAGCGGTCCAAAATGGAGACGTTGAAATTAACTATTTGGTAAAGTCAAAAATCACACAAAAAAAAGTTACCATGATCAAGCCCAATCAAGCTCCTTACCAATTAGAGGAGGCATTATTGGAATTGCCTAAAAATGCAAAAAAGCAATGGAAGCTATTACACTTTTTTGTTGAACATCCAGAAGAAATAGAGCAAAACCGTCTAATAAAACATCTGCAAACGAGTCGCAGCACGATTAAGGCTTTAATAGATAAATCATTGCTCATTTCAACAAAAGTAGAAGTATACAGAAATCCTTATGACGATAAGTCGTATCCGCAAACAACACCATTAGAATTAACGCCTCAACAACAGAAGGCAATCACACCAATAAACGAAGCAATAATCAAAAGTGAGCATCATGTTTTTCTTTTACATGGTGTTACGGGAAGCGGAAAAACAGAGGTTTATTTGCAAGCTATTCAGCATGTGATTAATAAGGGAAAAGAAGCGATTGTTTTAGTTCCGGAAATTTCATTGACTCCCCAAATGGTAAAACGTTTTAAGGGCAGGTTTGGTTCAAATGTAGCGGTTCTTCATAGTGCATTATCGAATGGGGAAAGATACGATGAATGGCGCCGGATACATCGTAAAGAAGTTCAAGTTGTTGTCGGGGCAAGGTCCGCCATATTTGCTCCGTTTGAAAACATCGGAATAATAATTATCGATGAGGAACATGAGACTACTTACAAACAAGAGGACCAGCCTCGTTATCATGCAAGAGATGTTGCTATATACCGCGGAAAGAATCATCATTGCCCCGTAGTTTTAGGAAGTGCAACACCGACACTTGAATCATATGCACGGGCGCAAAAAGGAGTTTATCAATTAGCCACTTTAAGCAAACGAACGAATGAAAAAGATATGCCCGAAGTAGAGGTTATAGATATGAGAAAAGAACTCCATAAGGGAAATAGAACAATGTTTTCGATAAAGTTAAAAGAGAAAATTGAAGCATGCATCCAAAACGATGAACAAATTGTTTTAATGTTAAACAGAAGAGGATACTCCACATTTGTCATGTGCCGTGATTGCGGGCTTGTGAAAGAGTGTCCGCATTGTGATATTGCTTTAACATTTCACAAAAAAATCAACCAATTAAAATGTCATTATTGTGGATATGAAGAACCGATGCCAGTGAATTGCCCGGAGTGCAACAGTGATTTGATACGTTACTTTGGGACAGGCACACAGCGTGTAGAAGAATCATTGGCACAGCTAATCCCTGAAGCTCGCATTATCCGGATGGATGTTGATACAACGCAAAGAAAAGGGGCACATGAAAAATTACTTCAACAATTTGCAAATAAAGAGGCGGATATACTACTAGGAACACAGATGATCGCAAAAGGACTGGATTTTGAAAATGTAACGCTAGTAGGTGTCTTAACTGCTGACTCGATGCTGCATTTACCAGATTTCCGGTCTTCTGAAAAAACCTTTCAATTATTAACACAGGTCAGTGGACGTGCTGGAAGACATGAATTGCCAGGAGAAGTTATTGTTCAAACATATACACCAGACCATTACAGTATAGAACTGGCTAGTAAATATGACTATAATGCTTTTTATCAAAAAGAAATGCGTATGAGAAGAACGTTTCGATATCCTCCATATGTTTTTTTAGTATTAATAACCGTTTCTCATTCCAATAAAGTGAAGGTCATACAAACAACGCAGCAAATCGTCCAAATTCTATTAAAAAAAGTTCAACAAGATACAGTAATACTAGGTCCAACACCATCTCCAATTGCTAAGATCAAAGATAGATATCGCTATCAATGCATGATAAAATACAGAGATGAACCTAAACTACGTAAACTGATTAAAAAAATAATTGATTTATTTGCAGAAGATATTCGTAAAGAAGATTTACTCATTACAGTTGATATGCAGCCTTATCAACTTATGTAGAAAGGAAAGAGCAAAGATGAAAAAAGTCGTTTTCATGGGAACTCCGGATTTTTCAGTTCCTGTTTTACAAAAATTAGTTCAATCTCAGTACGAAGTTGTGCTAGTTGTGACACAACCTGACCGACCGAAAGGAAGAAAAAAAGTACTAACTGCGTCACCTGTTAAAATAGAAGCAGAAAAACATAAAATACCAGTGTTTCAACCTGAAAAACTAACAAATGAATATGAAAAAATCATGGAATATAACCCTGATTTAATTGTTACAGCAGCATATGGACAATTACTTCCGAAAGAATTATTAGAAGCGCCGAAGTATGGTTGTATCAATGTGCATGCATCCTATCTCCCCGAATTGCGTGGGGGAGCACCTATTCATTATGCTATTATCCAAGGAAAAAAGGAAACAGGAATTACAATTATGTACATGGCAGAAAAGTTGGATGCCGGAGACATTTTAATGCAAGAGTCTGTAGCAATTGAAGAAGATGATCATGTTGGTTCTTTACATGACAAGCTATCACATACAGGGGCAAATTTATTAATGAAAACATTGCCGCCATTATTTGCAAACGAAATTGTTCCGAAAAAGCAGGATGAGGAAAAAGCTACATTTGCTTCTAATATTAAACGAGAGCAAGAAAAAATCGATTGGAACAAGAGTAATCAGGAAGTATATAATCAAATACGCGGATTACATCCTTGGCCAGTAGCTTTTACAACGTATCAAAATAAAGTGATGAAAATTTGGTGGGGGGAAATGGACCATACAACATATAATGACGCTTCTCCGGGAGAAATTGTACGGATTAATGACGGAAAGGATTTTATTGTTGCTTGCGGTAATCAAAAAGGAGTCCGAATTACGGAAATTCAGCCAGCAGGTAAAAAACGGATGTCTGTAAGCGATTATTTGCTAGGGGCTAGCGATAGATTTAAACTAGATACTTTAATGGGGTCTTGATATGAAAAAATACCAGCTTAGAAATACAATCATTGATTTGCTTTTGCGAATAGAAAAAAATAAAAGTTTTAGTCATCTTCTTATTGATAACGAAATAAAGGCGCAGAAAATGGATTCCAAAGATGAAAGGCTTTTAACTGAAATTGTTTATGGAACGGTGCAGCGAAAGCTAACGTTAGATTATTATTTACAAAACTTTATCAAGCCAAATCAAAAGATACAGTCATGGGTGAAAATACTTTTGAGGATGTCTCTTTATCAAATGATATATCTGGATCGTATACCAGATCATGCCATTATTCATGAAGCTGTAGAAATGGCAAAACAAAGAGGGCATAAAGGGACAGCTTCATTTGTAAATGGGGTTCTTCGGAATATACAACGAAAGGGGATTCCAAGAACCGATTCGATAGAAAATGATGTCAAGCGTCTGGCAGTTCAAACAAGCCATCCGGAATGGCTTATTGAAAGATGGCTACATCATTACGGGTATAAAGTGACGAAAGAAATGTGTAAAGCTAACTTAAATAAAAAGCCGTTGTCTATTCGTATTCAACCGATGAAAATTTCAAGAGAGGAAGCGATGCGTACTTTACAAGAGCTAGGGTTTCAAGTAAGACCTTCTCTTTTTTCAGAGCAAGGTATTATCGTTGATCAAGGAAATATTTTGAAAACGGACTTATTTAAGAAAGGTTATGTTACTGTACAGGATCAGAGTTCTATGCTTGTATCAGAAATGCTAAAAGTACAACCATCTATGGATGTATTGGATACCTGTAGTGCACCAGGAGGAAAAGTAACTCATATTGCAGAGAAAATGCAAAATAGTGGAAGCGTTTATGCGTATGATCTTCACAAAAATAAAGTGAAATTAATCAATAAAAAAGCATCAGATCTCCATTTAACAAATATAAATGCACAACAGGCAGATGCAAGGAATTTACGAAATATCCATGCAGATGAATCTTTTGACCGAATTTTAGTTGATGCTCCTTGCTCAGGATTTGGTGTAATCCGTGGAAAACCGGATATAAAATATAATAAACAGGAAAAAGATGTCCATCAGCTAGCCGCAATTCAGGCTGATATTTTAGATCATGTTGCCCCATTGTTGAAAAAAGACGGTTTACTAATTTATAGTACGTGTACTGTGGATGTGGAAGAAAATGAAAATGTCGTTAAAAATTTTTTAGAAAAACATAAAGATTTTGAAGTAGATGCCTCTTTTATCGAAGATTTACCAAAAGATATAAAAAAATCTCCAGGAATTACAAAAACGGGAATTCAGTTGTTTCCTCATACATTCCAGACTGATGGTTTCTTTTTTGTTCGGTTAATCAGAAAGGGTTCATATTCCACTCTGAATGCAAAAAAGTAAAATACGAAGGTTAAAAAGTTTTTTTATAAGCAATATTGTATAATATATAACACGCGTTTCTCGAATTGCCAAAGGGGTGATTAAGAATGAAGGGAAAATTCCTGACTGATCGTGGTCAAATTAGAAGTCATAACGAGGATTCCGGTGGTACGTATGATAATCCCCATGGCCAATTTTTAGCTATTATTGCGGATGGAATGGGCGGACATAAAGCTGGCGATGTGGCGAGTCAAATGGCAACATCGATCATTCAAGAAAAATGGCAGAATATCAATTATTTTAATACGCCAGAGGATACGGAAAAATGGCTGGAAGAAACAATTCAGAAAATGAATAAAACGATTTATGAGAAAGCCCAATTAGATAAACAGTGTAAAGGCATGGGAACTACAATCGTTGTAAGTGTTTGTTCAAATGATTTCGTTACCATTGCTCATATTGGAGATAGCAGGTGCTACCTTTTTAATGAAGATGGTTTTGCCCAAATAACTGAAGACCATTCATTGGTAAATGAGCTTATTCGCTCCGGCCAAATATCCGAGCAAGATGCTGAAAACCATCCTCGGAAAAATGTACTTTTAAAAGCCTTAGGTACGGAAGAGTATATCGCTGCTGATATAAAGTCTTTTAGTTGGAATGTAGGAGATAAGTTATTATTATGTTCAGATGGTTTAACAAATAAGCTTTCAGATAATGAACTCGTAGAATTCCTCCAATTGAATCATGGTATAGAAGAAGTTGGGAATAAGATGATAGCACTAGCCAATGAACGAGGGGGAGAGGATAATATTTCTCTGATCATTGTCGACCATATTGCTTCAGAGGAAGTAGGTGGTGATGCATCATGTTAGAGGGTCACTTGTTAAATGAAAGATATTTAATTAAAGCTACAATCGGCGGCGGCGGGATGGCAAACGTCTACTTAGCAAGAGATAAGATTCTAGAAAGAGATGTAGCGATAAAAGTACTGCGGTTAGAATATGCAAATGATGTAGAATTCATAGCAAGATTTGACCGTGAAGCGCAATCAGCCACAAGTTTGTCCCACCCCAACATAGTAAACATATATGATGTTGGAGAAGAAAATCACATCTTATACATGGTAATGGAATATGTAGATGGGATGACATTAAAGGAATACATACAGCGCTATGGACCACTTGAGGTGCAAAGGGCACTAGATATTATGAAACAAATTACAGATGCGATCGCACATGCACATGCCAACGATATTGTACATCGTGACATAAAACCTCAAAATATATTAATTGATACATATGGACAAGTCAAAGTTACGGATTTCGGTATAGCTATCGCTTTAAGTGCAACGGCATTGACACAAACGAACTCTATATTAGGTTCCGTTCATTATTTATCTCCTGAGCAAGCGCGGGGAGGGATGGCCACAAAGAAGTCGGATATCTATTCGCTTGGTATTGTTTTATATGAATTATTAACTGGAAGATTGCCATTTTCGGGCGAAACGCCTGTATCCATCGCCCTAAAGCATTTACAAAATGATACACCATCCATCAGACGTTTTAATCAAAATGTACCACAAAGTGTTGAAAATATTGTGCTACAGGCAACGGCTAAAGATCCATTTCATCGATATGAAACGGTATATGAGATGGATGAGGCACTAGATACCGCATTAGACCCAAGCAAATTAAATGAAGCGATATATAAGCCTCCCAAGGAAGCTGGAGAAGAGACGAAGGCAATTCCTATTATTACCAATGATCAATTCCAAGAAAATAATAATGAAGAGACGATCATTCATCAAACAAACGGAAAAACCTTGAATATCAAAAAGGATCAGAAAGATGCAAAAGATAAAAAAGCATCAAAAAAGGCGAAAAAAAAGCCAAAGAGAAAAAAGCGTAGAACGTTTTTAACGATTTTAACGGTATTGTTTATTATCGGAATCGCGGCGTTTTTCATTATACCAACTCTGTTGCAACCGAAAGATGTAGCTATCCCAGATGTAACGGAAATGGAGTATGAAGAAGCAGCTCGGAAATTAGAGGAGCACAACTTAAATCCAGAACAGGAATTTATTCATTCCGATCAAATAGAAGAAGACCTTGTAGTTAAAACAAACCCCAAGGCAGGGCGTACAGTAAAAGAAGATTCCAACGTGGCCATCTATGTTAGTGATGGAAAGGAAAAAGTTGTTTTTAAAGATTATGTCGGACGAGATTTTAATCAAGTAAAGCGTTTACTGGAAGATAAAGGGTATGAAGATATTATCGCATATGAAAAACATTCAGATAAACCTGTCGGGGAGATAATAACACAAATTCAGCCATCCCCGGATAGTGAGGTAGTACCAGATGAAGCCAGTGTCATATTTGAAATTAGTAATGGTCCGGAACTAGTTACGCTTAGTAATCTGAAAGGAATGACCGAAAAAGAAGCGAAAGAGTATTTGGACAGTAAAAACTTAACCATGAATGTAAAAGAAGAGAACTCCGAAAGCATACCTGAAGGGGAGGTCATTCGCCAAAAACCTGAGACGGATACAGAGATAAAAAAAGGTTCTACAGTAGATGTATATTTTTCACTTGGCCCGGATGAAAAGCCGCCCGTTTCTCATGAAGTAACATTTAATGTTCCTTATAATCCGAGTGAAGAGGAAGGTTCAGAAGATAAAGAGGAGCAAACCGTTGAAATTTTTATCGATGATATGAATCATGATATATCAGAGGTGTTTCAAAAAGAAAAAATTAAGAAAGATACGGATTTTACGATTACATTAACGATTAAAGAAGACGAGGATGCGGAATATAAAGTGATGCGAGATGGCGAAGTAGTTATTAACAAAACAGTAAGTTATGAAGAGGGTGAATAAATGACGGAAGGACAAATAATAAAAGCATTAAGCGGATTCTATTATGTAAGGGCAGAGGACACTGTTTACCGATGCAGAGGCCGGGGAGTTTTTCGCAAAAAAGGCATTCATCCACTTGTTGGAGACTATGTAAACTTTGATATAAATGATCCCAATGAGGGGTATATAACTGAAGTAAAACCACGTAAAAATGAACTAATGCGGCCTCCAGTAGCAAATATCGATCAAGCTATCATTGTTAGTTCGTCCGTAAAACCGGAATTCAACCCTTTATTGTTAGATCGGTTCCTAGTTTTAATAGAATATAAAAGCATCAAACCAATTATTTTTATTACTAAAGCCGACGCTGCTTCAACTGAAGAGAAGAAAATCTTAGAAAAGTATCAAAAAGAGTATAAACAAATTGGTTATCATGTGGAATGGTTCTCTACTAGAGATCCAAAAGAAATAACTTATTTATTTGATCTTTTTAAAAATAAAATATCAGTTGTAGCAGGCCAATCAGGAGTTGGCAAATCATCCTTATTAAATGCTTTAAACCCTTCTTTATTCATAAAAACAGATGACATCTCAGAAAGTTTAGGAAGAGGGAAGCATACAACAAGACATGTTGAATTAGTAGAAGTGGGGGATGGTCTGGTAGCAGATACACCTGGATTTAGCTCACTTGATTTTAATGAAATTAATATGCAGGACTTAGCTGACTGTTTTCCGGAAATGAGAAGCAGAAAAGGAAAGTGTAAATTTAGAGGATGTTTGCACGACCGGGAACCGAAATGTGCAATAAAGGAAGCTGTGGAGCTTGGAAAAATTAAAACCTATCGTTATGAGCATTACTTAAGTTTTTTAAATGAAATACAATCGAGAAAGCCGAGGTACTAAACAATGACAAAATTAGCCCCATCAATCTTATCAGCAGATTTTTCAAAACTTGGACAAGAGATAATAGATGTTGAAAAAGGAGGTGCTGATTTTATTCATGTAGATGTCATGGATGGTCACTTTGTTCCAAATATAACCATTGGGCCGTTAATTGTGGAGGCGATTAAACCTGTAACAGAATTGCCGCTTGATGTCCATTTAATGATTGAAAATCCTGATGAATATATTCAAATGTTTGCCGATGCAGGGGCATCGATCATAACGGTGCACCAAGAGGCTTGTGTACACCTACATCGAACAATTCAGTTAATCAAGCGTACAGGTGCAAAGGCAGGTGTTGTAATTAATCCTGCAACACCTGCAGAAATGATTAAAGATATTTTAAATGACATTGACTTAGTGTTAATTATGACAGTTAATCCAGGCTTTGGAGGGCAGTCATTTATTTATCAGACAATCGACAAAATTAAGCAAATCGCATCCTGGAGGGAAAAATTTAATTACTCTTATGATATTGAAGTAGATGGCGGAGTCAATACAAAAACTGCGAAATTATGTACCGATGCAGGTGCAGATATACTGGTAGCAGGAAGTGCAGTTTTTAATCGATCAGATCGTCATCAAGCAATGAAAGACATAATTAATGCAACGAAGTAATAGGATATATCGGAGTCTTTTACTTAAGCTTTATTCGTTCCATCAGAACCCACTTCTGAAAGGGTACGCTGCGGATTCAAACAAGCTTCTTTTAAATAATGGTACTTTTTCTAGCAATAAAGGCATATTATTACTAATAAAGAGTCGTTATGCAAATTTTTATGCGATTCCAATGTAAGTGTGTTTGAATTAGAGGAGGGCGAACTCATGAAATTTTATACTATTAAACTCCCAAGGTTTATTGGTGGAATGGTTCGAGGTGTTATTAGCGTTTTTAAAAAAGATAAATAATGTAAGTAAGCTTTTGTCAATAATATGGCAGAAGCTTTTTTTTACCTCGAAGAATCATGCAAAGGGAAAAGTCTTCTGTATAGATATATACGTTTATTCCATTTAAAAAGCACCTATGATAGCAATAGGTGCTTTAATTTCATATTATTATACACGTTTAACTTTACCCGATTTTAAGGCACGTGCGGAAACATAAACACGTTTAGGCTTGCCATCTACCATAATACGTACTTTTTGTACGTTAGCTTTCCAAGAACGTTTATTAGCATTCATTGCGTGAGAGCGTTGGTTTCCTGTGCGTGATTGACGTCCAGTAATAACACATTTTCTAGACATATTAATCCCTCCTACTCCAACATGTGTCATTTTAATACTAGTATAATTTATCATAACTAGAGAAAGAATGCAATTTATTTTTAGTTATAAAGATGGTTATAAAAAATGTAAATATATTGACAGAACACAATAAATCAGCCATTGTTTATAATGGAAAAACAAAAAGGGAACATTACTTTTAAAATCGCAGTGTATGTAGTAATATATTTTTATAATTGGGTATTAAAGGAGGATACGAATGTCCATTGAACTTAATACAAATGATGGTCACGTGACGATTACCAATGAAGTGATCGCTACGATTGCCGGTGGGGCAGCTGTTGAATGTTATGGAATTGTTGGAATGGCATCTAAAAATCAAATTAGGGATGGAATCGCAGAGATATTACGAAAGGAAAATTATTCCCGTGGTGTAATTGTAAGGCAGGAAGAAAATCATCTCCATATTGATATGTATATTATTGTTAGTTATGGGACTAAAATATCTGAAGTAGCTCACAATGTTCAATCACAAGTTAAATATACACTAAGCCAGTCATTAGGATTATCAATCGACTCAGTTAATATTTATATTCAAGGAGTTCGTGTGGCAAAGGATTAACCTTTGCTTTTTTGTACTCTTTTGTACATACATTTAGAAAGGTTCATAATGGTAAGACTGGGGTAATATAACCAGACTTTTTCCAGCATAATGAAGGAGGAAATATAGTGAAGTTACAAGAGTTAGATGGCGTAACTTTTACACGGATGGTGCTCTCAGGAGCGAACCATTTAAAAAATAACGCCAAGAAAATAGATGCTTTAAACGTATTCCCTGTACCTGATGGTGATACAGGAACGAATATGAATTTATCGATGACTTCCGGAGCGAAGGAAGTAAAAAATGTGAATAGCGATCATGTGTCCGAGGTAGCTCAAGCCTTTTCTAAGGGATTGTTAATGGGGGCAAGAGGTAATTCAGGTGTTATATTATCACAGCTCTTTCGAGGATTCGCTAAAGGAATGGAACAAAAACAAACAGCTACTGCAATGGATTTAGCTAATGCTTTGGATAATGGTGTCAAAACGGCATATAAAGCAGTTATGAAACCTGTGGAAGGTACTATTTTAACAGTTGCAAAAGATGCTGCCAAAATTGCTGTTAATGAAGCAAAACAAGAAAAAGATATCCTTTTATTATTGGAGAAAGTAGTTTCCGAAGCAAAAACATCTTTAAAACGTACGCCGGATTTATTACCAGTTTTAAAGGAAGTAGGGGTAGTTGATTCTGGAGGGCAAGGTCTAGTAACAATTTATGAAGGATTCTTAGCTGTTTTAAAAGGGGAGGAGCTTCCAGAACAAGATGCTTCCGAAATTGATATCAGCGAAATGGTAAATGCAGAACATCATAAAATAGCGCAGGATTTTATGGATACCTCTGAAATTGAATATGGTTATTGTACCGAATTTATGGTAAAGTTTGAGGATGAAAAAATAAAGGAATACCCTTTTCATGAAGAAGAATTTAGAAACGAGCTAAGTAAGCATGGGGATTCATTGTTAGTTGTTTCTGACGATGATGTTGTTAAAGTACACATTCATGCCGAATATCCGGGATCAGTCTTAACACTAGGGCAACAATACGGAAGTTTAATTAATATGAAGATTGAAAATATGCGTGAGCAGCATACAGCAATTGTTGGTGGAAACGAGAATACTAAAGCAGAGCAAAAAGGGAAGTATGCAATCGTAACCGTTGCAATGGGAAATGGTTTAAAAAATCTTTTTGAGAGTCTTGGAGCTTCTGTCGTGATTGAGGGCGGTCAAACGATGAATCCAAGTACACAGGATATAGCGGATGCTATTAAAAAAGCTAACGCCAGTAATATTTTAATTTTACCTAATAACAAGAATATTATTATGGCTGCTGAGCAAGCCGCAGAATTAGCAGAAGAAAATGTACAAGTTGTTTCAACGAAAACAATTCCACAGGGGATAAGTGCAATTCTTGCTTTTCACCCTGAAGCGGATCTACTAACGAATAAAGAATCTATGAAGGAAGCGAGCAAACATGTGAAAAGCGGACAGGTTACCTATGCTATCCGTGATACACAGGTTGATGGAATTGCTATTGAAAAAGGAAATTTCATGGGAATCGCAGAAGGCAAAATTAAAGTAACACATAAAGATAAAACAGAGACTGTAAAGTTACTATTAAAAGAAATGATAACAGAAGATGATGAAATACTGACAATTTTGCAGGGTGATGATGTAAGCGATGAAGATAGAAAATCTCTAGTTGAACATATAGAAGATGTATATGAAGAAATAGAAATAGAGGTTCATCAAGGAAACCAGCCAATTTATTCCTATATATTTTCAGTAGAATAAAAAGAATGAAAATTCGAGGAGAACACGTTTTTCTCCACATTCTATATAAATTCATACGATAAAAAGGGGGAAGGGTACTTTCTTAAAGGTACTCTTTTTTGCTGAAAAATCACTTTTGCATGAAAATATAGACTTTTCAAAAAATAATATTTTTATAAATGATAATTATATCTTTTTTTGTTATACTTAATTATAGAGAATACACGTTTATATAACATAGGGGGAGGCGCTCATATGAAATTTAATTCAGTATTTGACATCATTGGTCCAGTCATGATTGGTCCATCCAGTTCACATACTGCAGGTGCTGCAAGAATTGGAAAGGCGGCCCGTAACCTATTTGGTTTGGAGCCTACATGGGCAAAGATTCACCTTTATGAATCCTTTGCGAAAACGTATAAAGGACACGGTACAGATTTCGCTTTAATCGGAGGATTATTAGGTTATGAAACGGATGATCCCCGGATGAGTAAATCATTGGATACCGCTAAAGAGAAAGGAATAAATATAGAATTTATTGAAGACCCGTCAGCTGTCGATCATCCTAATACCGCACGTCTTATTATTGGAAATGATACAGATACATTAGAACTTATCGGCATATCGATTGGAGGCGGAAAAGTAGAAATAACAGAATTAAATGGGTTTGCATTACGCTTATCCGGGAACCATCCAGCAATCTTAATTATGCATAATGATCGCTACGGTGCTATCGCCTCAGTTACCAAGATTTTAGCAAAGCATGAAATCAATATTGGTCATATGGAAGTAAATCGAAAAGACGTCGGAAAAGAAGCTTTAATGGTTATAGAAGTTGACCAAAATGTGGAAGACCCGATTCTGCGTGAGCTAGAAGATGCTCAACATATCAATCAAATAGCTAAAATTGTTAGCTAAACAAAAAGGAGTAAAATATAATATGTTTCGAACGGTAGCCGAATTAGTAGAGGCGGCGGAAAAAGACAACATCTTTATTTCAGAAGTAATGATTAGGCAAGAAATGGATGTTAAAGAAAAGACGCGTGAAGAAGTATTTAATGACATGGAAAAGAATTTAGATATTATGGAAAATGCAATAGAAGAAAGTTTGAAAGGTGTAAAGTCAGTAACTGGCTTAACAGGAGGCGATGCTGTATTAATTCAAAACTATCTGAATGAAAAAACACCATTGTCAGGTCATCTGCTTTTAGATGCTGTAAGCAAAGCGATGGGAACGAACGAAGTTAATGCTGCGATGGGAACAATTTGCGCTACACCTACTGCAGGAAGTGCGGGATGTGTACCTGGAACATTATTTGCTGTAAAAAACCAATTAAATCCTACACGTGAACAAATGGTACGTTATCTTTTTACAGCAGGTGCTTTTGGATTTGTTGTTGCAAACAACTCATTTATTTCCGGAGCTGCAGGTGGATGTCAGGCGGAAGTTGGGTCAGCAGGAGCGATGGCATCAGCAGCTATTGTGGAGATGGCAGGTGGAACACCCCAGCAATCGGCAGAGGCTTTTGCGATGACACTGAAAAATATGCTTGGTCTTGTCTGTGACCCAGTAGCAGGACTTGTAGAGGTCCCGTGCGTGAAAAGGAATGCAGGAGGATCCTCGTTAGCAATTGTTTCTGCTGACATGGCACTTGCTGGTGTCACAAGCAGAATACCATGCGATGAAGTAATAGGGGCCATGTACCGTATTGGTCAGACAATGCCTTCTACACTTCGTGAAACCGGTGAAGGGGGATTAGCTGATACTCCAACTGGCCGATTCTTGAAGGAAAAAATATTTGGAATGGATGTACAAAAAGCTGCTAAAGAATAATTTTTCACATGTCTACCAATCATGTATATATTAACTTTATTTATAGAAAGAGTGAGTTAAATTGCTAGCAGATCCCGTAACAAACCTAAAAGGGATAGGGGAAAAAATGGCCAGCGATTTAGCGGCTATGAAAATTAATACGATTGCAGATTTAATTTACTATTTGCCCTATCGTTATGACGTTCTTGAAATTAAACCACTTAATGAGTTAATTCACGAAGATAAAGTAACCATTGAAGGGAAGGTTGTTTATGAACCTTCCCTTACTTTTTATGGAAGGAAAAAATCAAGACTTTCCTTTACAGTGCAGGTAGAAAATGTAGCTATAAAGGCTGTGATGTTTAATCGAGCATTTGCAAAAAAACAAATTAATGCAGGTGACATGATTACATTAACTGGTAAATGGGATGCACATCGATTACAAATTACAGTAAATTCATATAAGAAAGGTTTAGCTGAAGAACAAACAAAAATTCAGCCAATCTACTCATTAAAAGGAAATATCACAAATAAAAAGTTGCAAAAACTCATTCAACGTACACTACTGACTTATGAAAATGAAATAAAGGAATTGTTGCCATCGAGTTATAGGAATGCATACAAACTTCCTTCTAAAAAGGAAGCGCTATGGGCGATGCACTTTCCGTCTAGCAGAATTGTTCTAAAGCACGCTCGAAGGAGATTTATATATGAAGAGTTTTTATTATTCCAACTTAAAATGCAATTGTTGCGTAAAATAAAAAGGGAGGAAACAAATGGAAATGCCCAGCACTATGACCCGTTGAAAATTCGAACCTTTATAACCCAGCTACCATTTTCATTAACAAAAGCTCAGAAAAAGTCATTAAACCAAATATTAGCTGACATGAAATCTCCTTTTAGAATGAATCGGCTATTACAAGGCGATGTAGGCTCTGGAAAAACAGCTGTAGCAGCAATCTGTCTCTATGGGGCAATAACTGCTGGTAAGCAAGGGGCTTTGATGGTACCTACGGAAATATTAGCAGAGCAGCATTTCCAATCTTTAACTGAACTGTTTGGAGATCAAGCTGAAATAGCATTACTGACAGGCTCAACGAAGGGAAAAAAACGAAGTGAAATCGTAAAAGCGATTGAAGACCATGAGGTACAAATTGTAATAGGAACACATGCATTAATTCAAGATGATGTTTATTTTAATGATTTGGGCTTTGTGATTGTGGATGAACAGCATCGATTTGGTGTAGAACAGCGTCGTACATTACGAGATAAAGGCCTGCACCCAGATGTCCTGTTTATGACTGCTACACCTATTCCACGTACTTTAGCAATAACTGCCTTCGGTGATATGGATGTATCTGTTATTGATGAATTGCCTACAGGAAGAAAAGAAGTAAAAACGTATTGGATTAAAGAAAATATGCTTGATCGTGTATTACGATTTATAGCAAAGCAAATTTTGTCTGGAGAGCAGGCATATATTATTTGTCCGCTTATTGAAGAGTCAGATAAGCTTGATATTCAAAATGCTGTTGATTTGTATCATCAATTAGAAGCATTTTATCCACCCGAGGTGAACATCGGGCTTCTTCATGGTAGACTGCCTGCAAATGAGAAAGAGCAAGTCATGAAGCAATTTGCTGAGAATGAAATTCAAATACTTGTTTCGACAACTGTTGTTGAAGTTGGGGTGAATGTTCCAAATGCTACCATTATGGTAATCTATGACGCAGAGAGATTTGGACTCTCCCAATTACACCAACTAAGAGGCAGAGTTGGAAGAGGAGATAAACAAAGCTATTGCATTTTAGTCGCTGATCCAAAAGGAGAAATAGGAAAAGAACGAATGCGTATTATGTCAGAAACAAATAATGGCTTTGATTTAGCAGAACAGGATTTAAAATTACGCGGCCCTGGAGACTTTTTTGGTAAGAAACAGAGTGGACTGCCAGAATTTAAAGTAGCAGATATGATTCATGATTATCGTGCGTTAGAAACTGCTCGAAATGACGCTCAGGAAATTATTGAAAATAATTTGCTTGAAGAAGATGATGATTATATTGATCTGAAAAATGATATAGAAGAGAACACTATTTTTACTGATAAACTTGATTAAAAAACATCACTTGCATAATTATAGTTGGTATTATATATTACTATTAGTACCAAGTAATAAAAAGGTGAAATAGCAGTTGATTGAACTAACCTTAAAGGATAAGCGGAGTGGATGGTGCCTGTCAGAATGAAAAGAACAAAGGCTGAACGTCAGCAATTATTAAAAGATACAATCGAACAAACACCTTTTATCACAGATGAAGCGCTAGCAAAAAAATTTAGTGTAAGTATCCAAACGATACGTCTTGATAGAATGGAACTTGCTATCCCTGAACTGCGCGAGAGAATTAAATCAGTTGCAACAGATCAATGGAATGAAACAGTTAAAGCTTTACCTTTAGAAGAAGTGATCGGAGAAATTATTGATTTGGAATTGGACAAGCGAGCGATATCAATTTTAGAAGTCAAGCCTGAGCATGTCTTCTCCAGAAATAAGATAGCTCGTGGACATCACTTATTTGCACAAGCCAACTCACTTGCTGTTGCAGTCATTAATGATGAATTAGCACTGACAGCAAAGTCTGAACTTAAATTCACACGTCAAGTAAAACAAGGGGAGCGTGTTGTAGCTAAAGCAACTGTAGAAGGAACAAGTGAGAAAGGCTTGACCGATGTTCGGGTAAATAGTTTTGTTGATAATGAAAAAGTTTTTACTGGTTTATTTTGTATGTATCGTTCAACCGAACAAAAAGGGGAAATTATAAATGAGAATAGCGATTGATGCTATGGGAGGCGACAATGCACCTAAAGAAATTGTAGCAGGTGCGATGCGTGCTATATCCCAAATGAAGGACTTACATATTACATTAATCGGTGATGAAAATAAAATAAAACCATATTTAATAAATGATAAAAATATAACTATTATTCATACAGATGAAGTAATCACAGGAGAAGATGAACCTGTACGGGCCGTACGCCGTAAAAAAAATGCATCGCTTGTATTAATGGCAAAAGAGGTTAAGGAGAAAAGAGCCGATGCCTGTATTTCAGCGGGTAATACAGGAGCATTAATGAGTGCGGGACTATTTGGGGTTGGCAGAACACCTGGTATTGATCGGCCCGCATTAAGTCCAACCTTACCAACCATAGATGGAAAGGGATTTTTGCTGCTAGATGTTGGAGCAAACGTAGATGCAAAGGCTCATCATTTGATTCAATATGCGATCATGGGCTCCATTTATACGGAAAAAGTACGTTCCATTCCAAATCCGACAGTAGGGTTGTTAAATGTAGGAACAGAAGATGGAAAAGGAAATGATCTCACAAAAAAGGCATTTACTCAACTAAAAAATGCACCAATCCATTTTATTGGAAATGTAGAAGCAAGAGATTTATTAAGTGGAGCAGCAGACGTAGTTGTAACAGATGGATTTAGTGGAAATATAGCACTAAAAACCATTGAGGGGACAGCTATGACAGTGTTTTCCATGCTTAAAAAAACTTTTACGTCATCCGTGAAGACAAAAATAGCCGCAGGTTTAGCCAAAAAGGACTTAAAAGAACTGAGCAGTAAATTAGACTATTCAGAATACGGTGGGGCAGGTCTATTTGGACTAGCTGCTCCTGTTATTAAAGCACATGGATCGTCAAAAGGCCGAGCTATTTTTAATGCCATTAAACAAGCCTGCCACATGGTGGAGTATAATGTAACGGAAACTATTGAATCAACAGTTTTATCAATTGATTTGGATAAGGAGGGGTATTAATGAAACATATTGCTTTTATGTTCCCAGGTCAGGGATCACAAGCAGTTGGTATGGGGAAATTATTTTATGATGAATATCCTGAAGTTCAGAAGCTTTATGAACAAGCTAACAATGTTTTAAACAAAGATATTAGAGCGCTTATGTTTGAAGGACCAGAAGAATTGCTAACAGAGACAGAAAATGCGCAGCCAGCATTACTGTTAGCAAGTACGGCCATTCATACCTTACTTATGAAAGAGGGAATTAAACCAGCTATGACTGTGGGGCATAGCTTAGGTGAGTATAGTGCATTGGTTGCTTCAGGATCGATTACTTTAGATGCAGCTTTACCTCTTGTAGCTACCAGGGGTAAATTAATGGAAGAAGCTTTTCCAAAAGGACAAGGATCAATGGCTGCGGTTCTGGGCTTAGGGGAGGAAGATATCAAATCAGCACTCAAAAAATTAGCTACTGATGAAGTTGTCGATATTGCTAATTTGAACTGCCCTGGGCAAATTGTTATATCGGGTACAAAAGAAGGATTAGAACAAGCGGGAAAAATTTTAAAAGAAAACGGTGCAAAGCGTGTTTTACCTTTAAATGTAAGCGGACCATTCCATTCCAGGTTAATGAAATCAGCCAATGAAGAATTTGGAACATATTTAAAAAACACTGTGGTTGATGATGCTAACATACCTGTGTATGCCAATGTATCTGCTGCACCAGTTACGAAAAGCAGCGAAATAAAGGAGCTATTAATTAAACAATTATACTCTCCTGTACGCTTTGAAGATTCAATCCGTCATATGATTGAAGCAGGTGTAGATGCTTTTGTTGAGGTAGGTAATGGGAAAGTTTTGAGTGGGTTAGTTAGAAAAATTGATCGTAAAATGCCAACTTTTTCAATTCAGGATCCGGGATCAATGAAAAAGTTTATTGATTGGTATAAGGAGGAAGATTCCTAATGTTAAAGGGAAAAAATGCTTTAGTTACTGGCTCTTCTCGTGGGATTGGCAGGGCAATTGCCCTAGAATTAGCCAAGCAAGGAGCGAATGTAGTTGTAAACTATGCAGGAAGTGAAGACAAAGCTCAAGCTGTTGTAGAAGAAATAGAAAATATGGGCGTGAAATCTTTTAAAGTGAAAGCGAATGTGGCTGATGAATCAGATGTGAAGAAGATGGTGAAGGAAGTAATCGGGCAATTTGGTACGATGGATATATTGGTAAACAATGCGGGAGTTACCAAAGATAATTTATTAATGCGTATGAAACCGGAAGAATTTGATCAGGTTATTAATATTAACCTAAAAGGTGTTTTCTTATGTACGAAAGCAGTAACGAGACAAATGATGAAACAAAAAGCTGGAAAAATTATTAATGTTTCATCTATTGTTGGTGTCAGCGGAAACCCTGGACAAGCAAATTATGTCGCAGCCAAAGCAGGTGTTATTGGATTAACTAAATCCACAGCTAAAGAATTAGCTTCGCGCAACATTCATGTGAATGCGGTGGCTCCAGGTTTTATTTCAACAGATATGACGGATGAACTCACTAAAGAACAAAAGGAAAGCATGCTATCCATGATACCACTTGCTAAATTAGGTTCAGCAGAAGATGTTGCTAAAACTGTTCGCTTTTTAGCTTCTGATGATGCTAATTATATTACAGGTCAAACCATTCATATAGATGGCGGAATGGTTATGTGATGGAATTCTCACCTGAACTATCTATAATAGGATTAATTCATTCGGGTGTGGAAATAATAGATGAAATATTTTATACTACCTAAAAGGAGGTGAAATAGGATGGCAGAAGTTTTTGATCGTGTAAAAAAGATTATTGTAGAACAACTTGATGTCGAAGAAGAAAAAGTAACAATGGAAGCATCATTTAAAGATGATCTTGAAGCTGACTCATTAGATGTTGTAGAACTAGTTATGGAATTAGAAGATGAGTTTGATATGGAAATTGCTGATGAAGAAGCGGAAAAAATAAACACTGTTGGTGATGCTGTGAATTACATAGACAGTACTCAATCTTAATGATAATAGAAAAGTCTCGCATAATGCGAGGCTTTCCTATATAATGTTGTTCAAAAAAGGGTGCATAGAATGAATGTTATACAAATAGAAAAGCAGCTTGATATCGTCTTTCATGATCGAGTATTATTAAAACAAGCATTTACACATTCATCCTATGTGAATGAGCATCGGGAGGATACATTTTCGGATAATGAACGGCTTGAATTTTTGGGAGACGCTGTATTGGAATTAAGTGTTTCGCAATACTTATATAAAAAACATATTCATATGCCTGAAGGTGAAATGACAAAATTAAGAGCATCCATTGTTTGTGAAGCCTCATTGGCAAATTTTGCCCGAGATTTACAATTTGGAGAGCATATTTTGCTGGGCAAAGGAGAGGAACAAACCGGAGGACGTGACCGGTCCGCCCTTCTTGCAGACGTGTTCGAGTCTTTCCTCGGAGCATTATATATTGATCAAGGATTTGGGCAGGTATTAAAATTCATGGATGAGCATGTTTTTCCGAAAATTACGACTGGTGCTTTTTCGCATGCGATGGATTATAAAAGTCAACTGCAGGAATTGGTCCAACAATACAAAAATCAAAGGATAGATTATCTCATTATCGATGAAAAAGGGCCTTCCCACGATAAAGAATTTATTGCGCAAGTGAAAATAAACGAAAAATCCTATGAAGTAGGCATTGGTAGGACAAAGAAAGAGGCTGAGCAGCGAGCGGCTAAAAATGCATTAGATACATTTAGTGAATAAAAATAAGCTAGCGATGGTGACATCCTCTGGGGATAAATTCACTAGCTTACTTGGGGAGGTAGCTATAAAAATACCATCCCCTTTTTTATTGACATATTATTAATTTTTTCGAACAGCCCGCAGCTCCTCAACAAAAGCTTGTGATTCTGAAACACTTAGCTGTCCTTTTTGTTTAACCACATCGTACATAAATTTAAGATCCTCATATTTGTTTAAATCATAGTCATCAGGATCCATTATAGCACGATTCGCGATCGTTAAATGATCGGCCAATTCGTTTAAGATGAACTTTAAATTATCTTTTGACGGTTTGTCTAAATCCATATGCACACCTCTGATTTCACGATAGCATAAATCAATTATTACGTATAAGATTAATGCCATTTATGCTAGCTTCTATTGTTCCTATCTTTATGATAAAATAAATGCGGTAAAAATCCAAGTAATTTTTGACTATTTAGAATTGGTTTATTTAATTCTTTCAAGTAGGAGAAATGGTAATGTATTTAAAACGGTTAGAAAGTGTGGGCTTTAAATCTTTTGCTGAACGAATTTCTGTTCATTTTGTTCCAGGTGTTACAGCAGTCGTAGGCCCAAATGGAAGTGGGAAAAGTAATATAACCGATGCCGTTCGCTGGGTATTGGGTGAGCAGTCGGCGAAATCGATACGTGGCTCCAAAATGGAAGATATTATATTCCAAGGTAGTGAAACAAGAAATGCTTTAAATATAGCAGAGGTTACATTATTGCTTGATAACAGTGATCATAAGCTACCTCTTGACTATGAAGAAGTGAGTGTTACACGCCGGGTGTATCGATCTGGCGAAAGTGAGTTCTATATAAACAAACAAGCCTGCCGATTAAAAGATATCGTCGATTTATTTATGGATTCCGGTCTTGGCAGAGAGGCGTTTTCAATTATCAGTCAAGGTAAGGTAGAAGAAATTCTTAGTTCAAAGTCGGAAGAACGCCGCATTATTTTTGAAGAAGCTGCAGGGGTTTTGAAATATAAACAGCGTAAAAAGAAAGCCGAGTATAAATTATCAGAAACCCAGGAAAATTTAAATCGAATTGAAGATATTATTTATGAAATAGAACAGCAAATTGGTCCATTATATGAACAAGCACAATCAGCAAAAGAATATAAAAAGCTAAAAGAGAGATTAAAACAAGAAGAAATAGCACTACTTATTACAGAAATAGAACAACTTTATGAAAGATGGCAAAATCTATTAGCTGAATTGGAAAAGGATAAAGAGTCGGAAATCGAGAAGAAAACGATGATTCAACAACACGAGGCAAGTCTGGAAAAGAAACGACAGGATATACAATACTTAGATAATAGGATCGAAGCGTTACAGACTTCTCTTTTAACAATTACGCAAAAATTAGAGCAATATGAAGGAAAGAAACAAGTATTTAATGAGCAGCTAAAACACTTTTCTGAGAACAAAGAAAAACTCATTTTGCAAAAAAATGAAACCAAAACTCTCATCGAAAAACGTAAACAATTACTTTCACAAGAGAAAAATAAATTAGATATGTTACAAATGGAAAGAAACAAGGCAAAAGAACAACTGAATCAATTAAAAAATAAATTAACTGTTCAAAAAGAGAATATTTCCGAACAAATAGAAGAACTAAAGTCAGATTACATTGAATACCTCAATGAACAAGCAGCAAAACGAAATGAAAAACAATCAATACAACAACAATTACAACAAATAAAAAGGAAAAAAGATCAGCAAACAAAAAAATTTCAAGACTTTATACCATTAAGAGAAAGCCTAACAGAACAACAGAAAGAAGTAGAACTTTTGTTTTCTAAAACAGAAAACAAGTGCCTTGAAAATGAAGCAACCATTCAACAATTGAAAAAAGAACTAGAAATTGAACGAAATTCATTTCAAGAGTCACAAAAAAAGCTATATAAAGGCTATCAATATATTGAAAAGCTAAAATCAAAAAAAGAAATGCTTGAAGAAATGAAAACTGAGTTTCAAGGCTTTTATCAGGGCGTTAAAGCAATTCTTAAGGCGCGTGACAGGAGAACTTTAAAAAATATCCATGGCGCTGTTATTGAGCTAATTGATGTACCAAAAACCTATATAACAGCAATTGAAACAATATTAGGCGGACAAACGCAATATATTGTAGTTAATGATGATCAAGCTGCACGTGAAGCCATTTCGTGGTTAAAGAAAACAAAAAATGGCCGAGCGACCTTTTTGCCATTAAGATCTGTGCAACCAAGATTTTTAAAAAAAGAAGCATTACAGACTGTTGAAAATCATCCTGGTTTTATAGGGATTGCTGCCCATATGATTAGAACGAATGAAAGTTATCAGCCAGTTGTAAATCATTTGATGGGGAACGTAGTGGTCGCTAAAACACTGCAAGATGCAAATGCAATTGCAAAAAGGCTCATGCGTAGATACCGGATTGTTACCCTGGAAGGGGATGTTGTTAATCCTGGCGGCTCAATGTCAGGCGGTACACGTGCAAAAACGAATCAATCTTTATTTACGAGAGAGAATGACTTACAGGAAACCATTCACAAATTAAAAGAATTTCAAAAGAAAATAAAAGACTTCGAAAAGGATATAGAAAAACAAAAGCAGGAAATAAATAATAAGGAACAAGTGCTTAAGCAAACAGAAAAAATACTCGATACGAATAGGGAGAAACTACAGGATATCCGGACTCAAAGTAGTGAATTACAATTAAAACTTGCTTCATTAAATGATAGTTTAGCGTTATATGATCAAGATAAAAAGCAATTTGATAAGGATCGTGAGGATTTAGAAATACGAGATGAAAGACTTACTAAAGACTTAAGTGAAATAACACATCGAATTAATCAAGTGCAAGAACAAATTAATATGCTTACTGACCAAAAAGCGGATTTTAAGGAGAACCAAGAACAGTTAAAGCAAGAATATCATCAAGTGCAAATATCCTTAGCAGAACAGGAAGAGCGTGTTAAAAATCAGCGTGAAAAAACAAGCACAGTGCGCAAACAATTGAGTGAATCAGAAGAGCAATTTGGAAAATATGAATCTGATTTAAAAAAGTTGTTATCCTTGGAAGAAATGAAGGAAACGGAAGAAGAGATTGATAAGATGATTCAATCCAAAAAAGAGGAAAAAGAAAAAACAACAAATCAGATTCAACAAATACGCTCAAAGCGGCTAGAACGAACGCAACTCATACAAGATCAGGAGAGAGAATTAAAAGAAGAGAGTAAAATCCATGAGAAAATCATGGAAGTGATTCAACAAAACGAGGTAAAATCTAATCGCTTGGATGTTGAATTGGAAAACCGTTTATCCCATTTGCAATCAGAGTATACAATAACTTATGAGAGAGCAAAACAAAAATATGAAAAAGCATTGGATACAGATAAGTCAAAAAACAATGTAAGAAAACTTAAACATTCTATCGAACGGCTGGGAACTGTAAACCTTGGGGCAATTGAAGAGTATGAGCGTATCTCAGAACGTTATACTTTCTTAGAAGAACAAAGGGAAGATTTAGTAGATGCGAAAGAAACATTGTATGCTGTGATTGGAGAAATGGATGAAGAAATGCAAAGACTCTTCGGAGAAACGTTTACACAAATTCAAGTTGAATTTTCAATTGTATTTCAGGAGTTATTTGGCGGTGGTTCTGCAGAGTTAAAATTAACAGATCCTAATAATCTGCTTGATACTGGGGTCGATATCGTTGCTCAGCCTCCGGGAAAAAAACTGAAACACCTTGGCTTATTGTCGGGGGGAGAAAGAGCACTGACAGCAATAGCGCTGTTATTTGCTATTCTCCGTGTTAGACCAGTACCTTTTTGTATACTAGATGAAGTGGAAGCTGCATTAGATGAAGCAAATGTCGTACGATTTGGAAAATATATAAAGATGTACAGTGGACATACACAATTTATTGTTATTACACATCGTAAAGGTACAATGGAAGAAGCGGATGTTTTATATGGGGTTACCATGCAGGAATCAGGCGTATCCCGATTAGTTTCGGTCAAGCTGGAAGATACGGACAAATTAGTGAAAGCCTGATAATAGATAAAGAATACTGATATTAATAAAGAAGGGAAAGACAGAATATGAGTTTCATGAAAAAATTAAAAGATAAATTTAAACAAAATAAAGAAGAAGAAAAGGTAACAAAAAAGTATAAAGAGGGGATGGAAAAGACAAGAACGTCATTTTCCAGCAAAATTAATAATTTACTTGCTCGATATCGAAGCGTAGACGAAGATTTCTTTGAGGAACTTGAGGACATACTTATATCTGCTGATGTGGGCGTTACGACCGTTATGGATTTAATTGATGAATTAAAAATGGAAGTAAAACGACAAAATATTAAAGAAACCGATAAAATGAAGGAAGTTATTTCTGAAAAATTAGTGGAAATTTATTATGGTGAAGATAGCGATCAAATTGAATCAATGAATATCCAAAACGATGAATTAACCATTATTCTCGTTGTTGGTGTAAACGGGGTAGGGAAAACTACTTCTATTGGAAAAATGGCATATCAGTTTAAACAAGAAGGGAAACGTGTTGTCTTAGCAGCAGGCGACACCTTTCGTGCCGGGGCTATTGAACAATTGGAAGAATGGGGGAAACGCGCAGAAGTTGACGTTATTAAGCAAAGTGCAGGGAGTGATCCGGCGGCAGTTATTTTTGATGGTATTAAAGCTGCAAAATCCCGTAAAGCCGACGTATTGATTTGTGATACAGCAGGCAGATTACAGAATAAAGTAAATTTAATGAATGAACTTTCCAAAGTTAATCGAGTTATTGAGCGGGAAGTACCAGGTGCACCGCATGAAGTGTTGCTTGTCCTAGATGCTACAACTGGACAAAATGCATTAAGTCAAGCAAAGACATTTTCAGAAGCTACCAATGTTTCAGGAATCGTATTAACAAAGCTTGACGGAACTGCTAAAGGTGGAATTGTTTTGGCTATCCGCCATGAATTAAACATACCTGTAAAATATGTAGGTCTTGGGGAACAAGTAGGAGATTTACAGGAATTCGATGCTCATGCATTTGTTTACGGGCTATTTGCTGATATGTTACAGGAATAAAATTGTATAGACATTGAATAAAAAATGTAAATATGTTAGTGGTAAAAATAAAAACAGACTTGCAATAATTATAGTCTTTCGTTATCATTAACTGTAAAGGTGTTTCACTTAACAAGGGGTGGTTATTTGCTTGAAAAAACAACATATATTAATTACCTGTTTGATTTCTATCAGACACTACTAACCCCGAAACAACGGAATTACATGGAAATGTATTATTTAGAGGATTATTCTTTAGGTGAAATAAGTGATATAACTAAGGTTTCAAGGCAAGCTGTGTATGATAATCTGAAACGAACAGAAACGATGCTTGTATCCTATGAAAAGAAGCTGAACTTATATGAAAAATTTCAACAACGGATGGCAATTCTAGATAAGCTGGAAAAAGCCGTTTACGAAACAAAAAGCAATAAGCTTATAAAAATGATTCATGCATTAAAAGAATTAGATTAGGGGGATACCTTCTATGGCATTTGAAGGATTAGCCGACCGTTTACAAAGTACAATAAAAAAGATTACTGGTAAAGGGAAGGTTTCCGAACAAGACGTTAAAGAAATGACACGAGAAGTTCGCCTTGCCTTGCTGGAGGCGGATGTTAATTTTAAAGTAGTAAAAAACTTAATAAACCGTATAAAAGAACGTGCTGTAGGCCAGGAGGTTATGGAAAGCTTAACTCCCGGTCAACAAGTAATCAAAGTAGTACAAGACGAGCTAACGGCATTAATGGGGGGAGAGCAAAGTAAAATAGCTGTTGCTGACCGGCCTCCGACTGTCATTATGATGACCGGCTTGCAAGGTGCAGGTAAAACAACTACTACTGGTAAATTAGCAAATCATTTACGGAAGAAACATAATCGTTCACCCCTTTTGGTTGCTTGTGATGTTTATCGGCCTGCAGCAGTAAACCAATTAGAAACGCTTGGAGAGCAGCTAAATATGCCTGTTTTCTCCATGGGTACAAAGGCTAACCCTGTTGAAATTGCTACGAAGGCAATTGAACAAGCTAAAGCAGAACATAACGATTATGTTATTATCGATACAGCAGGGCGACTTCATGTAGACAATGAGCTAATGGAAGAATTGGAAGAAATTAAATCTTCCGTCAAACCTGATGAAATATTTTTAGTTGTGGATGCAATGACAGGACAGGATGCTGTTAATGTTGCCGAAAGTTTTAATGAACAACTTGATTTATCGGGTGTAATCCTTACGAAGCTGGACGGGGATACGCGCGGTGGAGCTGCTCTTTCGATTAAGGCAGTGACAGATAAACCTATTAAATTTGCCGGAATGGGTGAAAAACTGGATCAGTTAGAAGCATTTCATCCAGAAAGAATGGCTTCTAGAATTCTAGGAATGGGTGATGTGTTAACACTAATCGAAAAAGCTCAGACAAATGTTGATGAAAAGCAAGCTAAAGAATTGGAAGAAAAAATGCGAACCATGTCCTTTACTTTCGATGATTTCTTAGAGCAAATGGGACAAGTAAAGAATATGGGGCCCTTAGATGATTTAATGGCTATGATTCCGGGTGCTAACAAAATGAAAGGATTGAAGAATGCAAAACTGGATGAGAAACAAATCGTACATGTTGAAGCAATTATTCAATCGATGACGAAGAAAGAACGGCAAGACCCAAGTCTTATGAACGCAAGCCGTAAAAAACGCATAGCTAAAGGTTCAGGGACATCGGTTTCTCAAGTAAATCGCCTATTAAAACAATTTGATGAAATGAAGAAAATGATGAAACAAATGACCAATATGCAAAAAGGAAAAAAAGGAAAAGGAATGAAATTTCCTTTTATGTAACAAGAATAATGTATAAACCTACTTAACGTTTTATGAAATATCATGTAATGGGAAAACACTTTACAGACAAAAGAGTTTCTGTTAAAATCTACACTTGTGAAAACATTTTATTTGGAGGTGCAAACAATGGCTGTTAAAATTCGCTTAAAACGTATGGGATCAAAAAGAAACCCATTTTATCGTATCGTTGTAGCTGATTCTCGTTCACCACGTGATGGTCGTTCTATTGAGCAAATCGGAACATACAACCCTGTGGTAAAGCCAGTTGAAGTTAAAATAGATGAAGAAAAAGCACTTAACTGGATGACTAACGGAGCTAAACCAAGTGATACTGTTCGCAATCTATTTTCAAAAGAAGGCATCATGAAAAAATTCCACGATCAGAAAAACCAATAGTAAAGTAGTGTGATCTCATGAAAGCCCTAATTGAATCAATTGTAAAACCACTTGTCGATCACCCGGAAGATGTTCATGTGAGGGAAAAAGAAGAAGATACGAAAGTCGTCTATCATCTTACTGTACATCAGAATGATGTTGGAAAGGTGATCGGCAAAAATGGACGTATTGCCAAAGCAATCCGCACAGTTGTTTATGCAGCTAAGTCTGATTCAACAAAACGCATTTATTTAGACATTATGTAAAAAAGGAAAGGGTACCCTTTCCTTTTTTACAATTATTTATAATCTCTGTACATGTACCTGTTAAATATTTAGTGGTTTTTAGTGGGAGAGAGGAAAATACATGCAAATAATCAAAAAAGTACAAATTAAGCAAATTCTCACAGAGAAAAGCAAAGCTGAGCTACATACAAAATTTTTAAAGTCGAAAATGCGGCTTGAACAAGAGTGTCAACAATTATTATTTGAACAAAAAAAATTAAAAAATAAGACGGGAATACCTAATATAGAGATAGATAAGCGTTTCCAGCAAGAAGTAGCTAATCGTAAAGAAAAAATAAAATTAGTTGACTTTAAGATTGAACAATTGGACACGCTGGAATTAGGAAATGAAATTATAGAAGGAGAAGTTGAAGCTCTTGTTGAAGTTAAGGAAGGATCGCATTGGGATGACATTATGGGAGAACAGGCAATAGTTATTAAAGACCAAACCGTTATTCGAATTGAAAAATAGCAGGTGATAAAGTGAACATGAATATGTTTAGTGTAGGAAAAATTATAAATACACATGGAATTCAAGGGGAAGTAAAAGTAAAGCGGATCAGTGACTTTGATGAACGGTTTAATGTAGGTGAAACATTATATGCAGTAGAAGAGAATGAAAATCCTATTCCGCTTGTTATAGATGGCCATCGCAACCATAAGGGCTTTGAGCTAATGCATTTTAAAGGCTATGATTCGATTAACGACGTTGCGCCTTTTAAAGGAATGTATTTGAAGATTACCGAAAAACAATTAACTGAATTGGAAGAAGGCGAATACTACTACCATGAAATTATTGGAAATACAGTTTTTACAGATACTGGTGAAAAAATAGGAGAAATTTCTGAAATTTTATCACCAGGAGCCAATGATGTATGGGTTGTTAAACAAGAAATAGGTAAAGATATCTTAATTCCTTATATTGATGATGTTGTTATTGAAGTAGATGTCCCAGCAAAAAAAGTAATTATTAAGCCAATGGAAGGACTGTTTGATTAATGCATATTGATATATTAACGCTATTCCCGGACATGCTTTCAGGCATGTTCAATACTTCCATTTTAAAAAGAGCACAAGAAAAAGAAAAACTCAGTTGTAATCTCATCGACTTTCGAGAGTACGCAGCGAACAAACATAAAAAAGTAGATGATTATCCATATGGAGGCGGTGCAGGAATGGTTTTAGCTGCACAGCCGATTTTTGATGCAGTAGAAGCGGTCACAAATGAGCAACAAGAGAGGCCGCGCATCATATTGATGTGCCCGCAAGGTGAATTATATACACAGAAAAAAGCAGAAGAATTAGCGAAGGAAGATCATCTCGTATTTATTTGTGGTCATTATGAGGGGTATGATGAAAGGATCAGAGAACATCTTGTTACAGATGAAATATCCATTGGGGATTATGTACTAACTGGCGGTGAACTTGGAGCGGCAGTTGTAGTTGATAGTGTTGTTCGACTTCTTCCGGATGTACTGGGTAATACTGCTTCAGCTCCTGAAGATTCATTTTCTACAGGATTGTTAGAGCATCCGCATTATACTCGTCCAGCTGATTTTAGAGGAATGAAAGTCCCAGATGTTTTACTATCCGGAAATCATGCTCATATCGAAAATTGGCGAAGGAGAGAATCTTTCAGAAGAACATATAATCGAAGAGGAGAGTTGTTTTACAACTTGGATTTATCAGAAGAAGATCAAATATTATTAGATGAGATTAAAAAAAATCAGGATTAAAAATTCCTGTTAAATATATTGAAGTCAGTGGCTCAATATGGTATATTTATTGATGTGCTTTAGCCTTGGCTATAAGCTGTATAAACGATGTTCCGCTATCGGGTAAAAGATAAGAGCATTGGTTTGGAAGGAGTGAAGTAAAATGCAAAAAATTCTTGAAGATATCACAAAAGATCAATTACGTACGGACCATCCTGATTTCAGACCAGGTGACACGGTAAAAGTTCATGCGAAAGTTGTAGAAGGTAGCCGTGAGCGTATACAGATTTTTGAAGGCGTAGTTATCAAACGTCAAAACGGAGGAATCAGTGAAACATTTACAGTAAGAAAACTTTCTTACGGTGTAGGTGTTGAGAGAACGTTCCCGGTACATTCACCTCGAGTTGCAAAAATTGAAGTTGTTAGACGCGGTAGTGTTCGCCGTGCTAAACTATACTATCTTCGCAATCTGCGTGGAAAAGCAGCACGAATTAAAGAACGTCGCTAATAAAATCGTTATGGAAAGGAGCTTGCCTACATTGACAAGCTCCTTTTTGCTTTTTAACATAGTAATAAAATCTCAGCAGTGAAGGATGGGAATCACATGGCTAAACGGAAGAGTGATTGGTTTGATTGGATAAAAGCTATATTAATCGCTTTTGCATTAGCATTTATTATTCGGATGTTCTTTTTTGCCCCAATTATCGTAGATGGACCTTCCATGCTACCAACGCTTCATGATCGGGATCAGATGATTGTAAATAAATTTAACTACCGCATAAGCGAACCAGAACGCTTTGATATTGTCGTATTTCACGCTTCCGTTCAAAAGGATTTTATCAAACGAGTGATTGGTTTACCTGGTGAACATGTACAGGTAAAGGATAATGTGCTGTATATTGACGGTGAAGAAGTGGAAGAACCTTTCTTAAAAGATCAAAAAAATAAAATAAAGTCATATCAAACGTTAACAAATGATTTTAAATTGGAAGACCTCCCTGGTGGTTATGAGACAATTCCAGAAGATCATGTGCTTGTTCTCGGGGATAATCGAGAAAATTCAACAGATAGCAGAATGTTTGGTGTGGTGTCGATGGATCAAGTTGTAGGAAAGACAAGCCTAATTTACTGGCCTTTTGATCGAAAAAAAATACTAGGTGCAAATGAATAATCAAGGCTGACAATAACTTATGTAAATACAACTATAAATAGGGAAGGGTGAGATTATGTCTATTCAATGGTTTCCCGGACATATGGCGAAAGCTAAACGAGAAGTAGAGGAAAAATTAAAGCTTGTGGATTTTGTTATGGAATTAGTGGATGCACGAGCTCCATTATCATCACAAAATCCTATGCTTAAGCAAGTTTTACAAAATAAACCGAAGATGATTGTCTTAATGAAAAAAGATTTAGCAGATACCCGAGAAACAAAAAAATGGATAACTTATTTTAAAGAAAAAAACATACCAGCAATTGCGGTAAATGCCAACGATAAAGAGGACATAAAATGTATCATCCAAACAGGAAAAGAACTAGGTCAGGAAAAAATGAATAAGCTCATTAAAAAAGGAATTCAGCCAAGACCTGCGCGTGCAATGATTATTGGAATACCGAATGTTGGTAAATCCACTTTAATAAATAAATTGGCAAATAAAAAAATTGCTAAAACTGGTGACAAGCCAGGAATTACCAAACAACAGTTATGGATTAAAGTAAAGAATGATTTTGACTTGCTGGACACGCCTGGAATTTTATGGCCGAAATTCGAAGATGAGCATGTTGGTTATCGTTTAGCCGCAATTGGAACAATAAAAGATCAATTATTGCCATTACAAGATGTCGTTGCCTTTGTCATTAAATATATCCAAGAACATTATCCTAGCTTATTGGAAGAACGATACGCTATTGATCAAGAAATGGAGGATATGTGGGAGATTTTCGTTGCAATTGGCAAACAAAGAGGAGCTTTGGAAAGTGGCGGAAATGTCAATTTTGATAAGGTGTCTGATATCGTGCTAAATGATCTGCGTACAGGTAGGCTTGGCAAAATAACATTAGAATCCATCTAGTACTGGAGACATGCATCGTAAAGGATGGATGTCTCATTTTTTAAAACACTTCAAAAAAGACAAAGTCCAGCCGATAATAAGATAGAGAACGAGGTAGAAGCAACCATGCAAAAAAAATCAATTTTAGAACTAAAACAATTATTTGATCAAGGAGAAATGAAAGAAGAGTGGATAGAGGTTTTAAGGTCGGATAAACGTAAAGGAGTTCAAAAGCTAATTAAGAGCTATGAGAAGAGGAGACAACAAGAAGAAGCATTAGAGAAAAAATTTATGGAAATGTCATTATATGAACGCCAAAACTATGCGAAGGGAAATACATTAGTAGCGGGGATAGATGAAGCAGGACGGGGGCCGTTGGCAGGACCAGTTGTGGCTGCCGCTGTTATTTTACCTCCTAATTTTAAATTACTTGGCTTAAATGACTCAAAACAATTAACGAAAACAAAACGTGATATGTTTTTTAATACTATTAAGGAGCAAGCCATTAGTTATGGTATTTCTATTATAGACAATCAAAAAATCGATCAAATGAATATTTTTGAAGCAACAAAATATGCGATGTTTGATGCGTTTCAACAATTAAAACCAAAACCAAATCATTTATTGATTGATGCTGTAGAACTATCTCCTTTACCTTGTACAACTGAAGTACTTATCAAAGGAGATCAAAAAAGTATAACGGTAGCAGCTGCTAGTATTTTAGCGAAGGTCACAAGAGACCGTATCATGGAAAATATACATAAAGAGTATCCAGCGTATGAATTCTCTTCCAATATGGGGTATGGAACAAAGCATCACCTAAAGATATTATTTGAGAACGGGCTAACTCCTTATCATAGAATATCATATGCACCAGTCCGGCAAGTGATTAGTGAAAGTAAAAGCATGGGAGAATAAATGTAAAGGTTGGAGGTGATTCTAATTGGGTATATATAATGTTTTCTCCAAAAAAGTTTTATCAGCTATTAATCAAAAAAGTGAACAATACACTCTGAGGACTGAACAGATTGTACAAGGTAAAATTTTAAAAATATTTCAAGATAATAAAGCTCATATACAACTTGGATCTCAAAAAATGACAGCTCAATTAGAAGCCTCATTAACCACTGGAAAAAAATATCTTTTTCAGGTAAAGTCAGCTGAAGGTGCAGTTCGACTAAAAGTGCTTGGTGAGCCATTAAAGGCCGGTATACAAGCCAACGTGCAGCATCTAATGAGTCAATTTGGGGTAAAGGCAACAAAAACGTCAATGGGATTCATCCAGGAGTTGATTACTAAAAACATTCCCTTTCGAAAAGACCAATTGATAAAAGCTTTACAGCTAATAGAAAGCTCTAAACATAGGCTCCAAGCTCAGCAAGTTCTACAAGCAATGATTGCTCGTCGTATTCCTGTTACAGAGCCTGTTTTTAATGCGTTATACACATCAAAAATTGCAACTTTTACTGAACAGATAAGACCTTTATTACAACATCTCCAAAAAGAGACGAATCAAAAACCATCATATCAAAAGATCAAAAATATGCTTGAGAACATAATTGATCCCCCGCTAAAAACAAAGAATATGCTGATTGGTCATATTGCTGCGGAAATTAAGAATAATCATCCGCATTTTTTAAATTTGTTAAAAGCAGCCGGTTTAATTGATTCAACTGTAACATTTTCAGCTTGGAAATCAGAGTGGACATCTTTTCTACGAGAAAACAATTTAACCCCCTCTAGTATAGCGAATCGAAATTTAGCAAATGTAAGCCTGCCCAATAAGATAAATGAAACGCTTCTAATCAAAATACTTGAGAAGCTACTAGTAAATCACTCACGTATAAGGAGCGTGGCCCAACAGATCATTAATGCTTTTGGAAACTCGTTGAATAAAGCTATTGTCACTAATCTTTCATTGCAAGGACAAGAATATGCTAAATTAAAAAAACGAATCATTCGAGACTTCATTCCTTTAATCTCAAAGGGACAGCAGATTACACTTTTAAAAAGTTTACATAATAACCCAGTAGCTCTTCAAAACCTTTATACAAATTTACAAGCTTTGTCTAATGAGCAAACTTACCTTACAGTTGAACAGTTTTTAAGATCGGAAACTAGAGAGCAATTTTTAAGCCAATTAAAGCTAATACTGAATTCAATTGGTTTATCACATGAAAACCTGATCAAACAGGATGCAACCGAACAACAAATTAGTACGATGAAGTCGTTGCTCATCCAAGTGCTGCAGGAAGAGAATGGACAGAGACAAAAACGTTTCAGGCACTTTTTAAACTTTATAAATGGAATGCAATTGCAGTCAGTTAGCGAAACAAATAGTACTATTCAAGCAAGTTTGCAATTTCCAGGAGAGAGTATTGGGTTAAACGGCGATTTATTTTTGGATATCGAAGGGGACAAAAGCGAAAATAATAGGATCAATCCAGATCACTGTCGAATATTTTTTTATTTAGATTTAATGAATATGAAAGAGACGATTATTGATATGCATGTCCAAAATCGCTTGGTAGCAATTACGGTTTATAATAACCATACCGATTTAAAACATAGCACCAAGTTTTTGCAGTCGGTTTTAAAAGAAGGACTTGCAGGGATAAATTACCATCTAACAACGATTTCTATGAAGTCATTAAATGCAATTGATAAGTCAAAATCCAACTGTTCTTTTTTAAACCGCCAACAAAACGATAGGGGAGTCGATGTTCGAATATGAGTGAATATCGGACAAAAAAAGCTGTTGCCCTCCAATATAATCGGGATCAGCAATATGCACCAAAAGTTTCAGCTAAAGGTAAAGGACTTGTTGCAAGTACAATTATTGAAAGGGCAAAAAAAAATAATATACCTCTATTAGAAGATGTAACTTTAGTTGAACTTCTATCTGATTTAAATATAAATGAAACGATACCTGAAGAATTATATCAGGCAGTAGCAGAAGTTTTTTCATTTATTTATCGCATAGATCAATCGATTCAAGCAGACAAAAAAGACTAAAATGACATACTTTATTGTTAGATGATGTCACTTTAACATGGATTAGCGCAAATTGTTGTGAAATTTGTAGATTTTTAATACAATAGTTATGCATTGAAATTTTGATGGGAGGATAAAGGATGAACATTCATGAGTATCAAAGTAAAGATATTTTGCGAAACTATGACGTAAAAGTTCCTAATGGTCATGTTGCATATACAGTAGACGAAGCTGTAGAGGCTGCAGAAAAATTAGGAAGTTCTGTTACAGTCGTTAAAGCACAAATCCATGCTGGCGGCAGAGGAAAAGCCGGCGGGGTAAAGGTCGCAAAAAATTTAGATGAAGTGCGTACATATGCTGAAGAAATCCTAGGTAAAACACTAGTTACGCATCAAACTGGTCCAGAAGGTAAAGAAGTTAAACGTCTTCTTATTGAAGAAGGATGTGACATTAAAAAAGAATATTACATTGGTCTTGTACTAGACCGTGCTACTTCTCGAGTTGTAATGATGGCATCCGAAGAAGGTGGTACTGAAATAGAGGAAGTTGCTGCTGAAACACCGGAGAAGATTTTCAAAGAAGAAATTGATCCAATTGTAGGTTTAGCTGGATATCAAGCTCGGCGCTTAGCATTTAATATTAATATTCCTGATGAGCTAATCGGTAAAGCTGTTAAATTTATGATGGGGCTTTATCGTACATTTGTTGAGAAAGACTGCTCAATTGCAGAAATTAATCCGCTTGTTACAACTGGTGATGGCGAAGTAATGGCTCTAGATGCTAAGTTGAATTTTGATGACAACGCATTATTTCGAAATAAAGATATAATGGATTTGCGTGATTTAAGCGAAGAAGATGAGAAGGAAATCGAAGCTTCAAAACATGATTTAAGTTATATTTCTCTAGACGGAAATATTGGCTGCATGGTGAATGGTGCTGGTCTTGCTATGTCCACAATGGATATTATTAAGCATTACGGCGGAGATCCGGCGAACTTCCTTGATGTTGGGGGCGGAGCAACAGCTGAAAAAGTAACAGAAGCATTTAAAATTATCTTGTCCGATTCCAATGTTAAAGGTATTTTTGTAAACATCTTCGGAGGAATTATGAAGTGTGATGTTATAGCTGAGGGTGTTGTAGAAGCTACAAAACAAGTTGGATTAGAAATACCTCTTGTTGTTCGTTTAGAAGGAACTAATGTCGAGTTAGGTAAGAACATTTTAAATGAATCAGGATTAAATATAACATCTGCAGATTCCATGGCAGACGGCGCGCAAAAAATTGTTTCAATGGTTAAATAACAAATATTTTTTCACCTATGAAAAAAGAATACATTTATGAAGACTTTTAATTAACTATTGCAATGTATTTAGGTTTGTATAGAAAGGACGGACGAAAATGAGTGTATATGTTGACAAAGATACAAAAGTAATTGTCCAAGGAATTACTGGTGGCACAGCTAGATTCCATACAAAACAAATGCTTGAGTATGGCACAAAAATCGTTGGTGGTGTAACACCTAAAAAAGGTGGCACTGAAGTTGAAGGTGTACCGGTTTTTAATACGGTTCAAGAAGCAGTGGAGGAAACTGGAGCTACAGCATCTGTCATTTATGTACCTGCCCCATTTGCAGCAGATGCAATCCTTGAAGCTGTAGACGCAGAATTAGATCTTGCAATTTGTATTACAGAACATATCCCAGTTATGGATATGGTAAAAGTAAAACGTTATATGGAAGGCAAAAAGACACGTTTGATAGGTCCTAACTGTCCTGGTGTTATTACAGCAGACGAGTCTAAAATTGGTATTATGCCAGGATATATTCATAAAAAAGGCCATATTGGAGTAGTTTCTCGTTCTGGTACATTGACGTATGAGGCAGTACATCAATTGACTGAAGCTGGTTATGGCCAAACATCAGCTGTAGGTATCGGTGGCGATCCAGTTAATGGAACCAATTTCATCGACGTTTTAAAAGCTTTTAATGAGGATCCGGAAACATATGCAGTTATTATGATTGGTGAGATTGGTGGTACTGCTGAAGAAGAAGCTGCCGAATGGGTAAAGGCTAACATGACCAAACCAGTAGTAGGCTTTATTGGCGGAGCTACTGCACCTCCAGGAAAACGTATGGGACATGCTGGAGCGATTATTTCTGGAGGAGAAGGTACTGCAGAAGCAAAAAATCGCGTCATGAAAGAGTGCGGTATTAAAGTAGCTAAAACACCTGCTGAGATGGGTGAAACGATGATTGAGGTTCTGAAAGAAAATAACTTGCAAGAGAAATGCAAAACACTTTAAATGAAAAGGACCCGAAAGTATTGACACTTTTGGGTTCTTTTCTTAAAAATGAACAAGAGGAAGTGATTTATTGCAATCTATTCGAAATCGGCTCATACATATTCATAGATGCCGTGGTATTACACGAAAAACAATTCAGAGGATCCTTCATGACGACCCCACTTTTAAACGAGTTTATGAATTGCGCCCCGCTCAGCTTAGCAGGCTTTTATTACTCTCTATGAAAAATGCTATTACCTTTTATAAAGATCTACGTAATGATGCATTAAAAAAACAAATAAAACAGGATGTAAATCAATATACGATCATAACAATAGTTGACGAAAACTATCCACATGTGTTAAAACCTATTAAAGATCCACCATTTGTGCTTTATGCTAAAGGAAACCCCTTATTGTTACAGCATTCACCTGTACTTAGTGTAATTGGAACGAGAAATCCATCCACAGAAGCATTGCTAAAAATGAAACTCATCGTAAAGCCATTGGTTGAAAAAGATTGGGTTATAGTAAGTGGGATGGCTAAGGGGATCGATAGTTATGCGCATAAATTAGCATTAAGTTATACAGGGAAGACGATTGCTGTTTTAGGCGGTGGGTTTAATCATATTTATCCGAAACAAAATTTTACGTTATTTAATCAAATCGCAGAAAAAGGATTGGTACTATCAGAATACCCCCCTAACGTCCCTCCAAAGCGGTACCACTTCCCTGAAAGAAATCGAATAATTAGTGGGTTGAGTTTTGGGACTTTAGTAATTGAAGCTACTGAAAGAAGTGGTACATTGATTACGGTAGATCAAGCCCTTGATCAAGGAAGAGAAGTATATGCTGTACCTGGATCACCACTTATACCTCAAACGAAAGGATGCCATCAAATGATTCAAGATGGAGCTAAACTTGTTCAAACTGTTGAGGATATACAGGAAGACTGGGAAACAATTGGCAGCAATTTTTTCTCTCAGTGATATATATAAATGAAAGCCCTTTTTTTACAGTATGTTTGACAAAAAGGTAGTATATATTTAATATTAGTGAAGATTTTAAATTCTAGAATTTGTACCTCACTGTAGGAGGAAATAAATATGTCAGATTATCTTGTGATTGTTGAATCGCCTGCAAAAGCGAAAACAATTGAACGTTATTTAGGAAAAAAATATAAAGTGAAAGCATCAATGGGACACGTTCGTGATTTACCTAAAAGTCAAATGGGCGTAAATGTTGAGGAATCATATAAACCCAAATATATTACCATTCGCGGTAAAGGCGATGTATTAAAAGATTTGAAAAAAGCAGCGAAAAAAGCAAAAAAAATATATTTAGCAGCCGACCCTGATAGAGAAGGGGAAGCTATTGCATGGCACCTAGCATATGCACTTAATGTAGATGAAGATTCGAACTGTCGTGTCGTATTTAATGAAATAACAAAAGATGCTATTAAAGAATCTTTTAAACATCCAAGGTCCATTGATATGGATTTAGTTGATGCGCAGCAAGCTAGACGGGTTCTAGATCGTTTGGTCGGTTATAACATCAGTCCTTTACTATGGAAGAAAATAAAAAAAGGGTTAAGTGCTGGACGAGTTCAATCGGTTGCATTAAAAATGATCATTGACCGGGAAAACGAAATAGAAAATTTTAAACCGGAGGAATATTGGTCGATAGAAGCGAATTTTCAAAAGGGGAAAAGTAACTTTGAAGGTTCCTTTTATGGAATTGATGGCAAGAAAGCAGAATTGAAAAATGAAAAGGAAGTAAAACAAGTTCTTGATAAATTAAAAGACAAAAAATTTACAATTCGTAAAGTGAATAAAAGAGAACGGAGAAGAAATCCAGCCAAATCATTTACAACTTCTTCTTTACAACAGGAGGCAGCCCGAAAGCTTAACTTTAGAGCTAGAAAAACAATGATGGTTGCCCAACAACTATATGAAGGTATTGATCTTGGGAAAAAGGCGGGTGGGATTACTGGTTTAATAACATACATGCGTACAGACTCAACCCGAATATCAAATACTGCAAAAGAAGAGGCGAAGGCATATATTAAAGAACAGTTTGGTGAAAAATATTTAGGAATTCAAAAAGGATCTGGAAATAAAAAAGAAGGCACACAAGATGCTCATGAGGCTATCCGTCCTACTTCTACGATTAGAGATCCAAAATCACTAAAGGAAGTTTTGTCTCGTGATCAATTTCGCTTATATAAATTAATTTATGAACGATTTTTAGCAAGTCAAATGGCTCCAGCAATTATGGATACGATAACAGCCCATTTAGAAAATAATGGAGTTGAATTTCGGGCAACTGGTTCTAAAATTAAATTCAGCGGTTTTATGAAGGTATATGTTGAAGGAACTGATGATAAGAAAAAGGATGAAAATAAATATTTACCTAATTTAGAAGAAGGAGAAATTGTGGATGCGAAAGAGATTACTCCAAACCAGCATTTTACGCAGCCACCACCTCGATATACAGAAGCTCGATTAGTACGAACCATGGAAGAGAAGGGGATTGGGCGTCCTTCAACATACGCACCTACTTTGGACACCATTCAGCGCAGGGGTTATGTAAGTATTGATAATAAACGTTTTATTCCTACTGAATTAGGTACGATTGTAGTCAATATGGTTAATGAATTTTTTCCGGAAATTATTGATGTTGGCTTTACTAGTAAAATGGAGAGTGACTTAGACTCTATTGAAGAAGGAAAATCAGAATGGATTAAAGTAATAGATGATTTTTATCAAGACTTTCAAAAACGTTTGGAAGTTGCTGAAGAGGAAATGGAGAAGGTGGAAATCAGGGACGAACCTGCCGGGATTGATTGTGAGAAATGTGGGCATGAAATGGTTTATAAAATGGGACGATATGGCAAGTTTTTAGCGTGTTCTAACTTTCCAGACTGCAGGAACACAAAGCCTATTTTAAAGGAAATTGGAATAAAATGTCCTAAATGTAAAGAAGGCAATGTAGTTGAAAGAAAGTCAAAAAAGAAACGCAAATTTTATGGGTGTGATCGTTTCCCAGAGTGTGATTTTGTATCATGGGATAAACCAATAGCAAGGTCTTGTCCAAAATGTGAATCATTATTAGTCGAGAAGAAAACTAAAAAAGAATCACAAGTAAAGTGTACGAATTGTGATTATAAAGAAGAAGCCCAAGGTTAACATTGAACTGCTCGTGGTTGGTACGAGCAGTTTTTTAGTGGAAATATTTTATTCTTTCTAAAGTTTTAAAAGGGGAACAAAAGGGAATTAGCTTTTACAGAAGGAGGTTATTATCATGACAGAGAGAAAAAGCTATTTTGTTACTGTTGATAAGGATGATATAAGAGAAACCTCGGTAAAAGATGGGATAGAATATGAAATTTACGCGTCTCCAGAGGAATTGAATGAAATCAAAGAATTGTTTGATGAAAAAGACAATGATGTAAAAAATACTGTGAAATATTTGGCAAAACCTTTTAATGAACGGGGAGCAGATGATGAGCGGAATAACTATGATTATCATCTGTTAACTATATATCGCCGGATTTATGACTTAGGAACCGTAGAAACAAAAGCAGAAATTAAAGCATTAGGAATATTTAATTGAAAAGTTGTCCATAAATAATAAGGATACCAAAATAGGGAAGGAAAGCTTACACAAGAGGTTTTGAAGGAGGAAGTGAAAGTTTTTAAAATAGTTGAACTGTGTTGGTTGACTATTTAATCTATAAAAGATATAATTACGCCTTGGTAAGTATAAAACCTTTACACAGCGATGTTCACCATTTTCTCAATACAATATCAATCCGATGCTTGTTTCTGAATTTTGTTACAATTTTGTTAAATTTATTGATTTACGATTTATTGTATGATATGATTTATTCGCTGTTCAGTGAGGTGTAGATTTGAATAATCGAACTTATCATTATAATTCTTTTGTTGAATACTTGCAAATTGAAAAAAACGCATCGCCATATACCATTAAGTATTATCTGAATGATCTGGAAATAATGTTTGCGTTTTTGGAAAAAGAAGGAATTAGTAATTTAAATGATATTGATCATAATGTTGTACGATTGTTCCTAACAGATCTTTATCATCAACAATTGAGCAGGAGATCTGTATCAAGAAAAATATCTAGTTTGAGAAGTTTTTTTCGATTTTTAGAAAGAGAAAATCAGGTAAATAAAAATCCATTTATGCAAATAACGTTACCAAAATCAGATAAACCAATTCCGGAATTTATATATATGGAAGAGTTGGAGAAACTGTTTAAGGTTAACGACCTAAGTGATCCAATCGGTCAAAGAAATCAAGCTATTTTAGAAATACTATATGCAACAGGTATGAGGGTTAGTGAATGTCAGGGTCTCCTGCTTGAAAATATTGACTTTTCATTAAACATATTAAATGTGCAGGGAAAGGGACGAAAAGAACGCTACATTCCCTTTGGACACTTCGCAGAAGAAGCCTTAAGAGTTTACATAAATGATGGCAGAACGAAGCTATTGAAAAAAGCACATTCGTTGACCAACACAGTCTTTTTAAATGCCAGAGGGAATCCTTTAACAGCAAGAGGAATTCGGTTAATTTTGAATAAAATGGTGGAAAAAGCGGCATTGACAATTCATGTGAATCCACATAAATTACGACACACTTTTGCGACACATATGTTAAATGAGGGTGCAGATATTCGGTCTGTGCAGGAATTATTAGGTCATGAAAACTTGTCATCAACACAAATTTATACACATGTAACAAAGGATCGTTTGAAAAGTGTCTATATGAAAAGTCATCCAAGAGCAACAACTGATGATCATTAAAATCAGGTTAAAAGAGGTGAGAAATGTGGCAAATCAAATGCATGCCACAACTATTTTTGCGATTAGGCATAACGGGCAAGCCGCAATGAGTGGAGATGGCCAGGTTACTTTAGGAAACGCGGTTGTTATGAAACATAAAGCAAAAAAAGTACGGACATTATTTAATGGGCAAGTTCTGGCAGGATTTGCTGGTTCAGTTGCAGATGCATTTACTTTATTTGAAAAGTTTGAAGGGAAATTACAAACATTTAATGGGAATTTAACAAGAGCATCTGTTGAGTTAGCCCAAGAATGGCGTAGTGATAAGGTTTTACGCAAACTGGAAGCGATGCTTATTGTCATGAATAAAGACAATATGTTTTTGGTATCCGGAACAGGCGAAGTAATAGAACCAGATGACGGTATATTAGCGATCGGATCTGGCGGAAATTACGCCTTAAGTGCTGGCAGAGCATTGGTGAAACATTCGAATGATTTAACTGCAAAAGAGATTGCCCAGTCAGCATTAGAAATTGCTGGGGAGATATGTGTGTACACGAATAATCATATAACTTTAGAAGTACTTGAATAAAAGGAGGTTTTTGAATAGGATGGCAATCAATTATACTCCAAAACAAATAGTAGAACAATTGGATCGCTATATCATTGGTCAGCATGATGCAAAAAAATCAGTTGCTGTTGCCCTGCGTAACCGATATCGCCGAATGCAGCTTGATGAATCAATAAAGGACGAGATTGTCCCAAAAAACATTCTAATGATCGGACCAACAGGTGTAGGAAAGACAGAAATAGCAAGAAGGTTAGCGAAATTGGTTGGTGCACCTTTTGTAAAAGTAGAAGCAACAAAATTTACAGAAGTTGGTTATGTTGGCCGTGATGTTGAATCAATGGTTCGTGATCTAGTTGAAATGGCTATGCGAATGGTGAAGGAAGAAAAGATGAGTAAAGTCATGAGCAAGGCTGAAACTGAAGCAAATAAAAAGCTAGTAACATTACTTGTTCCCCAGGCTAAAAAACATCAATCTTCCATTAAAAACCCATTTGAAATGATATTTTCTAGCCAAGACAATGATAAAGATGAAAACAATGATACTGAAAAAGATGAAGAGATAAAAAATAAACGAAAGCGGACGGAACATTTATTAGCTCTTGGGGAATTAGAAGATCATACAGTCACTGTAGAAATAGAAGAATCTCCACCTTCGATGTTTGATATGCTCCAAGGGTCGGGCATGGAACAAATGGGTATGAATATGCAGGATGCCTTAGGTCAGTTTATGCCTAAAAAGAAAAAAAAGCGTAAACTTCCAGTATCTGAAGCAAGAAAAGTTATAACTCAACAAGAAGCACAAAAATTAATAGATATGGAAGAAGTAGTACAAGAAGCTGTAGAACGCTCAGAACAATCAGGAATTATCTTTATTGATGAGATTGATAAAGTTGCAGCAAAGCAAGAAAATGCAGCGAATGTTTCACGAGAAGGTGTGCAACGCGATGTTTTACCGATTGTTGAAGGTTCAACAATCGTTACAAAACATGGTCCAGTAAAAACTGATCATATGCTATTTATAGCGGCTGGTGCTTTTCATATGGCAAAGCCCTCTGATTTAATACCAGAATTACAGGGACGGTTTCCAATTCGTGTAGAACTTGAAAAACTAGTTGTAGAAGATTTTAAACGAATACTAAATGAACCTTCCAATGCATTATTAAAACAATATCAAGCGTTATTAAAGACAGAAGGTATAAATGTTGTTTTTACAGACAAAGCTATAGAAAGACTGGCAGAAATAGCATATGAAGTAAATCAAGATACTGATAATATTGGTGCGCGCAGACTTCACACAATATTAGAAAAGTTATTGGAAGATTTGTCATTTGAAGCAACAGATATAAATATGGAGACAATCGAAATTACTCCAACGTATGTAGATGAAAAATTAAGTACAATTGTAAAAAATAAAGATTTAAGTCAGTTTATACTCTAAGGGAAAAGGAACATTAAAACGTATTATAATCTCGAATATTGAATGGAGGATCATTTATGGAACTATTAAATCGTGCAAGAAAAATTAATGCAATGTTACAAACAACTACAGGTAAATCAGTGAATTTTAACGATATGTCTGCAACACTAAGGGATGTTATCAAAGGAAATATTTTTATTTTAAGCCGTAGGGGAAAACTATTAGGATATGCTATTAATCAGGAAATAGAAAACGAGCGAATGAAAAGCATGCTTGAAGAAAGAAGGTTCCCTGAAGAATACACGAAAGGTTTATTTAGTATTCAAGAAACAACAGCGAATTTAGATATTGACAGTCAATATACTGTTTTTCCTGTTGAAAATCGTGAGCTATTTCAAAATGGTTTAACAACAATCGTGCCAATTATAGGCGGGGGCGAACGTTTAGGAACTCTTATTCTAGGAACGTTAACAGATGAGTTTAATGAAGATGACTTGCTTCTTGCAGAATATGGTGCTACCGTTGTTGGCATGGAAATATTACAAGAAAAATCAGCAGAGATAGAAATGGAAGCAAGAAGTAAGGCTGTTGTTCAAATGGCTATAAGCTCCTTGTCATATAGTGAGCTTGAAGCAATCGATCATATTTTCGAAGAATTAGATGGTAACGAAGGCTTGCTTGTTGCAAGTAAAATTGCTGATCGAGTAGGTATTACAAGATCTGTTATTGTTAATGCATTAAGGAAATTAGAGAGTGCTGGTGTAATCGAATCTCGTTCACTTGGTATGAAGGGGACTTATATCAAGGTGTTAAATGATAAATTCCTAGTAGAATTAGAAAAATTACGTACAAGGTAATATATAAGGAAAAAAAGCTAGCCGATAAGGTTAGCTTTTTTTTGTGTTTTAATGGGTTTAAAGTCCCCTTTTTTTATAAAATATTTGTGAGTAAGGTAATATCTGTCAAATTCAATAGACTTTAATCCTCATATAAATTATAATAATTGGTAGTAAAATACATATTTCGACTTATATAGAATGGGACAAAAAGAGGAGTGATCCATGTGGATTTATTTGGCAGTACCGTACGGATGCTAGAAGGCTCGCTAGACTATTCAGCAGTCAAAAATCAAACAATTTCTAATAACATTGCAAATATCGACACACCAGGATATAAGTCAAAAGATGTTGTTTTTAGGAATGTTTTGAATGATGAATTGAACAGCGCTTCTAAGATGAAAAGGACCCATCCTAAACATATGCCATTCGATAACGGATCTGCAAGTCGCTCGTTTCAAACAATTACTAAAATGAATTCGAATTACAACCATAATGGAAATAACGTGGATATTGATAAAGAGATGGCTGAATTAGCAAAAAACCAAATTTATTATCAAGGATTAGTTGATAGACTTAATGGCAAGTTTCATACAATACAAACAGTGATTAGAGGAGGTAAATAGTTTTGTCTATATTTAATGCTTTCAACTCAAGCGCGAGTGCATTAACAGCAGGAAGATTACGGATGGATATCATTTCTTCTAATATTGCTAATGCTCAGACTACTAGAGCCACTATGAACGAGAATGGAGAATATGAGGCCTATAGACGAAAAATGGCGGTAGTGACACCAAAGAATAAAAGCTTTCAATCATTATTAGACAAAGCTACTAGAACTCACTATAATGCGGGATCTGGTGTTGAAGTATCCAAAATAATGGAAGATGAAACTCCTTTTAAATATGTATATCAGCCTACACATCCTGATGCTGATGAGGAGGGATATGTACAACTCCCTAATGTTGATCCACTAAAAGAAATGGTGGATTTAATGAGTGCAACACGATCATATGAAGCGAATGTAACAGCTTTAAATGCTAGTAAAAATATGTTGATGAAAGCATTGGAAATTGGAAAATAATTAACAAGGAGTAGTATAAAATGAATCTAACAACGAGCAATATATTAGAGCCAATATCACCTCTTTCATCGTCATCAAGACCAAAATACTTGCGTGAGGCATCGCAAAGTTTGGATTTTTCAAATACATTGAAAAAAGCACTAAATAAAGTGAACGATGCTCAAAAAGAGTCGGATAAGAAGACGGAAGCATTAGCTATGGGAGAAATTCATAATTTGCATGATGTAATGATAGCTGCTCAAAAAGCAAGTGTTACTCTTGAGACAACTGTACAAATTCAACGAAAAGTTATTGATGCCTATAATGAAATAATGCGTATGCAAGTTTAAATAATATAAAAGAAAATAAATATGTAGAATGAAGAACGTTTTTGGATTTGGCGGGGGAATTTATGAAGGAAAAAATTAAAAGCTTCCAAAATGCAGCGAAAAATGTGTGGATGGAGCGAACAAAATCTCAGAAGTTAATTTTTATTGGATCATTCTTGATTATTTTGATCATAATACTTGCTATAATTTTTTATCAGTCGAATAAAAAACTCGTTCCCTTATATAATAATTTATCCCTACAAGAGGTCGGACAAATTAAAGATGAACTTGATACGCGAGGAATTACATATGAATTAGAAGAGGCTGGCACTACGATTACTGTACCAGAAGATGATGTAGATACATTGCTTGTTGATCTTGCGGGGCAGGGATTGCCAAACAGTGGTAATATCGATTATTCATCCTTTAGTGAAAATTCCTCTTGGGGGGTTACTGACAATGAATTTAACGTTATGAAACTCGACGCAATGCAGACTGAATTAGCCTATTTAATGAAAGAAATTGATGGTATTGAAGATGCAAAGGTAATGATTAATATGCCTGAAGAACCTGTGTTTGTCAGTGATAATTCAGAGGAAGCTAGTGCTTCAATTGTATTAAATACAAAGCCGGGTTATGAGTTTAAGGGGAACCAAATCGATTCACTTTATCATTTAGTTTCAAAAGCTATTCCTAACTTACCAGCTGAAAATATCGTAATTATGAATCAATACTTTGAGTATTTCGATAAAAACACACGAAATGCTGGTGGTAATGAAGATAAACATTCTTATCAGCAGATGGTAAAAAAAGATATAGAGAAAGATATTCAAAAAAGACTTCAACAAATGCTTGGTGCATTAGTGGGAACAGAAAATGTGATTGTTTCAGTGATAGCAGATGTCGATTTCACGGAAGAAAACCGGACTGAGGAACTTGTTCATCCAGTTGACATGGATAATATGGAAGGACTGCCAGTAAGTATTGAAACAGTTCATGAAACATATTCCGGAACCCCTCCTGTTGGTGGAACAGCCGGTACTGGAGATGAAGATATACCTACATACCAAGGTACGGAAGATGATCCAGAGGGTCAATATGAATTAGATAAAGAAACGGTCAACAATGAATTTAATCGAATTCGAAAAGAAATTATCGAAAGCCCATATAAAGTTCGAGATTTAGGTATACAGGTGGCGGTAGATCGTGTGAAAAATGGGGATGGGAAAGCTATTCAATATTTATCTCAGCAGGATCAGAATGCTGTTAAGGAAGGGATTAATTCTATTTTAAATTCTGTTGTTAGTACCTCAATAGATAAGGATTATGGTGAAATTGATCCTGAAGAAAACATATCTATTGTTTTTCAGGAATTCAGTGATAATCAGCCATTTTCCGAAACCGCTCATCCTTTTATTCCTGTCTGGATGTACGTTATAGGAGCCATTCTGCTAATTATTATTACCATTTTAATCATTTTATTATTGCGAAATAAAAAGAAAAACGCAGAAGATGAACCAGTTTCTGAAACAATTTCAACGGAAACACAACCGGAGATTCCCCGCGTTAATGTTCCGGAACTGGATGAACAACCAGAAAGTGAATTGATCGTCCGCAGAAAACAGTTAGAGAAGATGGCAAAAGAGAAACCAGAAGAATTTGCGAAGCTTTTAAGAAGCTGGATTAGCGAGGAATAGGAGGATTGCATATGACAAAATATAAAAGATTAACAGGAAAACAAAAAGCAGCAATTCTCTTAATTACGCTTGGTCCAGATGTATCTGCACAAATTTATAAGCATTTAAATGAAGAAGAAATCGAGAAATTAAGTTTAGAAATATCCTCCGTGAAAAAAGTAGATTCCAGACAAAAAGAGGATACATTAGAGCAATTTTATCAAATAGCTTTAGCACAAGACTATATTTCGCAAGGGGGAGTTGGATATGCTAAGACGGTTCTAGAGAAGGCTTTTGGCAAACAGGAAGCAACAAATATTATTAATCGTTTAACGTCTTCATTACAGGTAAGACCATTTGAATTTGCCAGAAAAGCCGAACCTCAACAACTATTAAACTTTATTCAAACAGAACACCCGCAAACTATTGCACTCATTTTATCGTATTTGGATTCGGAACAGGCGGGTCAAATATTATCTGATCTGCCACAAGAAATGCAGGCGGATATAGCAAAACGTATTGCAACAATGGATTCTACCTCACCTGAAATTATAAGTCAGGTGGAACAAGTGTTAGAACGAAATGTCGCAACTTCCTTAACAGAAGATTATACACAAACTGGAGGCATTCAAGCAGTAGTTGAAGTATTAAATGGGGTTGATAGAAGTACAGAAAGAACTATTCTTGATGCATTAGAAGTTCAGGATCCTGAATTGTCAAATGAAATTAAAAAACGGATGTTTGTTTTTGAAGATATCGTTATTTTAGACAACCGTGCGATTCAAAAAGTGATACGTGAAGTCGAGGACAAAGATTTACAACTATCTCTTAAGATAGCGAGTGACGAAGTAAAAGAAATTATATTTAAAAATATGTCTGAGCGGATGGCGGAAACATACAAAGAAGATATGAAGTATATGGGTCCAGTTCGATTAAAAGAAGTGGAGGATGCGCAAACAAGTATTGTATCGGTTATCCGAAAACTAGAGGAAACAGGAGAAATTGTAATTGCTCGAGGTGGAGGTGATGACATAATTGTCTAAGCTCTATTCTTCCAGCCCTTTAAAATTAACAGAAAGAGTAATTAAAATAAAACCAATTGAACTTATTAAGGATAAAGCACAGATTCATGAGGGGGAATCCTGCGATAGTGAATACCAAGCGATACAAGAGGAAATGCAAATAGGATATGAAAAGTTACAAAAACTTAGAAAACAACAACAAGATATTTTAAATGAAACAAAGGCTAAGATTGAAAAGGAAAAAGAAATTTGGGAGATCGAAAAACAAAGTTACTTGGAACAAGCAAAAGAAGAAGGATATCGTGCGGGCTTTGAATTAGGCAGGCAAGAAAGTGTCCAACAATATGAGCATTTATTAGAAAAGGCAAATACGATAATAGACGCAGCTATTGTAGATTACCATCATACAGTGGAACAAAATGAAGATATGATTTTAGCAATCGCTATTCAAACTGCGGAAAAAGTGTTGAAACAAAACCTATCGACAAATCCTGAAGCATTTTTAATCATTGTTAAAGAGGCGATCAAAGAATTAAAAGATCAAACAGATATTATTATGTATTTAAATCCCGATGACTACGTAAATGTTTTACAACAAAAAGAGGAATTAGAATATATTTTTGAAAATAAAAAAGATATTACATTGCATATCGATAAGAATGCAGAAAAAGGCCATTGTTTAATTGAACATCCCTTTGGACAAATAGACGCAAGTATTGATACACAATTACAACAAATACGTAATACTCTGCTTGAATTAGTGATGGAGAATAAACAATGAATATAGACCATTTACTTACTGCCATTGACAAAGTAGATCCATATAAGCGGTATGGGAAGGTTTTAAGAGTAGTTGGAATTATGATTGAATCGCATGGACCAAGTGCCAATATTGGAGAAGTATGTCATATACATGTATTAAAAAACTGTAAAGCTCCCGTTCTCGCTGAAGTGGTTGGTTTTGATCGTGAAAAAATTATACTTATGCCGTATACAGAAGTAGTAGAAATTGGACCAGGTTGTTTAGTAGAAGCTACAGGAAGATCGCTCACAGTGAAAATTGGACAAAGACTAATTGGCGAAGTAGTAGATTCATTAGGGCAAATACTTGATCAATCTCCACTTCCTGAAGGTCTATCAAATTACATAACTGAACAATCGCCACCGAACCCAATGTTACGCGCGCCGATATCAGAACCAATTCAAGTAGGGATAAGGGCGATTGATTCATTGTTAACAGTTGGACAAGGACAGCGAATTGGTATTTTTGCGGGAAGTGGGGTAGGAAAGAGTACACTACTTGGAATGATTGCACGTAATAGTAGTGCGGATGTAAATGTAATAGCTTTAATTGGTGAGCGAGGACGGGAAGTTAGAGAGTTTATAGAAAAAGACCTCGGTGAGGATGGTTTGAAAAAAACAATTGTTGTTGTAGCTACTTCAGATCAACCGGCACTTATGCGTATAAGAGGAGCTTATACAGCAACAGCAATTAGTGAATATTTTCGTGATTTAGGTTATCAGGTTAATTTAATGATGGATTCCGTTACTAGGGTAGCTATGGCACAAAGAGAAATTGGGTTGGCAACTGGAGAGCCTCCGACAACAAAAGGATATACACCATCTGTATTTGCTATATTACCAAAATTATTGGAACGTAGTGGTTCTAGTGAAAAGGGAACGATAACGGCCTTTTACACAGTTTTAGTAGATGGGGATGATATGAATGAACCAATAGCAGACACAGTACGGGGGATTTTAGATGGGCATTTTGTGTTAGATCGAAAGTTGGCTGAGCAAGGACAATTTCCAGCGATCAATATATTGAAATCAATTAGTCGTGTAATGAATCACATAACGGATCAAAAGCATCGTGAAATGGCAAAACAAGTACGTACATTAATGGCTACATATGAGGAAAATAGTGAATTAATTCATATTGGTGCTTATAAAAAAGGAACTGATTATGAGATAGACAGATCAATAGCTTACTATCCAAAAATCCAAGCGTTTTTAAAACAAGATATATTTGAACAGGAAACACTAGAAAATGCAATTGAAAAAATGCAGATGTTATTTAGTGAGGGGATGGATTAATGGCTGAAACGATCGCGTTATCTAAAATTTTACGTGTATACGAAAAAGAAAAGACAGATGCACAAAAAGCATTTAATCAATCAATAACCTTATTCGAAGAGGTTGCTAACCAGTTATATACACTATTAAAAAGAAAAGAAGACGCAGAAAGCTTTTATGATAGCAATGTAGAGAAAGAAGTACCGATTGAAAAGATTAGGGAGCAGATGATCTATATTGAAAGATTAAATAAACAAATTATCAATCTACAAGCAGAGGTTAACAAAGCAAGGAATGTAATGAATTTCAAGCAAATGAAACTGAAAGATGCACATATTGAAATGAAAAAATTTCAATCCATTCTAAAGCATCGAGAAATGTCTAAAAAAGAAAAAGAAAAGAAAGATGAAAATTTAGCAATGGATGAAATTTCAATTCAACAACATATTCGAAGTTAATCAGGTGAGGGATATGGCTAAGTCGATGAATAGTAAAAATAATAAAAAGAATACAGTACGATGGTTTTTTTACGCCATCATTATTCCCTTTATTCTTGTTACATTGATAACCATTGTTATCTTATCCGTTGCAGGTTTCAATGTAATTGACTGGGTGGAAAAATCTAGGATTAATTTACCAGTAGTTTCCTCTCTCGTTACTTCCTCTAAAAAGGAGAATGCAATGAATAATACAGAGAGGATAAAAACAAAAATTGCTAATAAAGATAAGGAGATTGAACAGTTAAATAAAAAAATTGATGATCTTGAAAGTACCATTGATCAATTAGAGCAAGATTTGATAAAAGAGAAAAACAAAAATAAAAGCGGAAAAACTGTTAAGGAAGAAGAAAAAACGAAAGAGCTAGAGAAGAGAGATACAATAAAAACCGTTTCAGCCTCTTTTAAAAAGATGGATGAGACACAAGCAGCCCTGATATTTCAAAAATTAGATAAGGAAGTAGGTCTTGCTGTTTTAGAGCAATTACCAAATGATGCGCGTGGTAAAATTTTTGAAGCAATGGATCCTAGCTTAGCAGCGGAATATACACAGCTCTTGATTAACATTAGTGAATAGATACATATTTGAGAGGGGGTGCAGAGATGCATATTCATCCACTAACCCGAGAAAATTATTCTTCAAGTTTTACGAAAGATAATATAAATGAGAATGAAGAGAGAGGTAACTTTTTTCACCAACTATTCAATAACCAGAAAAACGTTGATGATGAAATGAGTAATGAAAAAAGAAGAAAATTTGAAAAAGACTCAAGAAGGACTGTTAATTTTCACCATGATTGGTTCACAAGACCTAAAAAAATCCTAGAAGAAGGGGAAGAACCCCAGTCCTCTATTCCCCTCGTTGTTCAAAAGAAAGGTAAATCTGATTGGGATTCGAATTTAATACCTAGTTTTCAAGAACAGATGTTTTCATTAGATCTCTCGTCAATATCTCCATTTCTTAGAATAAGAGATAAGGAAGGAGAGGAATTAACGCAAGTTTCTAATGAACAAGATTTCAACAAAACGATAAAAGCGGAACTTCTAGCATTGAAGCAATCGGAAACAATGAATAAGGATTATTATAGCGAAAGCGAAATAACAGAAATGAAAATGATAAACGGGGTTCTTAAAGAAAATAAGAATTGGAAGGCATTACATACTGCACATAATAAACGAAACCAATCCACTATGGTCCAGGATAATACTCACGCAGATGTCGCCAAAATAGTTTATAAAATACCAAGTATACCTCTTAATCATTTAAATGACCAGAAAGATATAAAAGTCAATTCTGATCATTTTTTTGAGGGTATAAAATCTTTTATCGGCAGTTATAAAGACGCCAAACCTCAAAAAGTAATACAAGATAATTTAGGAAGAACAGATGTAGAAATCAAAAAGTATTTTACAGAAATAGTACAAAAGGCCGAGAAGTTAATTGCTCAAGTTTCAAGCAACCAAGAAATCAAAAAAATAGCACCAAAGCTTTTAGCATTCATTGAACAATGGATAATGTTAGAAAAGAAGTATGATGCGAAGGAAAACCAAATTAAACCACAAACGAACGAAGATACAATAGAAACGAAAATCTGGAGAAGCTTACTAGACGTCTTTCAAAGAAAGCATCAGTTTGCCCTGCAACAATATGGTGATTTGGATTCTGATGTGACAGAGTCTAACATTGTTAATTTTGTTCAAAAAGTAATGAATAATAATTCCTTTGGGTATAAACCTGCTGGATTAGGTAGTTCTTTTTCAAGCATGTCAATATCTAAGCTGGAGCAATACGCGATTTATGTGAATATGTCACAGATACAAGGTTCTTATCCAGTTGATCAGGATATCATGGATCAATTTCAAAACATAATAAGGAGAAGTAAATTTTTAGCAAAATCTAATGGGATAAACCAACTATCCATTGCACTTCGTCCTGATACTTTAGGAGAAATAAGGCTTCGATTAACACAGGTTGGTGGTGACATGACAGTAAAAATAATTGTTACGTCCCAGGCAACAAAAGAGATATTGCAATCTAATATACATCAGCTTAAAAGTATGTTCTCACCACATCAGATTACCATTGAAAAACTAGATGTGAATTTTCAATCCAACCAAGAATTATATGAAAAAGAGAGAGAACAGGAGCAAGCAAATAAAGAGGATCAAAATCATCCTGGACAATCAAAGCAAAATAAGCAATCAAATGAGGATACAGAGGTCCATTTTCATGAGTTATTAATGAATGAGAAAGTGTAGGTGTTAAAAATGCCCACGATAGATACAACGTTATATTTAAAAAATCAGTCTACATCTAGAAGTCCAGGAAACCAACTTGGAAAAGATGAATTTATGAAAATTTTGATGACACAATTGCAAAACCAAGATCCATTAAATCCAATGGATGATCGTGAATTTGTTTCTCAAATGACTACTTTCTCCTCGCTGGAACAGTTAATGAATATGACGTCTTCCATAGATAATCTAGTGGAGAGTCAGCTAATATCGCCAGTTATTAAATACAGTCATCTGGTGGGTACCAATGTTTCCTATCCAACGTTTGATGAAGAAACTGGAGAAAAATTAGATGTTGAGACTAGTAATGTAATAGCTGTAAGTCAAAAAGATGGCTGGGCTATCTTAGCATTAGAGAATGGGGAAGAAGTATATGCAGACTCTATTTTGCAAATAAACGATACAACTGCTGAAAAAGACTGACAATAAAATGAGTGCATGCCAAAAATCTCAAAGCCATTGATGGTAGAGATAAAATCAAATAAAAATAAGGGGGAAAATAAAATGTTACGTTCCATGTATTCAGGTATATCAGGTATGAAAGGATTTCAAACAAAATTAGACGTAATAGGTAATAATATTGCAAACGTAAATACAACTGGTTTTAAAAAAGGAAGAGCAACTTTTCAAGATGCTATGAGTCAAATGTCATCTGCTGCACAAGGACCTACCCCAAACCGCGGAGGTGTCAATCCAAAACAAGTGGGAACAGGTGCGCAGCTTGGTACGATTGATAACATACATACACAAGGTTCCAAACAAACAACGGATAGAACACTAGACCTACAATTAGAAGGAGACGGAATGTTTGTACTGGACACGGGAGATGGTACGAAGGCATACACACGTGCCGGTAATTTTTATTTAGACAATGATGGTTTCATTGTGAATGCAGATGGACACAAACTTGTTGGAACAAATGGAAATGTTCTTCAAAGTATTCCAGAAAATGCATCAAATTTTAATATACAAACCAATGGTGATGTAACTTATGTTGAAAATGGTAACCAGGAAAGTGCAGGTCAAATCGGTTTAGCTATGTTTTCTAATCCAGGTGGTCTCGAAAAGGCCGGAAATAGTTTGTATTTGGAAACAACTAATGCGGGTTTTGGAGGAATTGTTGCACCAGAAAGTGGGAATGCTGAAACATCAATTGTCAGTGGTGCACTAGAAATGTCAAACGTAGATTTATCAGAGGAGTTTACCGAAATGATAACAGCTCAACGTGGTTTTCAGGCTAATACGAGAATTATTACAACTTCTGATGAGATTTTACAAGAGCTAGTTAATTTAAAGAGATAAACTAAGTAAATAGGAAAAGGGTGATAAGCCATTATTCTACCTAGATACTGATTATCTCATGAAGTAGGTGTGAATGTTGAGTAAGTTAGTTAAAACAATGATTATTTTTCTTTTTTTACTTTTGGTTGGAGTAGTTATATTCGCTGTTTTTATCTACATAAAGGAGAAACCTGAAAAAAGTGAAGCGCAATCGATTGATAAAATGGTTGAATATTCGTATAAAACACCTGAGATAACCACAGATTTAAAGGATGGAAGTTTTGTTCGGATCCAATTCCAAATTTTAACCGATAGCGAAAGTGCGAAGGAAGAAATTACAACACGTGAATTTCAATTGAAAAATATATTAATAAAAGAATTAACTAAAATGGATGAGGGTGATGTGAGGACAAATTTATCCGAATTAGAAAAAGATATTCAATCAAAAGTAAACGATGTAATGTCAGAAGGTAAAATAACAGATGTGTATACAATCAGTAAAATTTTACAATGACTGTATCATTCATCAATAAATGTAAAACTCCAATATGTAGGTGATTTTTTTGGTAGATGAAGTTCTTTCGCAAAATGAAATAGATGCGCTTTTATCTGCAATTACGTCTGGTGAAATGGATGCAGAAGAATTAAAAAAAGAAGAAAATGAAAAAAAAGTGCGTGTCTATGATTTCAAACGAGCCCTAAGATTTTCAAAAGATCAAATTCGAAGTATAAGTCGAATTCATGAAAATTATGCCCGCTTATTGACTACTTTCTTTTCTGCTAAATTACGTACTTATGTTAATATTTCGGTCGCGTCTGTCGATCAAATACCATTTGAGGAATTTATTCGCTCGATACCCAAAATGACAGTGTTAAATATTTATAGCGTGGCACCTCTTGAAGGAAACGTTTTAATGGAAGTAAATCCGAATATTGCCTATGGATTACTTGATCTAATTCTTGGCGGAAAAGGAAACAGTGTCAATAAGATTGATAATTTAACAGAAATAGAAACCATCCTTATGTCACAACTTTTTGAAAAGGCAATTTATAAATTAAAAGAAGCCTGGTCAACGATTGTAGAAATTAATCCTGTTTTAGAAGAATTTGAAGTCAACCCCCAATTTTTACAAATGGTATCACCAAATGAAACAGTAGTTGTTGTCTCATTAAATACGGAAATTGGGGGAACGAGTGGAATGATTAATATTTGTATTCCCCATATCGTATTGGAGCCAATCATATCGAAATTGTCAGTCCATTATTGGATGCAAACAAATACTAAAAAAAGAGATCCGGAAGCTTTTGAAAAGCTATCTAAAAATATTCAACATGCCCAAGTAGAAGCAAAAGCAATTTTAGGGGAAGCAACGATTACGATTCAGGAGTTCATAAACCTAAGTAAAAGTGATGTTATTGCTTTAAAGAATCCAATAGATCATCCGCTTACTCTAACTATAAATAATGAACCGAAGTTTTATATTCAACCGGGAAAATATAATAATAACATGTCTGTACAAATATTGTCAGAAATAAAGGGGGAGAAATAAATGCCGGATAATACGCTTTCCCAAGATGAAATTGATGCTCTTTTAGAAATAAGTTCGGATAAAGATGAGAATGGGTCAGAATCAAATGTTGGTGATTATTTATCAACGATCGAAATAGATACATTAGGTGAAATAGGAAATATTTCTTTTGGCAGTTCCGCTACAACACTTTCAACATTACTGAAACAAAAAGTGGCGATTACGACACCGGTAGTTTCAATAATTAATAAGGAAGAAATCTATGAGGAGTTTTCTTTTGAATATGTAAGCATTCGGGTGAACTATATAGAAGGATTTAAAGGAAAAAACATATTCGTTATTAAATCAGAAGATGCAGCAATTATTTCAGATATTATGCTTGGTGGAGATGGTACTTCTCCAACTAAAGAGTTAAATGATATACATCTAAGTGCTGTACAAGAAGTAATGAATCAAATGATGGGAGCGGCTGCGACTAGTATGTCCACTGTTTTTGATAAACGTGTTGATATATCACCACCTTCTATTAAACTAGTAAGTTCAGAGGAGACAGAAGAGGGCATGAGGCCTGATGCACAGGAAGAAGTTTTTGTAAAGGTTTCTTTTCAATTAAAAGTTGGTGAATTAATAGATTCCAATATTATGCAGCTTATACCGATTCCATTTGCAAATGAATTGGTGAGTCATTTGTTACATGGACCGACGATGGATACTAACAATGAAGCCGCATTAACAGTGGAACAATTTGAAAAACCAGCTCATGAAAAACCAATCAATATCCAAGAGCCGATGCAGGATCAGGAAAAAAGTCATACAGCACCGCAATATATCGGAAATGCTATTGATAGGGAACATGCCACAATTCAACAAGCTTCATTTTCCGAATTTAATCATGTAGAGCTAGATCAAAATGCACAGAAAAATTTGGATATGCTTTTAGACATTCCTTTAAATATCACAGTAGAGCTCGGTAGAACAAAGAGGACCATTAGGGAGATTTTGAATGTATCATCAGGCTCGGTCATTGAACTTGATAAGTTAGCTGGTGAACCAGTGGATATATTAGTTAATGGTAAACTAATTGCTCAAGGAGAAGTTGTTGTTATTGATGAAAACTTTGGTGTCAGAGTAACAGATATCATAAGTCAAACAGATCGTATTATGAAACTTAAATAGAAAGCAGGGGAAAGATAGAATGGGAAAAAGTATTTTGATTGTAGATGATGCAGCATTTATGAGGATGATGATCAAAGACATACTCGTAAAAAATGGTTTTACTATTGCAGGAGAAGCGCAGGATGGTTTACAAGCAGTTGAGAAATATAAGGAACTTATGCCCGATCTTGTGACAATGGATATTACCATGCCAGAAATGGACGGGATAGCCGCTTTAAAACAAATTAAAGAAATTAATCCAAATGCAAAAGTACTTATGTGTTCAGCGATGGGCCAACAGGCAATGGTTATTGATGCCATTCAAGCGGGTGCTAAAGATTTTATTGTGAAACCTTTTCAGGTTGATCGTGTCCTGGAAGCTATACAAAAAGCCTTAGGTTAAGAATCGAGTGGGTATTAATGAAAAAAGTTTGTTTAAGCACCTTATTTTTAAGTATCTTCTTTTTGATTAACTTTTCTGAATATGCTGCAGCAAAAGAATCCAATGTGGCTGATTGTTTGGAAAATCACGCTAATTGTTCAGAAGAGGAAAAAGAAAGCTTAAATAATTCAGAAATGGAACAAGAGGGAACTGGATTTAAAGAAAGAAGTACCGGAACAATCATCATTGATTTGTTAAAAATGGTACTTGCTTTATTTTTAGTTTTGGCACTAATTTATCTGTTCGTTAAGTTTTTAAATAAAAGAAATAAATTATTTCAACAAGTAAAGTCTCTTGAAAACCTTGGTGGTGTTTCTGTAGGCCAAAATAAATCAGTTCAAATCGTACGTATTGGAACAAAATTATATTTAATCGGGGTTGGTGATAACGTTGAAATGCTGCATGAAATTACAGATGAAGAAGTAAAAAAGGATTTGATTCGGAAAGAAGAACGAACGGATCTACAAACATCGTCTTGGCTTTTGTCCATATTTCCAACATTAAATAAAGACACGAATAAAGAAAAACAATCAGAAAAAGAGTTTAAAAAGCTATTTTCTACGGAACTTTCTAAACTTAAACAAACCAAAGATCAATTTATAAGAAACAAAACTCAAGAGGAAGATAAGTATGAATGAGTTCGTAGATATGTTTTCTAATTCTGATCCTTCATCTGTTTCCACGTCAGTAAAATTATTATTATTGTTTACGGTGTTATCGCTCGCACCTGGCATTTTAATTTTAATGACTAGTTTTACACGAATTATTATCGTTCTATCTTTTGTGCGTACATCACTTGCGACACAACAAATGCCACCTAATCAAGTTTTGATTGGGATAGCTTTATTTTTAACGTTTTTTATTATGTCCCCTGTTTTTGGAAAAGTTTATGACGATGCATTACAACCGCTTTTTAGTGAGGATATCACACTAGATGAAGCATACGATAAAGCGAGTGTCCCAATGAAAGAATTCATGGCAAAACATACTAGGCAAAAAGATTTGGCATTATTTATGAACTACCGGAAGATGGACGAACCTCAGAGTATTCAGGATATTCCAATTACGACTCTAGTGCCAGCTTTTGCTATCAGTGAATTAAAAACCGCTTTTCAAATGGGTTTTATGATTTTTATACCTTTTTTAATTATTGATATGGCAGTGGCAAGTGTTTTGATGTCAATGGGGATGATGATGCTGCCACCAGTTATGATCTCATTGCCATTTAAAATTTTACTATTTGTTTTAGTTGATGGCTGGTATTTAATAACACACTCATTATTAGATGGGTTCCAATAAATGAAGTTGCTCTTTGAACAAGGGAAGGTGTATGTGCTTGAGTAGTGAATTTGTCTTAACGTTAGCGGAAAAAGGGATTTATACGATTTTACTAATTTCGGGGCCATTGCTTATTTTAGCACTTGTCGTAGGTCTGATTGTAAGTATTATTCAAGCAACAACACAAATCCAAGAACAGACCCTTGCCTTTATTCCGAAAATTGTAGCTGTTTTAGTTGGTTTGGTTTTCTTTGGACCTTGGATGTTAACAAAAATGGTTGAATTTACGGCAGAAGTATTCCAAAACTTAAATCGATTTGTAGGTTAAAACGATGTTACTCAATATGACTAACTTAGCTAATATTCCTGTTTTCCTGCTTTTATTTATACGTATTACTTCCTTTTTTGTTACATTACCACTATTTTCATATCGTACGATTCCTATGCCCTTTAAAATTGGCTTTAGTTTTTTTCTGGCTATAGTAATGTTCCCTGCTATCAATGCAGCGGGAATACAGGTAGATGAATTATATTTCTTATTGCTTATGAAAGAGGTTTTTGTCGGGGTTTTAATAGGATTAACTGCTTCTATGATCCTTTCAGCAGTCCAAATCGCAGGTGGATTCATTGATTTTCAAATGGGTTTTGTAATTGCTAATGTAATTGATCCCCAGACGGGTGTACAGAGCCCATTAACAGGTCAATATTTCTACATTATCGCACTCTTATTTCTTTTATCGGTCAATGGGCATTATTTATTAATAGATGGAATCTATTATAGTTACCAATTCATTCCGGCAGATGCTTTTATTCCATTTAAAGATGGTAACATTGCTGAATTTATCATTACTATTTTTAATAAAGCTTTTCTTATCGCATTTCAAATGGCAATACCAATTGTCGGTTGCTTGTTTTTAGTGGATGTGGCGCTTGGAATAATCGCCAGGGCGGTTCCGCAACTAAATGTATTTGTTGTAGGTTTACCATTAAAAATATTCGTGAGTTTTGTAGTTATTTTATTTTTTCTTAGTCTGTATATCGTATTAGCAAAAAGTTTATTTGAAACAATGTTTGATACGATGCAAGGATTGATGAAACTATTTGGAGGTGCTTAGCTTGCAGTTAAAATTAGATTTGCAGTTTTTCGCAGGTGAAAAAACAGAAAAAGCTACTCCGAAAAAAAGACAAGATGAACGAAAAAAAGGAAAAGTTGCAAAAAGTCAGGACATAAATACGGCGATTATTTTATTATTTTCATTTACAACGTTAATTTTCTTTGGAAATTTTATGAAAAGCAAAATGATAAGATTATATGAACATTCCTTCACAGAGTATATTCATTGGGAGATCACAGAAAACGCAGTACACCAGTTATTTATAGAGGTAACATTAGTAGCGGCACAAATGATTATTCCGATTATGGTAGTGGTAGCAGTCGCAGGGGTGGCGGCTAACATGATTCAAATTGGTTTTTTGTTTACAGCAGAGTCAGTGAAAGTCGACTTAAAGAGAATTAGCCCAATTCAAGGTGCAAAAAAGATATTTTCGCTGCGTGCTGTCGTAGAATTGCTAAAATCACTATTAAAAATAGCATTTATAGGAACAATTACTTTTATGTCCATCTGGTTTTATAAGGATGACATACTGATGTTATCTTTTAAAGATATTGACAATGCTTTGACATTTTTTGGCAATGTCACTATCAACATGGGGATTATGGCCACGATAGCATTATTATTTTTAGCTGTATTTGATTATGCTTATCAACGATATGACTTCGAGAAAAATATGAAAATGTCTAAGCAAGACATAAAAGATGAGCATAAAAACATGGAGGGAGACCCTCTGATAAAGTCAAAAATGAAAGAAAAACAAAGACAGATAGCAATGCAGCGGATGATGAGTGAGGTTCCAAAAGCAGATGTAGTAATTACAAATCCAACACATTATGCAATTGCAATAAAATATGATGAAAAAAAAGCAAACGCCCCTTATATCCTAGCGAAAGGAGTGGACTACACAGCATTAAAAATAAAAGAAATCGCAAAAGAAAATGATGTAGTCACAGTTGAAAATAAGCGGCTTGCAAGATCCCTATATCCTGTAATTGATATTGGTGATGTAATACCTGAACATTTTTATCAAGCTATCGCTGAGGTGCTAGCTTATGTTTATCGCTTAGCAGACAACGAGAAAGGTGTTACATAATTTTAAAGTTATGCAATAAGGAGAAAAATGATGAAGGCACGCGATCTTTCTGTACTTTTAGGTGTTATATTAATTATTATTATGCTAGTTATTCCCTTACCTGGATGGTTATTAAGTATATTAATTTTGTGCAATATATCCCTTGCACTTATTGTTATATTAGTTTCGATGAATACGCAAGAAGCCTTGCAATTTTCTATATTTCCTTCTCTTTTATTGCTTTTAACATTATTTCGTTTAGGGCTTAATGTCTCAACAACGAGATCGATCCTATCAGAAGCAGATGCAGGAGGGGTGGTAGAAACATTTGGAACATTTGTTATTGGAAACAGCCCGCTAGTCGGTTTTGTTGTATTTATTATTCTTGTCATTATTCAATTTATTGTAATTACAAAAGGATCAGAACGTGTTTCTGAGGTTGGGGCACGTTTCACGCTTGATGCAATGCCGGGAAAACAAATGAGTGTGGATGCAGATTTAAACGCTGGTCTAATTTCAGAACAGCAAGCGAAGGAAAGGCGCGAAAAGATAGAAAACGAGGCAGACTTTTATGGAGCAATGGATGGAGCTAGTAAATTTGTAAAAGGTGACGCAATTGCAGGAATAGTGATTGTCCTTATCAATATTATCTTTGGTCTTCTTATCGGTATCGTCCAAATGGATTTCACATTTCAAGAGGCGATTGATATATATATGCGACTAACGATAGGAGATGGACTGGTTAGTCAGATTCCCGCATTATTAATCTCTACTGCAACCGGAATTGTTGTTACTAGAGTATCTACGAATGGTAATTTAGGCAGTGATGTAACTGGTCAGTTATTACAATTCCCTAAACTATTATTTATTGCAGCAGGAACTATTTTTTTACTTGGATTAACACCGATCAACTTTTTTTTGACTACGATTCTATCAAGCCTACTTGCACTTAGTGGATATCTATTATTAAAACAGACACAAGAGAAAGAAGAAATGAATGATGAAGATGAGGTAGAAGCCGAAGGTTCAGCTATGAATACTCCAGAAAATGTAGTTAATTTATTAAACATGGACCCAATTGAATTCGAATTTGGTTATGGACTCATCCCAATAGTAGATGCAAATCAGGGAGGAGATTTACTTGAGAGGATCGTTATGATTCGCCGTCAATTAGCAATCGAATTAGGAGTTGTTATCCCCGTTGTTCGAATAAGGGATAATATCCAATTAAATCCGAACGAATACCGATTGAGAATAAAAGGAAATGAAATTACTTCTGGAGAACTTTTGTTGGATCATTTTTTAGCAATGGCACCAGATATAGATAATGATGATTTAGATGGGATTGATACAAAGGAACCAGCATTTGGGTTGCCGGCAAAATGGATTAGTGAAAATAATAAGGATGAAGCTGAATTGTCTGGATATACAGTTGTTGATCCCCCGTCTGTTGTATCTACACATATTACCGAGGCAATTAAGCAGCACGCTCATATATTACTCGGACGTGAGGAAACAAAACAACTGATTGACCATTTAAGAGAAAGCTATCCAATTTTAACAGAAGAAGTTACACCGGAGCCGTTATCAATTGGTGAAATTCAAAAAGTGCTTTCAAAATTACTGAAGGAGAATATATCCATACGTAATTTACCGATTATCTTTGAAACACTAGCCGACTTCTCGAAGTTAACAAACGATACCGAATTACTTGCTGAATACGTTCGGCAGTCCTTGTCTTCCCAAATAACAAAACAATATGCCAATGAAAAAATGTCTTTAAAGGTTATTACTGTATCAGGAAAAATCGAAAAAATGATTGCTGAAAATGTACAGCAATCGGAACATGGGAATTATTTATCGTTAGATCCGGATACACAGGAGGCAATTATCAAAAACATCCATGCTGAGGTAGAAAAGCTAACAATTCAAGAAGAAATATCTGTTATATTGTGTTCCCCAGCTATTAGAATGTATTTAAAACAGTTGCTAGACCGCTTTTTACCTCAGGTTGTGGTATTATCCTATAATGAATTAGAGCCAGATGTTCATGTTCAAAGCGTGGGAGTGGTGAATGTAGCATGAAAGTAAAAAAGTATGTAGGGCCAAGCATGCCACAAATAATGAATACAATTCGTAAAGAACTAGGATCCAGAGCGATTATATTAAATTCCAGGGAGGTAAAACGAAGAAGCATTTTGGGATTGTTCAAGAAAAATAAAATAGAAGTTATTGCTGCCCTTGACCCTGATCCTTTACCTACAACAAGGAAGAAAATATTGAAAACCCCCTCCGTATCTGGGGAAACCAAAACAGCCAGTACGCACACAAATCAGGATGTGTTAATGGAGGTGAAGCAGCTTAGAAACTTAATTGTGCAAGATACAGCACGAAATAATAGTAGGTTTTTATCGAATTATCAATTAATATATCAATATTTATTAGATCAAGAAATAGATGCTGATCTTTCAGAAGATCTCCTGGATTCAGCAATTGAACAACAAGAAGAGGGAAAAGAGAATTTATCTGCTAATCTGATTATGCACAGCATTAAAAAAGAAATCGAAAAAAGATTATGTGCTTGTTCTTTTCAAGACGTAACTGAAGAAAGTAAAATTATTCATTTTGTTGGACCTACAGGAGTAGGGAAAACGACAACAATAGCTAAAATAGCAGCAAAAGATGTACTAAAATCCCATAAGAAGGTTGCTTTTATCACCACTGATACGTATCGTATAGCAGCGGTAGATCAACTAAAAACGTACGCACGAATATTAGATATTCCACTTGAGGTGGCCTATACAGCAGAAGACTATCGAAAAGCAATTAAAAAATTTGAAAACTATGATATTATCCTTGTCGATACAGCTGGTCGTAATTTCCGGGACGATAAATATATCAGTGAACTAAAAAACATGATTGATTTTGATAGTCATGTAGAAACTTTCCTTGTTTTATCTCTAACCTCAAAAGCTAAAGATATAACGGAACTAAAAGAACGGTTTAATGATTTTCCTATTAATAGGGCCATCTTTACTAAACTCGATGAAACAAAGCAATATGGGAGCATATTAAACATGGTTTTAAATTATAATATCGAGATTGCTTATTTGACCAATGGACAGGAAGTGCCAGAGGATATTATTCATCCTGCGCCTGAAGAAATTAGTGGGTTAATTTTAGATGGTTATCCGTATGAATGATCGAGTAGCAGGCGCATGCAGTTTGAAAGGTAAGTATTTCTATGACCACAAAATAGCTAGTTAAAAATGATTTAGCCAATTCAACGAGGGAGAGTTTCTTATGGAAAAAAACAGTACGAAAAGAAAAATTATTGTCTTTCAATTAAAAGATGAAGAGTATGCTATTTCCATTGATCAAGTTGGTTCGATCGAACGAATGCAACCAATTACCAGGATCCCGCGAGTAGCAGACTTTATAAAAGGCGTTATTAACCTTAAAGGTGTAGTGATTCCAATTATTGATTTACGGGTTCGTTTTGGTATAGAACCAGCAATTAATAATGAAGCAACTCGAATTATTATTGTCTACATGGATGATGTGGAAGTAGGGCTGATCGTAGATAGTGCCAATGATGTGATTGATATACCCGAAGATGCAATTGAGCCAACACCAGAAGTGGTAGGTGCTATCGGAGTTGATTATATTGAAGGAGTTGTAAATTTGGAAAGTCGACTACTTATTTTACTTTATTTACAAAAGATACTAACACATGATGAGATGGATGAGTTAAAAATGGCGGAAGGATAATAAAATGCAAGTTACTAATCTATCTAGTATACAAAAGGATGCCTTACAGGAAATAGGTAATATCGGGGCAGGAAATGCTATAACATCTATGGCTAAAATAATGAACAAAAAAATCAATATGCAAGTGCCTTCAGTTAAAATCATTACTTTTGATGAAATGATGGATATGATAGGGGGACATGAAAATGTAATTGTTGCTATTCTTTTTCGTATTCATGGGGAGATTTCTGGGACAATGTATTTTATTTTTTCAATTGAGGAAGCGGAGCACTTAGTAAGTCAAATGGTTTCAGATATTGAAATAGATTTTTTAAATACGAAATCGCCGAATGAACTAGCAATATCAGTTTTGCAAGAATTAGGAAATATTTTGGTCGGATCATATCTAACCGCTTTATCGGATTTTACAAATACCAACATGAAGCCTTCTATTCCTTATCTAAGTATAGATATGGCTGGGTCAATCGTAACGATTGGTTTACTTGAACTATCACAAGTTGCTGATTATGCGATTACTATTGATACAAAAATAAATGAAGACGGTACAAATAATGGCATTACTGGATACTTATTTTTATTACCAGAAGTAGAGGCAATCCAAAAACTATTTTCTTCACTAGGAATAAAAAATGATGAATAATTCGCAAGGCATAGTTAAAGTGGGTATAGCAGATTTAAATTTTGCTAAAGCTCCAAATATCATTCGAACATCCGGCTTAGGTTCATGTGTTGGCGTTGTGATATATGATTTATCAAAACAAATAGCTGGCTTAGCGCATATCATGCTTCCTGATTCCAATCAAAACAAACAAAAAAAACGTAATGAGTACAAATATGCAGATACAGCAATAGATATATTAATTTCGCTGTTATGTATAAATGGAGCAAGGAAATATACATTACAAGCAAAGCTAGCTGGTGGAGCGCAAATGTTTTATTTCTCCAAGGGTTCTGATTTTATGCGGATAGGCCCCCGAAATGTTGAAGCGGTAAAGGTGAAGTTAAAAACGCTTCAAATTCCTATAGTTTCAATGGATGTAGGTGGAAGCAGCGGAAGAACGATTGAATTTGATCCATCCACAGGAAAATTGAAAATACGGACAGTGAATAAAGGGGAAGTATTTATATAGAACAGATAAGGAGGAGCATGGATGAAAACAAACAACTCTCCTCTAATGAAAAAGTTATGGAAGAATTGGATGGATAAAGAGGATAATAACGCAGCGAATGAATTAATTCAACACTATATGTATTTAGTCAGCTTTCATGTGGAGCGAATAGCCACGCATTTACCCAATAAAATTAATAAAGATGATTTGAAAAGTTTCGGTTTAATGGGACTGTACGATGCTTTAAATAAATTTGAAACCAAACGTAATTTGAAATTTGATACGTATGCTTCATTTCGTATTCGTGGAGCAATTATAGATGGACTACGCAAAGAGGATTGGCTACCTAGATCGCTCAGAGAAAAAACCAAAAAGATTGAAAATGCTTCGGAAAAGTTAGAACAAAAATATCAAAGGGAGCCTACTTCAGAGGAAATTGCAAAACAGTTAGGAATCACTTCTCAGGAGGTTGAAAAACTTATAAACGCTTCTCTATTTGCTAATGTTTTGTCCATTGATGAAACCCCAAAGGGTTCCACCGCTGAGGGAATTGGTTATTCAATTCCAGATAATATCTCAGTTTCACCCGATGAACGTCTCGTAAAAAATGAAAAGATAAAGGAATTAATAGCAGGAGTGAAAGAATTAAACAAAAATGAACAAATGATAATAAGCCTTTTTTATCATGACGAATTAACATTTACAGAAATCGGTCAAGTATTAGGTTTAACAACTTCGAGAATCTCCCAAATTCATAAAAAAGCAATATTCAAACTGAGAAAAATACTAAAGGAAATATAATAAATAGAAGGGATTATATGACAATACTCTTACTTATAGTAAGCTTCATGTTACATTTAATGGCTTTGATTGCGATTTATCAACTATCCAAGCAAATACAAATGAAAAAACAGGTGAGCACAGGTGATATTTTTGCTCTATTTGAAACGTATCTAAATGAAATTAAAGATGAAAATAGACGTTTACAACAAGCATTAAATGCACATACACCAAAAAGTGAGGGCGCCCCTCCCGCTTCTTCAGATAATATAGCTATACAGAATCAAAATGCTACCAAACCGAAAGAAGTATTATGTGATAATAAACTTGATAGCTATGAGCCATCCTTAAAAGTTCAAGTCCTTCATCGCTACCACCAAGGCTCTACAATAGAAGATATAGCTAGGGAATTGAATTGTGGAAAAACAGAAGTAGCCCTGATGATAAAGTTACATAAAAAAAATAACAGATATACTTGCTAGGTCTTAACGCATATGATATATTTATTTATGGTGTAAACGCAATGTTCGTTATCATATGAGCATTAACAACACACGTTTAGTGATTTATATTTGTGGTGCCATGGAAATGGTCGTAGTATAAAAAGGATCTAAACGGAGGTAAAAAACCATTTAGGAGGAAAAGTATATGTCAGTAATTTCAATGAAGCAATTATTAGAAGCTGGTGTACATTTCGGACATCAAACTCGCCGCTGGAATCCAAAGATGAAAAAATACATCTTTACTGAGCGTAATGGTATTTATATCATCGACTTGCAAAAAACAGTTAAAAAGGTTGACGAAGCATACAAGTATGTAAAAGAAATTGCAGCAAATGGCGGTACGGTTCTGTTCGTAGGTACAAAGAAACAGGCGCAGGATTCTGTCCGTGACGAAGCTACACGTTCAGGTATGTTTTATGTTAATCAACGTTGGTTGGGTGGTACGTTAACAAACTTCCAAACAATCCGTAAACGTATTAATCGCCTTAAAGATATTGAACGTATGGAAGAAGATGGCACATTTGATGTGCTACCGAAAAAAGAAGTAGTTAATTTATTAAAAGAAAAAGATCGTTTAGTGAAGTTCTTAGGTGGAATTAAAGAGATGAATAAGCTACCAGATGCTTTATTTGTTATCGATCCACGTAAAGAACGAATTGCGATCGCTGAAGCACATAAATTAAACATTCCGATCATCGCGATGGTTGATACAAACTGTGACCCTGATGAGATCGATTATGTTATCCCCGCAAACGATGATGCAATCCGTGCAGTTAAATTAATGACTTCAAAGATGGCCGATGCTATTTTAGAAGTGAAACAAGGGGAAGAAGTAGAAGAGGTAGAAAAAGAAGAAACAGAAGAAGCTACCCAAGAAGAATCTGGTGAGAAAGTAGAAGCAAGTAAAGAGTAGATTTACAGAAACAGGTGATAAGGGGGATAAGCCTTTTATCACCTTTTTTAAAGGAACATTACGATAAAGGAAGCATTTTATTTAATTAGGAGGATGTATAATGGCTATTACTGCGAAAATGGTTAAAGAATTACGTGAAAAAACAGGTGCAGGAATGATGGACTGTAAAAAAGCTTTACAGGAAACGGATGGGAATATTGACAAAGCAATTGATTTCTTGCGTGAGAAAGGAATTGCAAAAGCTGGAAAAAAGGCTGATCGTATAGCGGCAGAAGGAGCCACATATGTTGAAATAGATAATAACACTGCGGTTCTGTTAGAGGTGAATTGTGAAACAGATTTTGTTACAAAAAACGACCAATTCAAAAAACTATTAGCTGAACTTGGCAAGCATATTGTTAAACAAAAGCCTAACGATGTTGAAGAAGCTCTACAACAACCGTTACATGGTGAAGGAGATACGCTTGAAACATATATTAAATCAGTTGTTGCTACAATTGGAGAAAAAATTTCTCTACGTCGCTTCACTTTATTAAATAAAACAGACAATGATGCTTTTGGTGCATATCTGCATATGGGCGGACGTATCGGTGTACTTACAATGCTTGAAGGAACTACAGATGAAAATGTTGCAAAAGATGTTGCAATGCATACGGCAGCAGTAAATCCACGCTATATCTCACGTGATGATGTACCATCAGAAGAGGTTGATCGTGAGCGTGAAGTATTGAAAACACAAGCCCTAAATGAAGGTAAACCAGAAAACATAGTAGAAAAAATGGTTGAAGGACGTTTAGGTAAATTCTTCGAGGAAATTTGTTTGTTAGAACAAAACTTTGTTAAAGATCCTGATATGAAGGTGAAGAAGTTTGTTGCAGATAAAGGAGCTACAGTAAAATCATTTGCGCGTTATGAAGTTGGAGAAGGAATGGAAAAACGTGAAGATAACTTTGCAGAAGAAGTTATGAACCAGATGAAAAAATAATGCCATAAATAGGGAACGTATTGTTCCCTATTTCTAAACCATTATAGAAATCTCTGTTTTTAAAATTGTCATTTTCAAAAAACAAGATAAAGTTTTTATGGAGGTTATTATGACAGCAGCGCAATACCGTAGAATCGTATTAAAATTAAGCGGAGAAGCTTTGAGTGGTGAACAGGGATATGGTATCGAGCCAGCAATTATTCAATCGATAGCGTCCCAAGTCAAAGAAGTAGCTAAACTAGGAGTAGAAATAGCCATTGTAGTAGGCGGGGGGAATATTTGGCGCGGTAAAGTTGGAAGTGAAATGGGTATGGACCGTGCAACCGCTGATTATATGGGTATGCTGGCAACGGTCATGAATTCACTTGCACTTCAGGATAGCTTGGAAACAATGGGTATCCCGTCCCGTGTCCAGACTTCAATAGAAATGCGTCAAGTCGCTGAACCATATATAAGGAGGAAAGCAATCCGACACCTGGAAAAGAAACGTGTAGTCATTTTTGCTGCAGGCACAGGGAATCCATATTTTTCAACAGATACAACTGCTGCATTAAGAGCTGCAGAGATTGAAGCAGAAGTAATCTTGATGGCGAAAAATAACGTTGATGGTGTATATACGGAGGATCCAAAGATTAATAAGAATGCACAAAAATATAGTAGTCTTTCCTATATGGATATGTTAAACGAAGGACTTGGGGTTATGGATTCAACTGCCTCTTCATTGTGTATGGACAACGACATTCCATTGGTTGTGTTTTCAATTACTGAGAAAGGTAATATAAAAAGAGTCGTGCAAGGTGAATTAATTGGAACAACTATTAGGGGGAAATAAAAAATGTCAGATTCAATTATAAAACAAATGCGTGATAATATGAAGGATGCAGTGCAGGCGTATTCCCGAAATTTAGCTACTGTAAGAGCTGGCCGAGCAAACCCAAATATTTTAGACAGTGTCGTTGTTGAATATTATGGAGCAGCAACACCATTGAATCAATTAGCTACGGTTTCGGCTCCGGAAGCAAGATTACTCGTTATCACACCCTTTGATAAATCCGCAATAAATAATATTGAAAAAGCTATTCAAAAAGCTGATCTTGGATTGGCTCCTTCAAGTGATGGAAATGTCATTCGTATCAATATACCAGCACTAACGGAAGAAAGAAGAAAAGAGTTAGTAAAAGTAGTAGGTAAATACGCAGAAGAAGCACGTGTACAAGTACGTAACCAGCGTCGTGAAGCAAATGATCAGCTGAAGAAGATGGAAAAAGATAGTGAACTCACTGAAGATGAATTACGCAATTCACAAGATATAGTACAAAAGGAAACAGACTATTTCGTTGGCGAAATTGATGATCTGGCTAAAACGAAAGAAAATGAAATCATGGAAGTGTAATTCGAATGAAAATTTTTTTTATACTTTTTATGTTGAATTTATGAATACTAAAAGTGTAAAATAGGAATGAACAGCCCTCTTGTTTAAGGGGGCTTTTATTTCTTATGAGTATAAATGATTTTAATGATTTATCCTAAACAGAAAAAGCAGTTATATAATTTTACTACAATCATAAAAATAGTAAGTGAAGAGAATCGTATATAAGGATAATCAACATATTCGGAGGACAAAATGAAACTTCCATTTTTTAAAAAAAAACAGGTAAAAATAGAAGAATCTCAATTTGATAATATACCAAACCATGTCGCTATTATAATGGACGGGAATGGACGCTGGGCAAAAAAACGAGGACTCCCAAGAATAGCTGGTCACAAAGAGGGTATGGATGTTGTGAAAGAAATTGTGGTAGCTGCATCTACTCTTGGAATTAAAATTCTTACCCTATATGCATTTTCTACAGAGAACTGGAAGAGACCTAAATCAGAAGTTGACTTTCTGATGAAGCTTCCAAAAGAATTTTTACATATCTATTTACCAGAGATGATTGAGAATAATGTGAGAATCGAAACAATTGGTGAATTTAATGCATTACCAACCCATACAAAAGAAGCTATAAACTATGCGAAGGAGAAAACGAAAAATAATAATGGATTATTATTAAACTTTGCTTTAAACTATGGGAGTAGGTTTGAAATAGTACGTGCAATAAAGCATATTATGTCCGATATAAATACATCAGATATTACAGCTGAAACATTAGATGAAGAAACTGTTTCCCGGTACTTATACACGGATGGTTTAACAGATCCGGATTTATTAATTCGGACGAGTGGCGAGCAACGTTTAAGTAATTTTTTATTATGGCAGCTTGCTTATTCTGAATTTTGGTTTACTGAAGTACTATGGCCGGATTTTAATAAAGAAATATTTGAAAAAGCTCTCCATGATTATCAGCAACGCAAACGAAGATATGGAGGCATATAAGGTGTTGAAATTATAGATGAAACAGCGAATTCAAACAGCAATCTTGGCTCTTATTGTGTTTTTACCCTTAGTTATATATGGAGAATGGCCATTTACATTATTTGTTTATTTTTTGTCTACGCTAGCTTTAGTTGAGCTAATACAAATGCGAAAGCTATCTGGCCACGTTATTCCATTTATTTTAGCGACAGCTCTTGTATGGATTATTTTATTACAGATGCCTAGCGGTGCTATACCCGGAGTATGGTTTACAATAATAGAAGCTATCGTCTTAATTGTTGTGCTATTATTAGGGTATACGGTACTTGCAAAAAATACATTTACTTTTGATGATGCCGGTTTTATGCTGCTCGCAGCTATATATGTTGGTATAGGATTTAACTATTTAATTGAAACACGTGCTGCAGGTTTAAATTATATATTCTTTGTATTATTCATTATTTGGGCGACAGATACAGGTGCATATTTTTTTGGTCGTGCATTTGGAAAAAGAAAACTATGGCCAATTATTAGTCCGAATAAAACAATTGAAGGTGCTATTGGCGGCGTCATCAGTGCATGCATTGTTGGTGTTATATTTCATTTAATTTATCCATTTGACTTCTCTATGATCATTATTCTTGGAGTTACAGTGTTTATTTCTGTTTTTGGACAAATAGGCGATTTAGTCGAATCCGCATTTAAACGTCACTACGATGTGAAAGATTCAGGTAAAATATTACCTGGACATGGTGGTATTTTAGATCGGTTGGACAGTTTATTATTTGTTTTACCTTTGATACATTTCATCCATTTTGTAAGCTAAAAAGGAGATATTCTTGAATGAAACTAAATAATAGAGTTAAAATAAAGGAATGGTACATATATTTATCAATCGAAAATGTATAGATAAATAGCAGATGAGAAGAAAATTTTTCCTACACTGAATAAAGGAAGGTGCTTCTTTTGAACACAGTTATTGCATTTGTATTTATGTTTGGGCTACTTGTGTTTATTCATGAGTTCGGCCATTTGATATTTGCAAAACGTGCGGGAATGCTGGCACGAGAATTTGCTATCGGCTTTGGTCCGAAAATATTTTCTTTTACGAAAAATGAGACTGTATATACAATCCGCCTGTTGCCTATTGGAGGATATGTGCGTGTTGCAGGGGAAGACCCTGAAATTGTTGAATTAAAACCTGGACATCATATTGGGCTTGAATTTAATGACGAAGGCAAAGTGAAGAAAATAATAGTAAATAATAAATCCAAACATCCAAATGCGCGAGTAATAGAAGTAGAACACGTAGATCTAGACCATCAATTAGTTATTGAAGGTTACGAAATTGATGAATATGATGAAAAGTTGAGTTTTAAAGTGGATGAGAAGGCCTTTTTTGTAATGGATGAAATGGAGACTCAAATTGCTCCTTATGATCGACAGTTTGCATCAAAAAGTGTAGGAAAAAGGGCGATGCAATTATTTGCAGGTCCAATGATGAATTTTCTGCTAGCGATTGTTATCTTTATTATATTAGGACTCATTCAGGGGGTTCCTGTTGAAAATGCAAAACTTGGTGAGGTACAATCAGGAAGTCCAGCAGAGGAAGCAGGCTTTCAAGATGGTGACGAAATTATTGAAATAGAAGGTAATTCCATTTCCACTTGGGAAGAATTTACTACGATTGTAAGAGAAAGTCCCGAAGAAGAGTTGGATATGACGTTAGAACGCAATGGCGAAGCGATAACAACGACCGTAACACCAAGACTAAATGAAATTGAAGATATGGAAATTGGCCAAATTGGCGTTTATCAAGCCTTTGAAAAGTCATTTTTTAAAACATTTAAGTACGGTTTTGAACAAACATATGAAACAACAAAATTAATATTAACAAATCTCGGTATGCTGATCACTGGCCAGTACTCTCTTGATATGTTATCAGGTCCAGTAGGGATTTATGATGCTACAGACCAAGTTGTTCAAACCGGATTTATGAATTTCTTAATGTGGACAGCAATGTTAAGCATTAATTTAGGAATCGTTAATTTAGTTCCTTTGCCAGCATTAGATGGAGGACGACTGCTGTTTGTTGGATTAGAAGCGGTTCGGGGTAAACCGATCGATCCACAAAAAGAAGGTATTGTCCATTTTATCGGGTTTGCCTTATTAATGCTTTTAATGCTCGTTGTCACATGGAACGATATACAACGGCTATTTTTATAAAGGAAAACTAGAAGGAACCCTTGTCGTTATAAAGACAAGGGTTTTATAATTAATGATGGTTAGAGTAATAAATACAAAAAAATGCTCTTTTATTTTATACTTATTTGTAAGCTGTAACAGGAGGAAAATAAATGGATATAACAAAAAAAGAAAAAATGAATTTGTTGTTAAAACAGCTGCAAGTATCTGAAGAGTTGGTAGAAAAACACTTCAAATCCAGTGAACTTATAAAGCTTGAGGTATATAAGGAAACCAAAACATGGCATTTTCATATTCATATAAAGCAAATACTACCAGCCCATGTTTATCAAATAATTATTTTAAAACTTCAAGAAACATTTCAGCAAATTGCAACAGTGGACTTGTCATTATATACGGAAGACAAATCTTGCGATGAACAAACGATAAGTGATTATTGGCAATGTTTTATTCAATCAATATCCAATTTATCTCCGGCCTACAAAGATTTAGTTCAAAATCAGATCCCGAAAGTTAATAATAATAACATTATGTTAACAGCGAGAAATGAAGCAGAAAGTGCAGCCTTAAAAAAACGATTGGAAAAACCATTTCGTGCTTTTTGTAAAAAAATTGGGGCTTCTAATTATTTGCTGGATATTACGGTGAAAACAGAGGAGATTGATATTCAGAAATTTAGAGAAAAAACCGCATTAGAAGACCAGCAATTAGTGTTAAAAACAGTTCAAGAAAAAGAAAAGCGTGATCAAGAAAAGGCTAAAAATGACAGTAAAACGAAAAATCTTATGCTTGGATATAAAATTAATGATGAACCTTTTCAAATGGAAGAAATTCAAGATGAAGAACGTCGTGTGACTGTGCAAGGGTATGTTTTTGATGTTGATATACGAAAGTTACGCTCAGGCAGAAGTTTATTAATTGTAAAAGCGACTGATTATACAGATTCACTGCAAATTAAAATGTTTTCAAAAGGCGATGAGGATGCGGCCGATTTTGAACTTGTTAAAAAAGGGATGTGGATCAAGGCTAGAGGAAGTATCCAAACGGATATGTACACGAATGAATTAGCAATGATGGCTAATGATATTCATGAAGTAAAGGTGGAACAACGGCAAGATACTGTATCCGAAGATAGTAAAAGAATAGAGTTACACGCTCATACAACAATGAGCCAATTAGACGCAGTTGTTTCACCGACCCGCCTTATTGAACAAGCAGCTCAATGGGGGCATAAAGCAATAGCAATTACAGATCATGCTGCAGTACAAGGTTTTCCTGAAGCACACAATGCAAGTGAAAAAAATAACATAAAGGTAATTTATGGGGTAGAAGCGAATTTGGTCGATGATGGTGTGCCAATTGCTTATAATGAACATGATATTGACTTAAATACAGGCACATATGTCGTTTTTGACGTGGAAACAACAGGACTCTCTGCTGTTTACGATACGATTATTGAACTTGCTGGTGTTAAAATACACCAAGGAGAGGTGATAGATCGTTTTGAGTCATTTGCTAACCCACATCATCCATTATCAGAAACGACAACAGAATTGACAGGAATTACAGATGATATGGTTAGAGATGCGCCAGAGGTTGATGAAGTATTAAAAGATTTTCATGCATGGATGGGAGAAAGTATATTAGTTGCTCATAATGCGAGCTTTGATATTGGCTTTCTAAATCAGGGATTTAAAAAAATAAATTATGAAAAAATAGAAAATCCTGTAATTGATACATTAGAATTAGCTAGGTTTTTAATTCCAGAATTAAAAAATCACAGGTTGAATACGTTGTGTAAACATCTTGATATTGAATTAACACAGCATCACCGTGCTATATATGATGCCGAGGCTACAGGTTATTTATTGTGGAAGTTAGTCCAGCGACTGCTAGAAAAAGAAATAACAAATCATAATCAATTAAATAAACATATAGGTGAAGGAAATGCATACCAGCGCTCACGCCCTCATCATTGCATTTTACTTGCTAAAAATCAGGAAGGTTTAAAAAACCTTTATAAACTTGTTTCTTATTCTCATATTAATTACTTTTACCGTGAACCACGAATCCCACGGTCTTTATTGCAAAAATTACGCAGTGGCATTCTTGTTGGTTCTGCATGTGATAAAGGGGAAGTATTTGAAACAATGATGCAAAAATCAGCTGAAGAGGCAGAAAAAGTAGCTGAATTCTATGATTATATCGAAGTACACCCTCCAGCTAATTATATTCATTTAGTTGAAAAAGATCTTGTACAAAACGAAGCTCAAATTTTAGATATAATTACTAAAATAGTAGCAATGGGCAAACGATTGAATAAAACTGTTGTAGCAACCGGGAATACACATTATATAAATTCTCATGAAAAATTATATCGGAGAATATTAATTGCATCCCAGAAAGGAAATCCGTTAAATAGGCAAACACTTCCTGATACACCATTTTATACGACAAATGAAATGCTGGAATGCTTTAAATTTTTGGGTGAAGCGTTAGCAGAGGAGATCGTTGTAAAAAATACACACCATATAGAAACGCTAATTGATGAGGTATCGCCTGTAAAAGAAGATCTATATACACCGAATATCGAAGGTGCTGATCAAGAAATCCGTGATCTTTGCTATGGAAATGCAAAAGCAATTTACGGGGAAGAAGTGCCGGAAATTGTTACACAGCGTTTGGAAAAGGAATTATCAAGTATTATTGGCCATGGGTTTGCCGTGATTTATTTGATTTCGCATAAATTGGTAAAAAAATCTTTAGATGATGGTTACCTAGTAGGTTCTAGGGGGTCTGTCGGATCTTCTTTAGTAGCTACACTGACGGAAATAACGGAAGTCAATCCTTTACCGGCTCATTATGTTTGTTCACACTGTCATTATAATGAGTTTTTTACAGATGGCTCGGTAGGTAGCGGTTTTGATTTACCTGATAAAAATTGTCCAAATTGTAACCATGCTTTAACAAAAGATGGTCAAAATATTCCATTTGAAACATTTTTAGGGTTTAAAGGGGATAAGGTCCCGGATATTGACCTTAATTTTTCTGGCGAATACCAGCCAAGAGCACATCATTATACAAAAGAATTGTTTGGTGAAGACTATGTGTACCGTGCAGGAACAATAGGCACGATTGCTGAAAAAACGGCTTATGGATATGTGAAAGGGTATGCTTCAGATAAACAACTTGTTTATAAAAATGCTGAAGTTGATCGATTAGTACAAGGATGCACAGGGGTTAAACGGACGACTGGACAGCATCCAGGTGGAATCATCGTTGTTCCGGAAAATAAGGAAATTTATGATTTTACACCGATACAATACCCAGCTGATGATCGCAAGAGCGAGTGGAGAACAACCCATTTTGATTTCCATTCCATTGATAATAATTTATTAAAGTTAGATATCCTTGGGCATGATGATCCTACGGTAATTCGTATGCTTCAAGATTTAAGCGGTATTGATCCGAAAACAATACCAACGGATGATCCAGAAGTAATGAAAATATTTTCCAGCACTGAATCGCTTGGCGTTACGCCAGAACAAATTAATTGTAAAACAGGAACGTTAGGTGTACCTGAATTTGGTACACGATTTGTACGGCAAATGCTTGAAGATACAAAACCGAATACATTTGCAGAGCTAGTCATCATTTCTGGTCTATCACATGGTACGGATGTGTGGCTGGGAAATGCACAGGAATTAATTAATGATGGTATCTGTGAACTGCCAGATGTTATTGGTGTACGTGATGATATTATGGTCTATCTTATGCAAAAAGGATTAGATTCCTCCTTAGCGTTCAAGATTATGGAATTTGTGCGTAAAGGAAGAGGACTGCAAGATGAATGGATTGTTGAAATGAAGAAGCATGATGTTCCAGATTGGTATATCGAATCATGCAAAAAGATAAAATATATGTTCCCAAAAGCCCATGCTGCGGCATACGTTTTAATGGCCGTTCGTATTGCATACTTCAAGGTTCACCATCCGATTCTTTTTTATGCGGCTTATTTTTCTATCAGAGCTGGTGATTTTGAATTAGATACAATGGTGAAAGGTTCAGATGCTATTAGACAGCGAATTGAAAATATCATAGCAAAAGGGAATGACGCACCTCCCAAAGAGAAAAGTTTGCTAACCGTATTAGAGGTTGCATTAGAAATGTGTGAACGCGGTTTTTCTTTTCAGCGTGTGGATTTGTATAAGTCAAAGGCTACAGAATTCATTGTGGAGGGAAATACACTGATTCCACCATTTAACGCTGTTGATGGTTTAGGAACAAATGCAGCAATCAACATTGTGAAGGTTAGAGAGGATGGAGAATTTTTATCGAAAGAAGATTTGCGAGAGCGAAGTAAAATTTCGAAAACAGTTCTTGCGTTTTTAGATAAACATGGATGTTTAGAAGGAATGGCAGAAAAGAACCAGCTGTCTCTATTTTGATCAGCCTTTGCTTATATCTTATTTGATTACTTATCAATTTCAGATAGCTGTAAACTTTCAAACCGTCCGTCTTGCATCTGCCCTTTTCTTATGATATAGTTTTATTGGTAAGTAATGAAACGGATTTATAAGAGTGGGCGGACCCCACTCTTTCTTGATAGGAAGCTTTGAGTCACCCCTTGCCACGAATTACGGCAAGGGTTTTATAATTAAAAAATACTTATATGAAAATTTACTTTGATGTACATAATAGATACTAAACAATTAAATAAAGGAGGATAACAGTTGTCTTCGAAAGTAGTCGAAATTACTGAAGAGTTGGTGCAGCCTATACTAAAGGAACATAATCTTGAGTTAGTGGATATTGAATATGTAAAAGAAGGAAAAGACTGGTTTTTGCGCGTTTTTATTGATAAAGAAGGTGGTATTGATATTGCGGAATGTGGAGCTGTATCAGAATTATTAGGTGAAAAATTAGATGAAAAGGATCCTGTAAAAGATGCTTATTTTTTAGAAGTATCATCTCCTGGTGCAGAACGTCCATTAAAAACGAAGGAAGACCTTGCAATGAATATAAATAAAAACATTCATGTGAAACTATATGCACCAATCAATGGTGAGAAAGAATATGAAGGTTTATTGAAGGAATTTTCAAATAACTTAGCTACAATCGAATATAAAGATAAAGCAAAAAAAAAGCAAGTTGAAATACCGTATGAAAAGATTGCTAAAGCAAGATTAGCTGTAGCATTTTAAAGGGGGAAATTACTGTGAGCAGTCAATTGTTTGAGGCAATAGATTATTTAGAAAAAGAAAAAGGGATTAATAAAGAAATCTTGTTAGAAGCACTGGAAGCAGCTTTGATTTCTGCTTATAAGAAAAATTTTAAATCTGCTACAAATGTTCGAGTTGATCTTGATGAGGAAGCGGGTACGATGCGTGTATACTCAAGAAAAACCATTGTTGAAGAAGTAACAAATTCACAAGAAGAAATCTCCTTGGATGAAGCGAAAAGATTAAATCCGAATTATGAAATTGATGATATCATTGAGGTTGAAGTTACTCCGAAAAATTTCGGAAGAATCGCTGCTCAAGCAGCAAAGCAAGTTGTAACCCAGCGTGTGAGAGAGGCAGAACGGGGAGTTATTTTTAATGAGTATGCTGATCGTGAAGAAGATGTAATGACTGGAATTATTCAACGCAAAGATTCCCGCTTTGTTTATGTTAATCTCGGTAAAATTGAAGCGAAATTAGCCGAGGCCGAACAAATGCCCAATGAAGAATATCATATTCATGACCGTCTAAAAGTTCTTGTTACGAAAGTGGAAAATACTAGCAAAGGTCCACAAATTTATATATCAAGATCACATCCGGGACTATTGAAACGATTATTTGAAATGGAAGTTCCGGAAATTTATGATGGTATTGTAGAAGTTAAGTCAATTACGAGGGAAGCTGGCGACCGATCCAAGATCTCTGTTTATGCACCTGATCCAGAAATTGATCCAGTTGGTTCATGTGTAGGACAAAAAGGACAGCGTGTTGAAGCAATTGTTAATGAACTAAAAGGTGAAAAAATTGATATTGTAGAGTGGTCAGAGGATCCAGTAGTGTATGTGTCCAATGCATTAAGTCCTTCAAAGGTAGTCGAAGTATTAGTTGATGAGGAAGAAAAGGCAACAACCGTTGTTGTACCTGATTATCAATTATCTTTGGCAATAGGTAAACGAGGACAAAATGCTAGACTTGCCGCCAAATTAACAGGTTGGAAAATAGATATAAAAAGCGAATCAGAAGCATTAGAGCAAGGTCTTATTGCGGAAAAAGAAAAGGTTACAGAAGAAGAGGTTTCAAATGATGCAGTTGCAAATGATGTAGAGGATCTATTTGAATAACGGGGGGTTTCATATGGCACGAAAAAAAAAGGTACCTCAAAGAAAATGTATCGTCACAAATGAAATGAAACCGAAGAAAGAATTAATTCGTATTGTACGAAATAAAGAAGGAGAAGTTTATGTAGACCCCACCGGAAAGAAAAATGGGCGTGGGGCTTATTTAACTATTGATCCTAAAGTAATTGATAAAGCACAACAAATGGATATTTTAAGTAAACAGTTAGATGCCCAGATTGATGCATCTATTTATGAAGAATTAAAAGTACTTGCAGATGGTAAACAAAATGAAAAATAACTATCTGAATATAGTCGGGTTAGCCTATCGTGCAAGAAAATGTACTTTAGGTGAAGATGCAATTGTGAAAGATATTCAACAAAAACAAGCAAAGCTAGTCCTTTTAGCAAATGATATAGGGCCACAAACATATAAAAAAATAACGGATAAATGTCATTCATATAAAGTACCATTTTTAATAGCAGATGATAGAGAAACGTTATCTCATGCTGTTGGAAAATCACAAAGAGTAGCTATTGCTATTTTAGATGCAGGATTTGCCGCTAAGATTACAACGTTACTCGGGTAAATAAATTCGGGGGTGGACGTATGAGTAAAATGCGTGTATATGAATATGCAAAACAAAATAACTTAACAAGTAAAGCTGTAATCCAAAGTTTAAAGGAATTAAATATCGAAGTATCAAATCACATGTCAACAATCTCGATCGATACAAAATCAAAGTTAGATGAAAAATTTAATCATAAACAATCTAGCAATACTAAAAAACAAGAACAGACTAAGCCACAATCTTCTTCTAAGAATGAACAAAATAAAGATTCTAATCAGCAGCCGAATAAAGGTAATAATAAAAATAAAAGAAAAGCACAAGGGGAACTAAAGCCTAAAAACAATAAAAAACAGCATAAAAAACAGCAAAAAGGTAAAAAAGGGAAAAACAATAAAAAAAATGCTGATCAGCCACCTGAAGTAAAAGCAACACCAAAAGAAATTGTGTATAGTGGAACATTAAGTGTAAGCGACTTAGCAGAAAAACTGAATAAAGATACATCTGAAATTATTAAAAAGTTAATGTTTTTAGGCGTTATGGCAACGAAGAATCAAGATCTTGATGATGATGCAATAGAATTAATATGTGATGAATTCGGAGTAGAAGTTAAAAAAGAAATCGTATTAGAGGATACTGATTTAGAAAAATACAAAACAGAGGATAAAGAAGAAGAACTTATAGAACGTCCAGCAGTTGTTACCATTATGGGGCATGTTGACCATGGAAAAACAACGTTGCTTGATGCCATTCGTCACACAAAGGTTACTGAAGTAGAAGCAGGAGGAATTACACAGCACATTGGGGCTTATCAAGTTGAAAGCGATGAAAGAAAAGTAACATTTTTAGACACACCCGGCCATGCTGCATTTACAAGTATGCGCTCAAGAGGTGCACAAATAACTGATATTGCTATTTTGGTTGTAGCTGCTGATGATGGAGTTATGCCGCAAACTGTTGAAGCAATTAATCATGCAAAAGCCGCAGAAGTACCAATCATCGTTGCAGTTAATAAAATGGATAAAGAGACTGCAAACCCTGATAGGGTTATGCAAGAATTAACAGAATATGAACTTGTACCAGAAGATTGGGGCGGAAATACAATTTTTGTTAACCTTTCTGCTATGAAACGGGAAGGTATTGATGATTTATTAGAAATGATTTTACTTGTTTCCGAAGTAGAAGAATTAAAAGCAAATCCTGATAAAAGTGCTTTTGGTACAGTAATTGATGCTCAACTTGATAAAGGCCGGGGCTCTGTAGCAAGTTTATTAGTACAAAATGGCACGCTTCGAGTAGGCGATGCACTTGTGGTTGGAAATACTTTTGGCCGTGTCCGTGCAATGCTTAACGACCTTGGTAAGCGGGTCGATGAGGCAGGACCATCTACTCCAGTTGAAATTACGGGATTAAATGATGTGCCTCAAGCAGGAGATCAATTTTTAGTATTTGAAGATGATAAAAAAGCTCGACAAATTGGTGAAGCACGCCAGCAAAAATATATTCAAGAAAATCGTAGTGAACAGACAAAAGTGAGCTTAGATGACTTGTTTGAACAAATAAAACAAGGTGAAATGAAAGATATTAACATTATTATTAAAGCTGACGTTCAAGGTTCTGCAGAAGCTTTAGCTTCATCCTTACAAAAAATTGAAGTAGAGGGCGTTAATATAAAAATCATTCATACAGGCGTTGGTGCAATTACTGAATCAGATGTTATCTTAGCGTCTGCTTCAAATGCAATTATTATTGGCTTCAATGTTCGTCCGGCAGCCAATGCAAAAAAAGCTGCGGAATCGGAAAAAGTTGATATGCGTCTGCATCGTGTTATCTACAAAGCAATTGAGGAAATAGAAGCAGCTATGAAGGGAATGCTTGATCCTGAGTATGAAGAAAAAATTATCGGGCAGGCAGAAGTACGGGAAATCTTCAAAGTTTCTAGAATTGGAACGATTGCAGGCAGTTATGTCACTGATGGTAAAATCACCCGTGATTCAAATGTTCGCTTGATTCGAAACGGCGTTGTTCAATTTGAGGGTGAAATTGATGCATTAAAACGTTTTAAAGATGACGCAAAAGAAGTAGCCCAAAACTATGAATGTGGTATTACAATTAAAAACTTCAATGATATAAAAGAAGGCGACATTATTGAAGCATTTATAATGGTGGAAATTGAAAGAACATGATTATTTATGCTGAAGTAGAGTGTAAATTTTATGAAGGACGGTCATTAAAACAAAAACGTTCTGTCATAAAACGCTTAATTGCTAAACTTCGTAAGGATTTTAATGTATCTGTTACAGAACTTGCTTACCATGACTTATGGCAACGAACAAAATTAGGAATTGTAACGATTTCCAATAATAAAATTCATGCTGAACAAATGATGCAAGAAGTTTTGAAAGTGATAGATACGTACCCAGAATTAGAACGTACGATAACAGAAGTAGAATATTTATAGTTTAACATTTCTGGGGGAAGTGCAGACTTTGTTCTTATAGAGGTGACTTAAATGAGTGATTTACGTGCAAATCGAGTAGCTGAACAAATGAAAAAAGAACTGGGGGATATTCTTACCCGAAAAATAAAAGATCCAAGGGTGGGTTTTGTCACCGTTACAGACGTTGAAGTAACAGGGGACTTGCAACAAGCTAAAATATTTATCTCTGTTCTTGGTAATGAGGAAGAAAAACAGGATTCTCTTTTAGGATTAGCTAAAGCGAAAGGGTTCATTCGTTCTGAAATCGGAAAACGGATCCGCCTAAGGAAAACGCCAGAGTTAATGTTTGAGTATGATGAGGCACAAGAACACGGAACAAGAATCGAAAAACTTTTACGTGATTTAAAAGAATAAATACGTGAAACAATCTGACTCGTTTGATGATTAAACAGGGTCAGATTTTTCCGTATGCGTTAAAGGAATGTACAAAACGTTTTATTTTGGAGGTTACACAGATGAATGGTATATTACCATTGTGGAAGCCAAAAGGATTGACATCACATGATTGTGTGATGAAAATTCGACGCTTATTTCATACGAAAAAGGTGGGGCATACAGGAACCCTGGATCCGCAAGTAGAAGGGGTATTACCAATATGTATCGGTCAAGCAACGAAAATAGTTCCTTACTTAATGGAAACAAAAAAAACGTATATTGCAGAAGTAATGCTAGGAACTTCAACGGAGACGGAAGATAGAGAGGGCAGGGTTATTGAACAAAAAGAGATAACTTCCCCGCCATCGAATCAATCAATTGAAAATACGCTGAAATCTTTTGTAGGAGATATCATACAAATACCTCCTATGTATTCTGCAGTTAAGGTGAAAGGAAAAAGACTATATGAATATGCGAGGGCGAATGAAACAGTAGAACGTCCCTCAAGACAAATCACTATTCATGAAATAAAGAGAATACCATCAAGTAAAGAAACAAATCATTCTTTTCGGATTCAAGTAATTTGTTCGAAAGGAACGTATATACGAACATTATGCGTAGACATAGGCAAACATTTAGGTTACCCAGCTCATATGAGTGATTTAGTCCGGATTCAAACAGGTTCATTTACGAAGGATGAAGCAGTAACCTTTAAAACAATAGAGCGAGCATCTTTAATGGACAAACAAAATCAATTATTATTACCAATCGTTAAAGGTTTGCTGCATTTAAATTGTCTAAATGTTGATGAAACAATGAAAAAAGCTATTCAATTCGGACAAAAACTTCCCAGACCTGAACAAATTGTAGATACTGATCCATTTATCGTTTTGTTCCATAACCAATTGTTAGCAATATATCAAGTACATCCAGAAAAGCCTAACCTAATTAAACCGGTTCGCGTTTTTAATGGATGAAAGAAATGTAGGTGAAATAATATGAGAACGATTGAATTATCTTATCCTCATACATTAGTTTTAGAGGAGCTACCCGAAACAGTAAGCGCTATAGGATTTTTTGATGGAATACATAGAGGACATCAAAGAGTAATTCAAACTGCTGTCACAGAAGCAAGAAAGGTGAATATGGAAAGTGCAGTCATAACGTTTCATCCACATCCTTCTGTTGTCCTGCAAAAAGAAAAAAAACAAATTCAGTATATCACTCCACTGCGTGAGAAAAAGGAAATATTACAGCGTTTGAACGTTGACAGACTTTATATCATTACATTTAATAAAGAGTTGTCTATGTTATCACCGCAAGAATTTATTGATCACTTTATTATTGGGTTGAATATAAAGCATTTAGTTGCAGGGTTTGACTTCTCCTATGGCCATAAAGGGAAAGGTGATATGAATACGATTCAATCACAATCAAGGGATGCATTCATGTTTTCCACAATTGATAAAATAGAAGCAAACGGTGAAAAAATTAGCTCTACCCGAATACGAAAACTTCTTGACGCAGGAAATGTTGAACGTGTTAACGATTTACTTAACAGGCATTTTTCCACTTACGGAATTGTGATTGATGGGGATAAACGTGGAAAAACAATTGGTTTTCCTACAGCCAATCTTAGAGTTAACCCTGAAGCATTATTACCAAAAACAGGTATCTATGCCGTGAAAGTTCTCTATAAAAATGAAGTATACGAGGGAATGGCAAATCTTGGCACAAACCCCACATTTACGCCAGATCTATCCCAGCCAAGAATTGAGGTAAACATATTTGATTACAATAATGATCTCTATGGTGAAGAACTGCAAATAGAGTGGCATGCATTTATTCGTGACGAAGAAAAATTTGACCAAGTCGATCAGCTAGTTAAACAAATAGAAAACGATGAAAAAAAAATACGTCACTATTTTTCAATACAAGAATAAAGTGAAATAATGTATTTTCCACTTGCAATTTCCATGAAAAACATGTAACCTAAACAAGTGAACCATCGCTTGGCAAATCGATGCTCCGACGTTTGCGAGGGGAATGGGGATATATATATAAGTAGGAGGTGGCTTGAAATGGCAATGACAAAAGAACGTAAAAATGAAATTATTAATGAGTTTAAAGTTCATGATAATGATACGGGTTCTCCAGAAGTTCAGATAGCAGTTCTTACGGAGGAAATTACTACATTAAACGAACATTTACGTTTTCATAAAAAAGACCATCATTCACGTCGCGGACTTTTAAAAATGGTTGGTAAACGTCGTAATTTACTTAACTATTTACGTAAAAAAGACGTTACTCGCTATCGTGACCTGATTAAAAAATTAGGCTTACGCCGATAATATTTAAAAAAGCAGGAGAAATCCTGCTTTTTTTATACTTTAAACACTTTATTTACATTCATGGCTATAAACTATAAAATGTAGGATAGAATGTTAATGAAAGGAGATAAAATAGTAATGGCAGAAGAAAAACACGTATTCTCCACAAAACTTGGCGGTAAACAATTCATCGTTGAGATTGGAGAATTGGCAAAACAAGCTAATGGTGCTTGTATGGTCCACTATGGTGATACATCTGTATTATCTGTAGCTACAGCATCAAAAGAACCAAAAGATTTACCTTTTTTTCCTTTAACAGTTAATTACGAAGAACGGTTATATGCGGTAGGTAAAATTCCCGGAGGTTTTATTAAGAGAGAGGGCAGACCGAGTGAAAAAGCAATTTTATCATCTCGGTTAATTGACCGACCAATACGGCCACTATTTCCTGATGGGTTTCGAAATGAAGTACAGGTTATCAGTACGGTTATGAGTGTTGATCAGGATTGTTCTTCTGAAATCGCCGCTATGATCGGCTCATCGATTGCACTTAGTATTTCGGATATTCCATTTGAAGAACCGATTGCAGGGGTTAATATAGGAAGAATTGATGGAGAATTCGTCATTAATCCAACGATCGAGGAACAAGAGAAAAGTGATATCGATTTAACAGTTGCCGGTACGAAAGATGCGATTAATATGGTGGAAGCTGAGGCACAGGAAATTCCTGAAGAAATCATGCTAGATGCAATTATGTTTGGCCACAAGGAAATTGTTCGCTTAGTAGAATTTCAAGAAGAAATGATTCGTGCGGTTGGTCTTGAAAAATTAGATGTTCCCTTATTTGAAAGCGACCAAGAATTTTCAGCAAATGTGAAATCAAAAGCTGAAAAAAAGTTAGTTGAAGCTATACAAGTTCAAGAAAAACACGCTCGGGAAGAAGCTATTGATAAAGTAAAAGAAGAAATTTTAACAGAATATGATGAAGAAGAGGAAGAAATAATTCAACAAGTTAAATCTGTTTTAGATAAGATGGTCAAGGATGAAGTCCGCCGTCTGATCACGCAAGAAAATGTACGCCCAGATGGACGTAAGCTTGACGAAATCCGCCCGCTTTCTTCACGCGTGGGTATTCTACCACGGACACATGGCTCCGGATTATTTACACGTGGACAAACCCAAGCATTAAGTGTATGTACACTTGGCGCACTAGGTGACGTACAAATATTGGATGGGCTTGATTTAGAAGAATCAAAGCGTTTTATGCATCATTACAACTTCCCTCAATATAGTGTAGGTGAAACAGGACCAATTCGGGGACCAGGTCGTCGCGAAATTGGCCATGGTGCACTTGGGGAACGTGCTCTTGAGAAAGTAATTCCATCGGATAAAGAATTCCCGTACACAATTCGTCTCGTTTCCGAAGTATTGGAATCCAATGGTTCCACATCTCAGGCTAGTATTTGTGCAAGTACGTTAGCAATGATGGATGCTGGAGTTCCGATTAAAGCGCCAGTAGCAGGAATTGCTATGGGTCTTGTTAAAACAGGAGAAGATTACGCTATTTTAACGGATATTCAAGGAATGGAAGATGCACTAGGAGATATGGATTTCAAGGTAGCTGGGACTGCAAAAGGTGTTACCGCACTACAAATGGATATTAAAATTGACGGTTTGTCTAAAGAAATATTGGAAGAGTCATTAAGTCAAGCTAAAACAGGCCGGATGCACATCCTAGATTCAATGCTTGCAACGATTAAAGAACCGAATGCAGAACTGTCGGAGTATGCACCAAAAATATTAACGATGAAAATTAAACCCGAAAAAATTCGTGATGTTATTGGACCAAGTGGAAAGCAAATTAATAAAATAATCGAAGAAACTGGTGTCAAGATTGATATTGAACAAGATGGAAGTATATTTATCTCATCTGCAGATGCCGAGATGAATGAAAAAACGAAAAAAATTATTAATGATCTTGTACGAGAAGTTGAAGTTGGTGAGATGTATTTAGGTACAGTGAAGCGAATTGAGAAATTTGGCGCTTTTGTTGAATTATTTAAAGGCAAAGACGGTTTAGTCCATATTTCTGAATTAGCCGAAGAACGGACGAAGAAAGTGGAAGATGTTGTATCTATTGGCGACCAAATTATGGTTAAAGTAAAAGAAATTGATAATCAAGGTCGAGTCAATCTTTCCCGTAAAGCTGTTTTAAAAGAGGAAAGGGAAAGACAAGAAAGATCCAAATCATAATAATTAACGAAACAAGAAGCTGCAATGTCAGTTTCTTTTTTAATGTTTTAAACGAGTAGCTGTCAAGGTAGGATACATACTTTTGGTTTAAACTGTATTACATATGTCTCATATCTTGTCCTTCTTTTTCATATGAATATGTATGAGAGGAGGGCTATAATGTATCGATATCGCAAGATTGTTCAATTATGTGTATTCATACTAATTGTTCTACTGGCTTTTGACATAGACTATAATCCATTTGTTAAAAATGATGTTGGAAAATTATCCCATCAAGTTGTTCATGTTACAAAAACAAAGGATCCATTATATCAAGAAATAAAACAAAAAAAATCCAAGTATTCTAAAGAACCGCAGAATGCAACCGTTGATAAAATCTGGAAAAAAACACCGGGGAGAAATGGGGTAGAGGTAGATGTTGAGGAGTCATATAAACAAATGAAAAAGGAAGGAAATTTTGATGAATCAAAACTTGTTTATAAGCAAATCCCTCCAAAAGTACAATTTAGGGAATTACCGGCTTCACCTGTTTATCGAGGTCATCCCGAAAAGGAAATGGTGGCATTTTTAATAAATGTATCATGGGGAGAAGAACATATTCCTGAAATATTAGATACTTTAAATGAGCATAACGTAAAAGCGACATTTTTTATTGAAGGGGAATGGGCGAAAAAAAATGCAGATCTTGTTAAAATGATAAATGAACAAGGACATTTAATAGGAAATCACGCTTATAATCATCCTGATATGGCTCGTCTATCGAATCAAGAAATCATCCAGCAGATAACCCAAACCAATACAATTATTGAAGCTATTATTGATAAGACTCCAAGGTGGTTTGCTCCCCCTAGTGGAAGCTTTAAGAATAATGTTGTAAAAACAGCACATAATTTAAAAATGGAAACAATACTTTGGACAGTTGACACAATCGATTGGAAGAATCCTTCTGTTTCTGTTATGATGAATCGGGTAATGACTGATATTCATCCTGGAGCAACTATTTTAATGCATCCAACTTCTTCTGTTGTAGAAGGACTGTCACCATTAATTAAGGATATAAAAAAGAAAGGATACAAAATTGGAACTATTGAGCAACTGCTAAACGAAGAAAGAGAAATATAAATTAATTACATTACATACAATTGATTTAGGAGGCAATATTTTGATAGAGAAGCATACTTGCAACAATGGACTACGAATCGTATTGGAAAATATACCGGCTGTCCGTTCTGTAACAATAGGGATTTGGGTATTAACTGGATCCAGAAATGAAACAACAGAAAATAATGGAATATCCCATTTTTTAGAGCATATGTTTTTTAAGGGGACAAAAACGAGATCAGCACAGGATATAGCAGAAGCTTTTGATTCCATAGGCGGCCAAGTAAATGCATTTACATCGAAAGAGTATACATGTTTTTACGCGCGTGTGCTAGATACACACAAGGATTACGCTTTGGAAATCTTAGCTGATATGTTCTTTCACTCTTCTTTCGATGAAGAAGAAATGGAGCGTGAGAAAAAAGTTGTTCTTGAAGAAATCAAAATGTATGAAGATACACCGGATGATATTGTTCATGATTTATTAGCAAAAGCTTCTTACGGGGAACATCCATTAGGGTATCCTATTCTTGGAACAGAGGAGCACCTGAAAACGTTTAAACCAGAAACGTTACGCAATTATATGAAAGAGTGCTACACTCCTGAAAATATAGTTATTTCTGTTGCCGGCAATACAGATACGTCTTTCATTCGTAAGGTTGAAAGCTACTTTGGGCACTTTCAGTCCAAAAATCAGCAAACAAACATGTTGAAGCCAACTTTTCTGGCAAATAATATTGTAAGGAATAAAGATACAGAGCAAGCTCATTTATGTTTAGGGTATGATGGCTTGCCAATTGGCAACAGTAATGTATACAGTTTGATTATTATGAATAATGTTCTTGGCGGGAGTATGAGTTCAAGATTATTTCAGGAAGTCCGTGAAAAACAAGGACTTGCTTATGCGGTCTTTTCCTATCATTCTTCATTCTTGGATAATGGATTATTAACAATATATGCCGGAACAGGAAAGGATCAATTACCTGTTTTGCAAGACACGATTTATCAAACGGTTGATCAGCTAATTAAATCCGGTTTGACAGATAAAGAACTAAATAATAGTAAAGAGCAATTAAAAGGAAATCTCATGTTAAGTCTAGAAAGCACGAATAGCCGTATGAGCAGAAACGGAAGAAATGAGTTATTGCTGCATCGACACCGTACATTAGATGAAATGATACAGGAAATTGATGCTGTTAATCATGAATCTATTCACAATGTAATTACAAAAACATTTAAGCAGACATCTTCGAAGGCTTTAATAGCACCACAGGAAGCGAACTAACCTATGTTTTTATACATAGGTTTTTTTAATGTTCATATATATATATTAATCCCTTTTTCAGACTGGAGGCGATGGGAATGCGTTATAAAGAAATTAGCGGAAAGGAAATAGTAAATGTAAACCATGGGTCGAGATTAGGAATATTAGGACAAACGGATTTAGAAATAGATATTCATTCAGGGCAAATTAAATCATTTATCATACCGAACTATAAGTGGTTTGGTTTAAAAAAGGAAGGTGAAGAAACGAGAATTTACTGGGAAGATATTCAAAAAATTGGAGAAGATATGATTATGATTGATGCAGAATAACTTAAAATTGCATGAAAAGGTCTACATAAGGACGATTACCGTTTACGAAGGTACTCGTCCTTTTTTCGTGCGCCCTGCATGGACGAATACTTGGTGGTAAAAGTCCACTACAGGCTTAGCAGTAGGAACTGTTAGCGAAAGGCAAGGTGGCTATCGTAAGGCTGAAGGAAGCTGGACGCAAAAGGAAATATAAGAGGCTTACCTGTCACAAGAAAAAGGCAGAACACTTTTTGGGTAGAATTGCAAAACAAAATCCCAAGTTCTTTAAACACTGGGAAGTAGGTGAGAAACTCAAACGGATCACCAAGCGCAACCGTGGCCGTCAACCCGAAGCGATTCTAGAAAATCCGGCACAAGCCATATTCACCACCGTTCATTGACAGATAAAGAACTGGCATCAAGAGGATATAAAGATATCGCTCTACAATACCAGCTCCTACACTCAAACTATTGAACCGCCGTATACGGAATCGTATGTACGTACGGTGGTGTGAGGGGCGAAAAGTTACTTAACTTTTCCCTCTACTCGATTTTTTATCAAATAACTAATCACTAATAGCCTATCAAAACATAAGCTATAAAGTAATCAGAGCAAAAAAGAAATAAAGTATATTTGGAGGGTGTATACAATCATGGATCGATTAATAGCCATAATAGGTGGTGACGGAAGATATTTAGAATTAATTCGTCAATTAAAAGCTCTTCCTAATACGACTACTATTCTTGTGGGTTTTGACAAATTAGAGCAAGGATTCACTGGTTTAAAACAAATTGATTTCAAAGATCTAAAACAATCCAATTTAGATGTCATCATCTTGCCAATTACAGGCACAGATGATACCGGTAACGTTGATACTGTATTCTCAGATCAGCCAGTACAATTAACAAGAGAGTGGTTCAAAAAACTTAAGAGATCCTCCCTTGTATTTACAGGAATAACAAACGAATATTTAACCGATGCAACAAAAGAGGCAGATGTATCATTAATCCCTTTATTAAACCGTGATGATGTGGCCATTTTTAACTCCATACCAACTGCAGAGGGAGCAATTATGATGGCCATTGAGAATACGGATTATACGATCCATTCATCACGGATTATTGTAGTTGGTTTTGGACGTGTAGGAAATACTGTTGCAAATAAATTTTCTGCTTTTGGGGCTAAAGTGTCAGTTAGTGCTAATAACATCACTGATTTGGCAAGAATTACCGAAATGGGTCTAACAGCTATTCCTTTACATGAGTTACATGAACACACAAATCAGTGTGATTTACTAATTAATACAGTCCCAGCTCCTATTATCAATAAAAACTCTATTGGTAATTTACCAACGCACGGACTGATTATTGATTTAGCTTCAAAACCTGGAGGAACAGATTTTGAATTTGCCAAAAAACGGGGAATTAAAGCAATTTTAGCCCCTAGCTTACCTAGTATTGTAGCACCCAAAACATCTGGAAAAATCTTGGCGGATGTTATTAAACAAATTTTGCAAGAAGAAAGGGGAAAATAGCATGTCGTTAGAAGGAAAAAGAATTGGTTTTGGAATAACTGCTTCTCATTGCACCTATGATGAAGTGTTTCCACAGTTACAAAAGTTAATCGATGCAAAGGCAGATGTAGTTCCAATTGTAACTTACTCTGTAAGAACCACCAATACTAAATTTGGTAAGGCTGCAGATCATATAGCAACAATTGAATCCATTACAGGAAAAAAAGTAATTACAACAATGCCTGAAGCGGAGCCATTAGGTCCTAAATATCCCCTGGATTGTATGGTGATAGCGCCATTAACTGGAAATACACTAAGTAAAATGGCAAATGCACAGACAGATTCACCTGTGTTAATGGCAGCAAAAGCTACACTCCGAAATCAAAGTCCAGTTGTACTCGGAATTTCCACAAATGATGCACTTGGATTAAATGGTGTTAATTTAATGCGCTTAATGGCAACAAAACTTGTATATTTTATCCCATATGGTCAAGATGATCCCTACAAAAAACCCAATTCTTTAGTTTCTAATATGGAATTAATCCCTGATACGATTGAATCAGCTCTTGAATATAAACAAATTCAACCTGTTATCATTCCGCATATTGATGAAAGTATGATAGAATAAGAAACTAGGAATATTTTAAAGATGATGAAGGTAATAAGATATCCATTGTGAAAGGAGTTATTAAAATGTCAGGAAAAAAAGCATATAATGTAGCGATTGTAGGAGCAACAGGTGCTGTAGGTGGAAAAATCTTAACCATTTTACAGGATAGGCAATTTCCCATTGAATCTTTAAAACTCTTATCCTCTAAAAGATCAGCTGGGAAAAAGATCTTGTTTAACAATGAGGAGGTCACTGTGGAGGAAGCTACTCCAGATAGCTTCACTGGAGTAGATATTGCCTTCTTCTCAGCCGGGGGTTCTATTTCAAAAAAATTAGCAAAAAAAGCAGTAGACGCTGGAGCAGTAGTTGTTGATAACACAAGTGCGTATCGAATGGATGAAGGAGTACCGCTTGTTGTACCAGAGGTAAATGAAGGTGATTTAAAAAATCATAAAGGATTAATATCCAATCCAAATTGTTCAACAATTCAAATGGTGGCAGCATTAAAACCTATTCAATCAGCATATGGTTTAAATCGTGTTATCGTTTCAACATATCAAGCTGTGTCAGGTGCAGGTAATGCAGCATGTAATGAATTGGAAGAGCAATCAAAGCAGTATTTGAATAATGAAGAAATGAAGGCAGAATTGTTGCCAGTTGGGGGAGATAAAAATCATTACCCAATTGCATTTAATGCTCTTCCACAGATCGATGTATTCGGTGAAAATGGTTATACTTTTGAAGAAATGAAAATGATTAATGAAACAAAGAAAATCATGCATGCACAAGAATTACCTGTAGCAGCTACTTGCGTACGACTGCCATTCTTTACCTCACATGCAGAAAGTGTTTATATAGAAGTTAATCAAGATGGGTTAACAGTTAATGATATATGGAAAGTTCTAGATGGAGCCGAAGGGGTTATTTTAGAAGATAATCCTAGCACACAAACATATCCAACTCCGTTAAGTGCTGCAAACAAGGATGAAGTTTTTGTAGGAAGAGTTCGAAAAGACTTGGATAATAAGAAAGGTTTCCATCTTTGGGTAGTTTCAGATAACCTAGTAAAAGGTGCTGCTTTAAATACAGTACAGATCGCAGAAAGCTTAATTAAAAATAATTGGTTATAATGAGATTCATAAAAGGGTAGAGGTGTTCACACATTGCAGATTTTAATTCAAAAATTCGGGGGAACTTCTGTACAAACTGAAGAAAACAGAAATCATGTAATTAAACATATAAAAGATGCTTTAATGAAAGAGTATAAACTTGTTGTGGTTGTTTCAGCATTAGGTAGGAAACCTGATCCTTATGCAACAGACACATTATTGGATTTAGTCGATTTTCCAGCAAATCAAAATTCTAATCGGGAGATTGATTTGTTGATGTCTTGTGGTGAAACAATATCTTCTGTTGTCTTGTCCAACGAATTACAAAAACACCATATCTCTGCGACGGCTTTAACTGGTGCGCAAGCTGGATTTGTAACGAATGATGATTTTACACAGGCCAAAATTAAAAAGGTCAATCCAGAAAGGATTCGAAAAGAATTTGAAGACCATGACGTTGTAGTTGTTGCGGGATTTCAGGGGCAAACAGAATCTGGTGAAATAACAACTATCGGACGTGGAGGCAGTGATACGACTGCCGCAGCCCTTGGTGCTGCACTGCAAGCAGAGCGTATTGAGATTTTTACGGATGTCAACGGAATAATGACTGCAGATCCGCGGGTTGTGAAATCAGCAAGACCTTTAAATGTTGTTACGTATACTGAAATTTGTAATTTAGCGTATCAGGGAGCAAAAGTAGTTCATCCACGTGCTGTTGAAATCGCCATGCAAGCGAAAATCCCTATGCGGGTAAGATCGACCTATTCCTTTGATGAAGGAACTTTGGTTACGGCCTCAAGAGTACAGGAAATGGGTGTGGATATACCAGATCGTCTAATAACAGGAATTGCGCATATTTCCTCCATCACACAACTTAGGGTCCAGACAAAAGAAGGTGTTTATCGGCTTCAATCGGATGTCTTTAAGGCAATGGCTGAAGCTGGGATTTCGGTGGACTTTATCAATATATCGCCTTCTGGCGTTATTTATACGGTACCAAAAGAATTTACAGAAAAAGCGGTTCATATATTAGATACATTAGGTTTTCAAGCCGAGGTTACAGAAAATTGCGCAAAAGTATCTGCAGTTGGTGCTGGCATGACGGGAGTGCCAGGTGTGGCTTCAAGAATTGTTCAAGCTTTGACAGAGGCTAATGTACAAATTTTACAGTCTGCAGATAGTCATACAACAATTTGGGTTCTTGTCCATGAAAAAGATTTAAAAAAAGCGGTGAATGCTTTGCATGAAGTGTTTGAACTAAGCAACAGTAAATCTCTCGTATAAGATATTACGGGAGAAAGGAGCGATTTGATGGATTTTGGTAATGTATTAACGGCAATGGTAACGCCATTTGACCTTGAGGGAAATATCGACCTCGAGAGAACAAGTATTTTAATTGACCATCTTCTTAAAAGTGGGACTGAAGGTTTAGTAATTGCTGGAACAACTGGTGAATCAGCTACTTTGTCACAAGATGAAAAGATTAAGCTGTTCAAACATGTAGTTAATATTGTAAACAAACGAGTCCCCGTACTTGCTGGTACTGGAACGAATAATACTGCTGCCTCCATTGATCTTACAAAAGAAGCAGAGGCATGTGGTGTTGACGGTATCATGCTTGTATGTCCTTATTATAATAAACCTAGTCAACGTGGGCTTTATGAACATTTTACTGCAATAGCACAAGCGACAAGTTTACCAATTATGTTGTATAACATTCCAGGGCGATCTGTTGTTAATTTAAGTGGAGAAACAATTATTCAATTAAGTTCAATTGAAAATATTGTTTCCGTAAAAGAAGCAAGTGGTGACCTTGATCAAGTTTCTGACATCATTGAAAATACAGATGATCATTTTTCTGTATATGCTGGTGATGATGGGATGACATTACCAATGCTCGCGCTTGGAGCAGATGGTGTAGTTTCTGTCGCTTCTCATATTATTGGAAATGAAATGAATCAAATGGTCCATTCATTTCGAAGGGGAGATGTAAATGCTGCAGCCTCTTCGCACCGAAAATTACTTCCTGTTATGAAAGGGTTATTCACGGCACCATCCCCCACTCCTGTGAAAGCAGCTTTGGAAATGAAAGGTATTCAGGTAGGAGGAGTTCGATTACCATTGGTACCGTTGACAAATCAAGAAAAAAGTGGCTTGAAAGCATTAATAAATGACTAAAAATATCGGCGATTTATGCCGATATTTTTATTTTGCTCTAATTGTTGTATGTAATACTTCCAATTGTTCATACTATTTATAGGCTATAAATATACAAGAGGGAGTGTTTTTGTATGGATAAAGATTCAGAAAGAAAAGGGCAAACAGAAGAGGATAAGTCCAATTCTTCCTCATTGGTTCAAAAAATACAACAGTTAGGACAATCGAATGTACCACAAGCCCCAGATTCAAATGTTCATGTTTTGTCAATTATAGGACAAGTAGAAGGACATATACAATTACCGCCACAAAATAAGACAACAAAATATGAACACTTACTTCCCCAACTCATTGCAATCGAACAAAATCCTAAAATTGAAGGGCTTGTAATTTTGCTTAATACAGTGGGGGGAGACGTGGAAGCGGGCCTTGCGCTATCCGAAATGATTGCTTCCATTTCAATACCAACAGTATCCATCGTGCTCGGTGGGGGTCATTCTATCGGTGTTCCAATTGCAGTAGCAACAGATTATTCCTATATTGTCCCTACCGCTACAATGACTATTCATCCGGTAAGGTTAACTGGAATGGTTATTGGGGTTCCTCAAACCTTTGAATACTTGGACAAAATGCAAGAAAGAGTTATCAATTTTGTTACAAATCACTCAAATATAAAAGAAGAGAAGTTTAAAGAACTTATGTTTGCGAAGGGAAATTTAACGAGAGATATTGGTACGAATGTAGTGGGGTCTGATGCGGTTGAGTACGGTCTTATTGATGATGTAGGCGGTGTTAAGGAAGCGATGAAAAAAGTAAACGAATTAATTGAAAATGATAATGACAACAACAAGACGGTGATACAATGATTTTATACACGCCATTATCACAGACAGATATTTTTCCGGATTCTAATGATTCTTTCAACAATCGCCAATGGGTTTCTTATCACGGTATGGAATTATATGTAGAGAAAAGAAAAGATGGATCTTATCAATTATTGCAGCTTCTTTCCACTGATCCCCAAGATTTTTTAAATTCCAATTTTACTCCGGGAACTATTTTATCCTAAGGTGCAAACATCTTTATGGAATATGATATAATGGATATAATTTATAATTAAGTAAACCCTTGCCAATTTTTATAGGGCAGGGGTTTCATGTTCATGCCGGAAACTGAGGTGATAGCTGTGGCAAAGAAAAAACGAAAAAAAAGAAAAAAGCACTTAAAAAAACAACTGAAAACTGAGTTATTAGGCCTTCTATTTATTTTCCTAGCTGTTTTTGGCAGTGGTGCAAGTGCTATAAGTGATGGTGCGATTCCTGGAGGATTAGAATATCTTTTTCATTTCTTTTTAGGTATATGGTATTTTATTGCATCTGTTTTTTTATTAGTTACTGGAATTTTTTTATTAGTAAAGCGCCGTTATCCTGATTTTTTTAATAGAAAATTAGTCGGTTTCTATATTAGCTTTCTGGGCATCTTGCTTTTAACGCACATTCAAACATTTGAGAGATTGCTAATGGAGGCAGACAATCCTTCTATTATCAAAGCAACATGGGATAATCTATTAGTTTATGTAAATGGACATGGTACGTCAGCACAGACGGGTGGGGGGATGCTAGGAGGAGTTTTGTTTGCTTTTTGTTATTATCTTTTTTCCTCGATAGGTGCGAAAATAGTTGCTGTTTTTTCTGTAATTATAGGATTCATCTTTATGACTGAATTTTCTTTAGGAGAGTTTTTCGCGAAGATTGGAAAAAGTATTGCCTTGATGGGAAAAAAATTCAAGTCGCGTTTAATTGAATTTCGCGATAATAGACAAGCTGCTCCTGGAGAAGAATTAGATAAACTGCTTGAAGATGATCAGGATTTACAAAATAACAGTGATGAATCTGCAATACCGGTTATTCAGGATTTCACCGATGTTGCCAGCTCCTTTGATCCACCTTCTAGTAAATCTGAAAATATAGTTTCAGAAGATAAAAATGCGGAAGATTCTTCGGATGAGGAGAGTATCCCACTTCCAATGACTGAAACGGAAAACTATGAATATATTCTTCCACCACTTGATTTGCTGACTGAGCCCGCAAACAATTCGCAGCAGCATGAAAAATCTCACATTCAATCTACTGTTCGAAAGCTGGAGCGTACATTTCATAGTTTTGGGGTAAAAGCAAAAATTACAAAAGTGCATGTTGGACCGGCCGTGACAAAATATGAAGTCTATCCTGACGCAGGTGTAAAGGTTAGTAGAATTGTCAGTTTGCACGACGATTTAGCGCTTGCTTTGGCTGCAAAGGATATTCGAATAGAAGCACCAATACCTGGTAAATCAGCAGTTGGGATTGAGGTGCCAAATCAAGAAGTTGCAATGGTTTCTTTGCGAGAGGTTCTTGAAGTTACGACAAAACAACCGTCAAAGTCAAAATTGCTATTTGCATTAGGGAGAGACATATCAGGAGAGGCTATTGTAGGAGAATTAAATAAAATGCCTCATATGTTAATCGCAGGTGCTACAGGCAGCGGAAAAAGTGTTTGTGTGAATGGTATTATTACTACCATACTTATGCGCACAAAACCACATGAAGTAAAATTGATGATGATTGATCCTAAAAAGGTGGAGTTAAACGTTTATAATGGTATACCTCACTTATTAGCCCCCGTTGTGACAGATCCAAAAAAGGCATCAAGAGCATTGAAAAAAGTAGTATCTGAGATGGAGCGACGATATGAATTATTTTCAGAGACCGGAACGAGGAACATTGAGGGCTATAATGAATATATCAGAAAGCAAAATCAGGTTACGGATGATGAGCAGCCTCATTTGCCATATATAGTAGTTTTAGTAGATGAACTAGCTGATTTAATGATGGTAGCTTCAAGTGATGTAGAAGATTCTATTACACGTCTTGCACAAATGGCGAGGGCTGCAGGAATACATTTAATTATTGCTACACAGCGTCCATCTGTAGACGTTATAACGGGTGTGATTAAAGCTAATATTCCATCCCGTATAGCTTTTAGTGTTTCTTCAGCTACAGATTCAAGGACTATTTTGGATTCCGGCGGCGCAGAAAAGCTCTTAGGTCGTGGAGATATGCTGTTTATGCCAGTAGGAGAATCCAAACCAACACGTGTACAAGGTGCATTTTTATCAGATGAAGAGGTAGAGCGCATTGTAGATCATTGTATTGATCAACAAAAAGCTTCCTATCAAGAAGAAATGATACCTGAAGAAATAGATGAGGTTACTGCTGAAGTGGATGATGAATTATACGAGGATGCTGTCAGGCTTATAACTGAAATGCAAAGTGCGAGTGTCTCCATGTTACAGAGAAGGTTCAGAATTGGTTATACAAGAGCGGCCCGTTTAATTGATGCGATGGAAGATAGAGGAATAGTAGGACCTTATGAAGGAAGTAAGCCAAGAACGGTATTAGTTTCACAGTCTTCAGATGAAAATCAACTTCACGTCAAATGATAGAAGCTTCTTTTATCTGAAGTAGATAAGTAAAAGGACAGTTTATTTCTTCATCTACCTGTCCTTTTTTAGTTGTGGTCTACTTATTCCAAACACTTTTTCATAAATTTTAAAAATAGGTAAAATCAGCTTTATTTAAATAAGTAAACATGTTATATTTAACGGTATAATAGTCTTGGGTCAAAAGTCTTGATTTTGTAAGAGGTTGAAGGAAGGGATTCTTTATAGCGATTAAAAATAATTCACGCCATTTATATTTGCAAGTTATCGATCAAATTAAACGGGATATTGAGAATGGTACCTATAAAGAGAGGGAAAAGCTGCCCTCTGAATTTCAACTATCGAAATTACTAGGGGTTTCTCGGGCTACATTACGAGAAGCGCTAAGAATACTAGAAGAAGATAATATTATTATTAGACGGCATGGGGTTGGGACTTTTGTTAATCCGAAACCAATTTTTTCATCAGGTATCGAAGAACTAAACAGTATTACGTATATGATTGAACAATCTGGAAAAGTGGCCGGAACGCGGTATTTAAGTTCAGCGTATCAAGAACCAACTGAAGAGGACCGAAAAAAATTTTCCTCAACAAAACTGGATCGTATCGCAAAAATTGAACGTGTACGTACTGCGGATAATCAGCCTGTTGTGTTTTGTATTGACAAGGTACCCAAAGGGCTAATTCCCATAGACACTGTCCATAAAGAAGATTCTTTATTCGGAGTGATGGAAGAATATGCAAACAAACAAATTGCTTATGCTGTAACATATATTGAACCAATTGGCTATCATGATCGAATTTATGATTATCTTGATTGTGACCCTGAACAGCCACTTTTATTGCTAAAACAAATGCATTACACCGCAGACGATGAAGCGGTCTTATATTCAGCTAACTATTTTCGGCCTGATATTTTTAGTTTTCATGTTTTAAGGAAACGTATGGAAAAATTATAATATTGCAAGAGCGGATTTGTTATTCATGATGATAACAAATCCGCTTTTTAATGTTTATTAACATTGGATGATAGAAATTATATCCATACGTAGCTTATAATGATTAGTAGATGGAAAAAAAGTGCAGACTATAGCAGTAATGATAATTACCTTTCATATTGCGAAAAGAACTGGAGGATTTAGGATGAATAAAATTACTGAAGAGGTATCAGAACATCATGGAGTAAAATTACATTTAGTACCTAGTAAAAAATATAAAACAATGAATATTGTTGTTAAATTTAAAGCTCCTTTAACTCGCGAGACAATCACCAAGCGAGCTCTTCTCCCTTATATTTTAAGACAAGGGACAAAGAATTATCCAAGCAGAAAAGCGATACAGTCAAAATTGGATGATTTATATGGCGCCGTCCTATCCATTGATGGAGCAAAAAAGGGAGATAACCATATTCTTAGTATGCGTATGGAATTGGCCAATCCGAAATTTATTCCAAATGAATCTTCTATTTTCGATGATGCGATCGAATTATTAACTGAAGTAATATTCCATCCAAACGTACAGGGAAATGCGTTTAATACCGATGTTTTTAAATGTGAAACAGAAACCCTAAGACAGAAGATGAATGCTATTATCGATGATAAAATGAGTTATGCTAATATGCGGCTGATTGATGAAATGTGTAAAGGAGAAGCATATCAATTACATGTACATGGTTACGAAGAGGACCTTAACTCCATAACGCCTGAAAATTTATACGATTACTATCAACAGTTAATGAGGGAGGATCACCTTGATATTTATGTATTAGGGGACTTTGATCAGGAAAAAATTAAAAAGCATATTACAACAACCATGCTGCAAAGAAAGCGAAGTGAGCCGGTCGTACAACACTCAAGTTCACTTTCTGTAGACAAACAAGAAAAGCCTAATGTAGTTATAGAAAAGCAAGATATACAACAAGCAAAACTACATATTGGATATCGAACTCATTGCACCTATCAAGATGATGATTATTTCGCATTACATGTTTTTAATGGAATTTTTGGCGGTTTTCCTAGTTCTAAATTATTTATTAATGTTCGAGAGAAAAACAGCTTAGCTTATTATGCTGCTTCCAGAATTGAAAGTCATAAAGGTTTATTGCTTGTCTTTAGTGGCATTGCCGCAGAAGATTATGAAAAAGCAAAAGAAATTATTGAATTACAAATAACTGCAATGAAAAATGGAGAATTTACAGAAGAAGAACTACAGGAAACGAAAGAGTTAATTATCAACCAATTGCTTGAAACAATGGATCATCCTCAAGGGATGATTGAACTTCTATATCAACAAGTATTAGGAAATAAAGAAATCACACCTGATCAGTTAATTAATAATATTAAGCAAGTAACTAAAGAACAGGTCATCAATATAGCTGAAAAAATCGAAGAAGATACAGTTTATTTATTAACAGGTAAGGGAGGAAAATAGATTGGATAGAAAAAAGTATGATATCATTGATGAAGTGTTGTATTTTGAAAAATTAGAAAACGGACTTACCGTTTTATTATTACCTAAACAAGAAATGGCCAAAACGTATGGCTTGTTTTCTACGAATTATGGCTCCATAGACCAAACTTTCGTACCTATTGGAGAAGAAAACCAAATAACAGTGCCTGAAGGTGTTGCTCATTTTTTGGAACATAAGCTATTTGAAAAAGAAGATCGTGATGTATTTGCAGATTTCGGGAAACAGGGAGCATCTCCAAATGCATATACTTCTTTTACAAAAACAGCTTATCTATTTTCAGCGACAAGTAATATTCAAGAAAATGTAAAAACACTATTAGATTTTGTTCAAGATCCTTTTTTCTCAGAACAATCCGTAGAAAAAGAAAAGGGAATTATTGCACAAGAAATAGAGATGTATAATGATCAGCCTGATTGGCAATCTTTTATGGGGACGCTTAGAAGTATGTTTCAAAATCATCCGGTTAACATTGATATAGCTGGTACAGTGGAGTCTATCCACTCTATAACAAAAGAAGACTTATACACATGTTATCATACATTTTATCATCCAGAGAACATGACTCTTTGTATCGCAGGGAATTTCGACGCAGAAAACATGATGGATTTCATAAAACGTAATCAAGCAGAAAAAGAATTCACTAAAATGAAAGGTCTTAAGCGCGAATTTCCAGATGAACCAGTCAATGTTGCTAAGAAAAAAAGTATAATCAACATGCCGGTTTCAATTCCTAAGTGTGCAGTAGGTATCAAAGAATCCTCAGAGGAATTTAATTCAAAAGAGTTTTTAGTAAAAGACTTATTGCAAGGGATGGTTTTGGATTATTATTTTTCAAAAGGTGGAAGATTTTATCAGGCGTTGTATAATGAAGCGCTTATAGATGAGAGTTTTTATTTTGAATCCACTTTAGAAAAAAATTTCGGTTATTCCATCATTGGCGGCAATACACATCAGCCAGAACAATTTGCACAAAAAGTAAAACAAATGCTATTAAGTACCAAAACAGCTTCCTTCACATCTGATGAATTTATGGTAATGAAGAGAAAGAAAATAGGTCAATTATTACGGGCCATGAACTCATTAGAGTATATTGCGAACCAATGTATTCACTATCATACACAGGGAATTGATTTTTTTGAGTTAATACCTTTTATTCAGTCATTGACACTTGATGATGTGAATTCCTTTGTTCAAAATTGGATAGATGAAGAGCGTCTGGCTGTTTGTGAAATAATAGCGGAATAAGGAGTACTTATGGGGAAAAATGTATTAATCATTGGAGCTAGTGGTGACATTGGAATAGCAATTGCTGACAGACTGGCAATGGACGGTTATCAATTATTGCTCCATTATAATAAAAACCGGGAAAAGATTGATGAGTTTATCAATAAACTTGATCATAATTGCGTTTTAACAACGATGCAAGCTGATCTCTTTAATAATGAAGAAATAAAGAACTTGTTAATTCAAATTGTTTATCCTGTTGACTATATTATTTTTGCAAGTGGTGCAGCTTTTTATGGGTTATTTCAAGATACATCGGAAAAAGCAATGGATGAAATGTTAACCTTGCATGTAAAGGCGCCTTGGATGATTGCACGGCATCTACTCCCAGCAATGATTCAAAAAAGAGCTGGAAAAATCATTTTAATCACATCTATCTGGGGTAGTGTTGGCGCGAGCTTTGAGGTTATTTATTCAGCGGTTAAGGGGGCGCAAAATAGTTTTGTTAAAGCATTGGCAAAAGAGGTTGCTCCATGTGGGATATCTGTAAATGCTGTTAGTCCGGGTTTTATTGATACAAAAATGAATCATAACTTATCAAAAGAAGAGAAAAAAATGGTTTTATCAGAAATCCCAATGAACCGTGCGGGAACGCCCAGTGAAATTGCACATACGATTAGCTTTTTATTAGATGAAAATGCTAATTATATCCAAGGAGAAATAATTGGTATGACTGGCGGATGGTAAACTTAAAAAACTCCTTCATCCTGTATAAATTGATTATAAATTCAAATACTATATGTGAAAAAAACTGAAGGAGGCAGATGGATGTCAGTCTTAGATAATTTTGAAACGTGGAAGGAATTTTTAGCTAATAAGCTCAATCAAGCGCAAGCACAAGGAATGAGTCAAGAAACAATTACGAATGTGGCTCATGAAGTAGGAGACTATCTTTCGCAAAGTGTTGAAGCTAAAAATGAGGAAGAAGCAGTTTTAAGAGAACTTTGGAATGCTGCTTCAGAAGATGAACAGCAAGCTCTTGCTAGTGCGATGGTGAAGCTCGTACAAAATGAAGGAAATTCACAATGATATAGGAAAAGAAGCCGGATAGCTATTACGGCTTCTTTTTCATTTTTAAAAATAAATGAAAAAAACTATCATTTAAAATCCATAATCCTTTTCACTAACTGAAAAATCATTTATTATATAATATAGATTGCTTTCATACAAATGATTGAGTATCATAAAATGAATGTATAAAATAAAGGAGTTAATTATGGAAAGAACAGAATGGTACCTTGAATATGAAATTCAATATAACCGTCCTGGTTTACTCGGGGATATCTCTTCTTTATTAGGAATGCTGTCTATAAATATTATTACCATAAATGGGGTAGAGCATTCAAAGCGGGTTATGTTGTTGCTCGCAAAACATGATGAACAAATCACCCGTTTAAAATCGGTCTTAGACATGATGGAAATTATTAAGGTGACAAAATTACGTAAGCCTAAACTGAGAGATAAATTAGCCGTTAGACATGGCAGATACATCCACAGGGATGCTGACGATCGTAAAACAGTACGTTTTGTTCGGGATGAATTAGGATTATTAGTCGATTTCATGGCTGAATTATATAAAAAAGAAGAGCATAAACTCATCGGATTACGCGGGATGCCTCGTGTGGGGAAAACAGAATCTGTTGTCGCAGCGAGTGTTTGTGCAAACAAGCGCTGGTTGTTTGTATCAAGTACCTTACTAAAACAAACAGTGAGAAGTCAGTTAATTGAAGGCGAATATGGCAATGACAATATTTATATTATCGATGGTATTGTCTCGAAAAGGCGTTCCAATGAGAAGCATTGGCAACTCATTCGGGAAATTATGCAACTTCCCGCTATCAAAGTAGTTGAGCATCCAGATATTTTTGTGCAGGCAACGGAGTATACGTTAGATGACTTTGATTATATAATTGAATTGCGCAGTCATGAGGATGAAGAAATTACATATGAACCGATTGAAAATAATCCATTCGGTCAAGGGAATAGCTTTTCTATGTTTGACTTTTAAAATGGATGGTGTTGGATATGGAAATAGGAACAAAATTAAAGGAAGCCAGAGAAGAAAAAGGGTTATCTTTAGAAAGTTTACAAGAAACAACAAAAATTCAAAAAAGATATTTAGAAGCTATAGAGAAAGGCGATTTACATATTTTGCCTGGGAAATTTTATGCTAGAGCTTTTATAAAAGAATATGCAAATGCAGTTGGTTTAAATCCGAGTGAATTACTGGAAGAACACAAAAGTGAAGTACCTTCAACAGAAGAAAATGAGATTGAATATACACGCTTGCAGCGGTCAAATCGAGAAAAACGTCGTGGAAGAAGCAACCTGTTTAATTTTTCTTTTATACCCACATTAATTGTTGTTTTACTTGTTATAGCAATTGTTTTTGCTGCGTGGGTTTTTTATCAAAAAACTACTGCAAATAGTAATCCTGACCCAGTACCGGAACAAAATGATGAAATTATTTACAGTGAAGATGCTGAAGGCGAAAGTAATGATAATCAAACAGATGTAGATGATGAAGATGAAGGAAACGATGACACAGAAGATAAAAAAAATGATTCCGAAAAACCTGAGTTTAGTGTGGTTGAAGAAGGAAGTGGAGGCTCTCCTGAATCTGAACTTGATTTAAATAACTTGAAGGACAATGTCAACATTAAGTTATCTTTAGATGGGGATACTTATATTCAAATTGATGGTGAAAGTGGCGAAAATTATTTAGAGGGCATGATTAATCCAGACGAGTCTCCAGAAGAAATAGATATTAGTGATGAAGAAAAAGTTTATTTTAATATTGGAAATGCACCTGCACTAACGATTGAAATAAATGGGACAGAGTTAGAATACCCAGTAGATCCGGAAGAATACGTACACCAAAAAATTTGGGTTAATTTAAACAAAAAAACTGAATAGAGTGCTGTATTATAAGGGTCTGACTTCCTTTTGAGGGGTCTGACCCTGTGCTATTAAGACAGCCCTTAATTAGGAGGAAAAGACATGAATATACCTAATAAGATTACATTATCACGCATATTTTTAATTCCGATTTTTATTTTACTGCTTAGCATCCCATTTGAATGGGGGCAATGGAATATTGGAAATGCCGACCTTCCGATATCCCATTTTGCATCTGGCCTGCTGTTTATCTTTGCATCTTCTACTGACTGGGTAGATGGTTATTATGCCCGCAAGTATAATCTTGTGACAAATTTAGGGAAATTTTTAGATCCGCTTGCAGATAAACTACTTGTTTCTGCTGCCTTAATTTTACTAGTTGAATTAGGATTAGCACCAGCTTGGGTTGTTATTATTATTATCAGTAGAGAATTTGCAGTGACAGGACTTCGGCTCGTGGCAGCAGGTGAAGGAATTGTGCTTGCAGCAAGTAAACTTGGAAAACTGAAAACTGTGACACAAATTGTTGCAATTGCAGCACTGTTACTTCATAATTTTCCCTTCTCTTATTTAGCATTTCCGTTTGATACAATTCTTTTATATATAGCTTTATTCTTTACAGTCTTATCAGGATATGATTATTTTGCTAAAAATTGGCATGTAATGAGGGATACAAAATGAGTAAACAATTAAAAACAGAAATTATCGCAGTGGGTACAGAATTATTGCTTGGGCAAATTGCAAATACAAATGCCCAGTGGTTATCTGAGCAATTATCATTATACGGTATTAACGTTTATTCTCACGCTGTAGTTGGCGACAATTTAATGCGTGTAGAAGAGATATTCAGCCAAGCTCACCAACGCTCAGACGTTATTATCGTAACGGGTGGACTAGGTCCGACGGAAGATGATATGACACGTGAAGCGTTTCAACGTATTAGTGAACTTGATATGGAAGAACACACGCCTTCAATGAAAAAAATCGAGAAGTTTTATGAAAAACAAGGTACTGAAATGACTCCTAATAACCGCAGGCAAGCACGTGTTTTTCAAGGAGCCCAAGTCCTTCAAAATAATGCAGGAATGGCTCCGGGAATGATTGTTTCGCATCAAAATAAATCATGGATTTTTTTACCTGGGGTTCCTCGAGAAATGAAACAAATGACAAAGGATCATGTAATACCCTATTTAAAAAAGTTGACCGGTGAAGAAATGATTATTAAATCGATGGTATTACGTTTTATAGGTATCGGTGAATCTAGGCTAGAGCATGAATTAAGTGATATTATCCAAGCACAGACAAATCCAACGATTGCTCCTTTGGCTCAAAATAATGGAGTGATTATTCGCCTTACTGCTAAAGAAAGATCAAAAGAGAAAGCAAATCTTTTATTGCAGCGAATCAAAGAGCAAATTCTTTCAAGAGTCGGTACTTATTTCTATGGCATCGATGAGGAAAGCATAGAATCGAAAGTTTTTTCTTTGCTAAAAGCTCAAAAAAAACGAATCGCAGCTGCAGAGAGTTTAACAGGAGGCATGTTTACAGAAAAGCTAATCTCAATAGAAGGTGCCTCACAAGTATGTCTTGGAGGAATTGTTTGCTATGATACCAATGTTAAAAAGAATTTACTTGGTGTTTCTTCCGAAACAATAAAAAGCAAAGGTACTGTTAGCGAGGAATGTGCAGTGGAAATGGCTCAAAATATATGTAAAAAATTAGATGCACATATTGGAATTAGTTTTACTGGGGTGGCTGGGCCTGAACCTGTTGAGGGTCACGATGCTGGAACTGTTTATATTGCTATTTGTACAGAAGACGGAGATCAAAGAGTGGAGAAGATGTCATTTCAAGGTGGTCGAAATACGATACGAAAAAGAGCAACCTTAAAGGGATTTGAATTAATATTTGAATTTCTAAAATAACAATTTTAAAGCGAGAAAAGTTTTAAAAATGAATTTTCAGGTAGAAAGATTCACATATATTTCATTTTTGATGGCCAAATGTTCTAAAAAAACAGGAACATTTATTCGTTTTATTCTTGGCAAATAGAAAAAAACAAGGTATCATAGTAGATAGTCAATTAAAGGAGGTAGTTTCGTTGAGTGATAGAAAACAAGCTTTAGATATGGCTTTGAAACAAATAGAGAAACAATTTGGCAAAGGGTCCATCATGAAATTAGGTGAACAAGCGGAAAAAAGAATTGCAACAATTCCAAGTGGATCCCTGGCATTAGATGTAGCACTTGGAATTGGTGGCTATCCCAGAGGACGTGTTGTTGAAATATATGGACCAGAATCATCTGGTAAAACGACAGTAGCACTGCATGCGATTGCAGAAGCGCAGCGACAAGGCGGTCAAGCAGCATTTATTGATGCTGAGCACGCTCTTGATCCAAATTATGCACGGGCACTAGGCGTTAATATTGAAGAACTATTGTTATCGCAGCCTGATACGGGTGAACAGGCATTAGAAATTGCTGAAGCCCTTGTACGAAGTGGTGCAGTCGATATTATTGTTGTTGATTCAGTTGCTGCATTAGTTCCTAAAGCAGAGATTGAAGGAGAGATGGGAGATTCACATGTAGGTTTGCAAGCACGTCTGATGTCTCAAGCTCTAAGGAAACTATCTGGTGTCATTAATAAATCGAAAACAATGGCTGTTTTCATCAACCAAATCAGAGAAAAAGTAGGAGTTATGTTTGGGAATCCTGAGACAACTCCAGGTGGGCGTGCGCTTAAATTTTACTCTTCTGTTCGATTAGAAGTCCGACGTGCAGAAACTCTGAAGCAAGGAAACGATATGGTAGGGAATAAAGCGAGAATAAAAGTAGTTAAAAATAAGGTGGCACCACCATTTAAGCAAGCAGAAGTGGATATTATGTATGGAGAGGGTATTTCAAAGGAAGGAGAAATACTCGATATGGCTTCTGGATTAGACATCATTAAAAAAAGCGGCTCCTGGTATTCTTATAATGAGGAGAGGCTTGGACAAGGTCGCGAAAATGCAAAACAATTTTTAAAAGAAAATGAAGATATGATGGCAGAAATTCATGATGCAATTCGTCAACATTACAATCTGGATGAAACAAAAGAAGATGAATCTGCTGAAAAAACCGAAAAACCAGAGCAGGAAAGTTTAGACTTTTAAAGGAAAAATAGAGTGATGTACTTTGGAAAACCTTTGCTACTCATGTTTCATCAGCAGAGGTTTTTTGCTGTATAATATGAAAAAGTATTTTCATTGAATGAGAACTTGTGACGTTTCCTTGACATTGGGTTTATGGACAATTAAAATTAATATGTATAATTTTATATTTCCTATTATACATTTACTATTTTTTTCATTTGAATATGGTACATGCCGACAATAATGAAGTGAAAATTTTATAGCAATAGGAGGTGAAATCATGGACAATCCTTTAATCATCTCCATTTTGCTTGCCTTAATCCTAATCGTCGGTATTGTTGTTGGTTATCTGATTCGTAAATCTATTGCAGAAGCTAAGATTTCCAGTGCAGAAACTTTAGCAAAACAAATAACTGAAGAAGCACGTCGAAATGCAGATGCCGCTAAAAAAGAGGCACTTCTTGAAGCGAAGGATGAAAATCATCAACTTCGTCAGCAGTCAGAAGAAGAATTACGTGAACGACGACTAGAAATACAAAAGCAAGAAAATCGTCTGATGCAAAAAGAAGAAAGTCTAGATAGAAAAAGTGAAATGCTTGATAAGCGTGAATTAATGTTAGAAGAAAAGGAGCAATCACTAGCAGAAAAACAACAACAAATTGAAGAAATGGAAAGCAAAGTGGAAGCTATGTTACAGAAGCAGCAAACTGAGCTTGAACGCATTTCAGGATATACAGCTGACCAAGCAAAACAGGTTATTTTAGATAAGATTGAAAAAGAAGTTTCACATGATGCCGCTCTAATGATTAAAGAAGCGGAAAATCATGCCAAGGAAGAAGCTGATAAAAAGGCAAAAAATATTCTTTCATTAGCCTTACAACGCTGTGCTGCAGATCACGTAGCTGAAACAACTGTATCTGTTGTGAATCTTCCCAATGATGAGATGAAAGGTCGTATTATTGGTCGTGAAGGTCGTAATATAAGGACGTTGGAGACGTTAACAGGTATTGATTTAATCATTGACGATACACCGGAAGCGGTGATTTTGTCCGGTTTTGATCCAATACGTAGAGAGACAGCACGTATTGCACTTGAAAAACTCGTCCAAGATGGCAGAATTCATCCAGCAAGAATCGAAGAAATGGTGGATAAAGCTAGACGTGAAGTTGATGAGTATATACGTGAAGTTGGTGAGGAAACGACGTTCGAAATTGGAATACATGGTCTACATCCAGATATGATTAAAATTCTTGGCCGTCTAAAATATCGTACAAGCTATGGTCAAAATGTGTTAAAGCATTCTACAGAGGTCGCCTACCTTGCTGGTTTGCTTGCTGCTGAACTAGGCGAAGATGAAAAATTAGCAAGAAGAGCTGGTTTACTTCATGATATTGGTAAAGCAATTGATCACGAAGTAGAAGGTAGCCACGTAGAAATAGGTAAAGAGTTAGCAATAAAATATAAAGAACCGGAAGTGGTAATTAATTCAATTGCTTCCCACCATGGTGATGAAGAGGCTACTTCTATTATTTCTGTTTTAGTTGCTGCAGCTGATGCATTATCTGCTGCTAGACCTGGAGCAAGAAGTGAGACGCTGGAAAACTACATTAAACGTTTAGAAAAACTTGAGGAAATTTCAGAATCTTTCTCAGGAGTCGAAAAATCATTTGCTATTCAGGCTGGAAGAGAAATCAGAATTATTGTAAAGCCTGATGAAATCGATGATATTGAATCTGTTCGTGTTGCTAGAGACATTCGAAAACGGATCGAGAACGAGCTCAACTACCCAGGTCATATAAAGATAACAGTCATTCGAGAAACTAGATCAGTTGAATATGCAAAATAAAGATTTAATTTTCTTAAAAAGCGGTCATTGTACCGCTTTTTATTTTTAAGGCAGGATTTTGACAATGTAAATTCCTTATGAAACACTATGAGTAATCAATGAAATAGGGTGATTAACAAAATGAAAATTTTATTTATTGGAGATGTAGTAGGTTCTCCGGGCAGAGATATGGTGCATGATTACTTACCGAAATTAAAGGAAAAGTACCGTCCAAACATTACCATTATTAATGGAGAGAATGCCGCTGCAGGAAAAGGTATTACAGAAAAAATATATAAAGAATTTCTTGAACATGGTGCCCAAGTAGTGACATTGGGAAATCATACATGGGCAAAAAAAGAAATCTTTGAGTTTATAGAAGATGCAAAGTACATGGTTCGCCCAGCTAATTTTCCACAAGATACTCCTGGTAAGGGGAGCGTTTTTATTAATGTAAACGGAACGGAAGTGGCAGTTATTAATATACAAGGCCGCAGTTTTCTCGACCCATTGGACGATCCCTTCCGTAAAGCTGATGAAATCATCAAGGAAGCAAGAAAGCGAACAAATATCATTTTTCTCGATTTTCATGCTGAAGCAACAAGTGAAAAACAAGCAATGGGAATGTATGTTGATGGGCGTATAAGTGCAATGGTTGGAACACATACACATGTGCAAACTGCAGATGAGCGTATTTTGCCAAAAGGTACAGGCTATATAACAGATGTTGGAATGACCGGACCTTATGATGCAATATTAGGTGTTGAAAAAGAAGCAGTAATGAAGCGGTTTTTGACTAGTTTACCCGTGCGTTTTGAAGTCGATAAAAAGGGAAGAGCCCAATTAAATGGTTGTTTAGTTACTATTGATAAAAATACTGGGAATACCAAAAAAATAGAACGCATATTAATTAACGACGATCATCCTTTTTTTAGTTGATGTTTACTATTTGAATTTTTAGAATTATTGATGCATAATTAGGTAATAAGCCATCATCTCCAAGAATATAGTAGCAGTAGAACTACATTAGCAAATGAAGGAGGAACTAGTAATGGACATATTAAAAGTTTCAGCAAAATCAAATCCTAATTCAGTCGCAGGTGCACTTGCAAATGTTCTACGTGAGCGTGGATCAGCAGAAATCCAAGCAATTGGAGCGGGTGCAATAAACCAATCTGTTAAAGCGGTAGCTATTGCGAGAGGGTTCGTAGCACCTAGTGGAGTTGATTTAATTTGTATTCCAGCTTTTACCGATATTATGATTGATAATGATGAACGTACTGCAATTAAATTAATTGTAGAACCTAGGTAAGTCAATCTAAATGAGGCTATCTCAAAAAAAGAGTCGTTTCCCGCAACAGAAGGAATCGGTCTCTTTAGAGATAGCCTCATTTTAATTTTGGTTTATGACAAATTTAGTACCTTTATTTAGGCTGTGTAAGTCATGTATTGTTAAATTGTTGGATAAGCTTTATACTGTATTAATGTATATTGAATTGAAGGTGAATGTAAGTTTTAGATAAAGAAAGGAGTTTCATGTATGAATGAGCAACAGCGAAAAGAAATGTCGCAAATCATTCAAGGAGATGCCGCGGACAGAAAATCCGGTCAGGACAAACCATTAAAAGAAAAAACGAGTGAAGATTTCGCGAAATATTTCGAAACAACCTATGAACCGCCGAATCTTAATAAGGCACGCAAACGTGGACGTGATGAAATAAATGTTCATTATAATTTTCAAATTCCAGAAGATATAAAAAACATCGGTAACGGGAAAAAATTTCTTATCCGTACCTATGGCTGCCAAATGAATGAACATGATACGGAAGTGATGGCAGGAATCTTAACCGAAATGGGATATGAGTCAACATCAGACACAAAGGAAGCCGACATTATCTTATTAAATACTTGTGCAATAAGAGAGAATGCTGAAAATAAGGTATTTGGTGAAATAGGCCATTTAAAACCGCTTAAACTGGAAAAACCAGACCTAATTTTAGGTGTATGTGGTTGTATGTCACAAGAAGAATCGGTAGTTAATCGGATTATGCAAAAACATCAGCATGTCGATTTAATATTTGGTACACATAACATTCATAGACTACCGCAGTTAATTAAGGAATCAATGTTTAGTAAAGAAGCGAATGTTGTTGAAGTGTGGTCTAAAGAAGGAGATATTATTGAAAACCTTCCGAAAGTGCGCCACGGTAAGATAAAAGCATGGGTGAATATTATGTATGGATGTGATAAATTCTGTACGTATTGTATTGTTCCTATGACGCGCGGAAAAGAGCGGAGCCGCAGGCCAAAAGATATAATTCAAGAAGTACGTCATCTAGCTGCACAAGGGTATAAAGAAATTACGTTACTCGGTCAAAATGTGAATGCTTATGGAAAAGATTTTGGGGATATTACGTATGGTCTGGGTGACCTTATGAATGATATTCATAAAATAGATATTCCAAGGGTTCGTTTTACAACCTCACATCCAAGAGATTTTGATGATCGTTTAATTGAAGTGCTTGCTCAAGGTGGTAATTTACTTGATCATATTCACCTACCTGTTCAATCTGGCAGCAGTGAAGTGCTTAAACGCATGAATCGCAAGTATACAAGGGAATCTTATCTAGAATTGGTGTCAAAAATACGTAAAGCAATGCCCAATGCAACACTTACAACAGATATTATTGTTGGTTTTCCGAATGAAACAGAAGAGCAATTTGAAGAAACATTGTCTCTTGTTGAAGAGGTCGGTTTTGAGTCGGCATATACATTTATATATTCACCTCGTGAAGGGACACCTGCAGCTCGCAAAAAAGATGATGTTCCAATGGAAGTGAAAAAGCAACGTCTATACCGTTTAAACGATCTTGTAAACAAACAGTCAGCAGAGGCGATGAAAGCCTATAAAGATAAAGTAGTAAAAGTGCTAGTGGAAGGGGAAAGCAAAAATAACCCAGATGTACTTGCTGGCTATACGGAAAGAAATAAACTGGTAAACTTCAAAGGCCCTAAGTCATCAATAGGTCAAATTGTTGATGTGAAAATAACGGAAGCCAAAACATGGTCTTTAGATGGTATTATGGTAGAAAATACAGTAGAGGTGAATCACAATGGCTGAATATACAAGGAAAGAAATTTTAGACGAAGCTAAAAAGCTAGCAAATATGCTCGCAAACACGGAAGAAATTGACCGTTTTAAACAAGTGGAAGCGAAGATTAACGAAAACAAAAAAGTTCAAAGTCTTATTAAAAAAATAAAAGCATTACAAAAACAAGCAGTTAACTTTCAAGCATATGAAAAAACAGAAGCATTAAAAAGAGTAGAGACAGAACTTGATCGTCTCCAGGCTGAAATTGATGCAATCCCAGTAGTACAAGAATTTAAGGAAACACAATTAGTGGTGAACGATGTATTACAACTTGTTACAGGTACAATTGCAAGGGAAGTAACGAACGAAGTAATTGAATCTACAGGTGGAGACATTCTTGCGGGTGAAACAGGATCCAAGAAACAAAATAGTTCGGCTTGTGGTCAGTGATTTCTCCATTTAAATAGATATAAATTGAAAAGCCGAGTCGGGAAAGGAACTTCTGACTTGGTTTTTCTTTTGTTTGAAGCCGAAAACCAGTATTAATATTAAAAAGTATACCTTCTTTCTGTTTTCATGGAATCATTTATGCACTTTAGGTATTTGTCTTGCATAAAATGACTATGACAAAAGAGGAGGTAAGCATAATATGAGTTTCCACGATAAAGAATATAGAGAAGTCATTACGAAAGCGGTAATTGGAAAGGGAAAAAAGTTTACAAAAGCAACCCATTCCATTTCGCCATCACATCAACCGTCAAGTATACTTGGTTGCTGGGTAATTAATCATTTGTATAATGCTAAGAAAAAATCAGAGGACACAGTAGAAATTAATGGAAGTTATGACATAAATATTTGGTATTCGTACAATGATAATACAAAAACGGAAGTAGTTACGGAAAGAATTACCTATTGCGATTATGTGCCGTTATCAGTAAAGGATGATAATTGCCTAAATGATGATTATGAAGTAATTGCGAAGGTTGTACAACAGCCAAATTGTTTAGAGTGTAAAATTGCTAAAAAAGGGCATAAGATTGAGGTAGAAGTTGAACGGGAATTCCTTGTGCAAGTGATTGGCGAGACAAAAATTTGGGTTAAAGTGGATCCGCATGGATATCATCGGAAGTACGAGGATGATGAGTGGGATTACGAATTAACAGAAGATGAACTTGATGATGTTAATCCGCATTTTATTGGCGGGAGAAGAGACTAAGAAAATTACGAGGGAACTTTCTCTCGTAATTTTTTTGGTTTTTATAAAGCTCTATGTTGCCTCATTTAAGTCGCTTCCTTTTTTCTTTTTATGTTATAATCGACAATATATTCGTTTTATGGAGGACTTTAAGCATGTCAAAACATACACCAATGATGGAACAGTATTTAAAAATAAAATCAGAACATAAAGATGCCTTTTTATTCTTTCGTCTGGGCGATTTTTATGAAATGTTTTATGATGATGCAATTATTGCTGCAAGGGAATTGGAGATAACGCTTACAAAACGGGATTCAGGTCAAAAAGAACCAATTCCTATGTGTGGTGTACCATATCACGCTGCTACAACTTACATAAAATCATTAGTAGAAAAAGGATATAAAATTGCAATTTGTGAACAAGTAGAAGATCCAAAGACAGCCAAGGGTGTAGTGAAAAGGGAAGTTGTCCAGCTTATAACACCGGGAACTGTAATGGAATCAAACATGCTTAACGAACGTGAAAACAATTATATTGCCAGTCTATCCCATTTTCAGGACGGAACCTATGTTATCGCTTATAATGATTTATCAACAGGTGAAAACAGACTAGCTGTTGTAAATAATGGATGGGACGGTGTCATTCATGAGTTATTTAACCAGCCAATAAGAGAAATTGTCATATCTTCTGATCTTAAAGAAGAAGCACAAAGGCAATTGAAAGATAAGCTTAACGTAACATTGTCCTATCAAGATGATGTGAAATTTAACGGTGAATTTCGAAACTTATGCGGTAATCTTAATAATGATGAACGCTTATTGGAAGCATTTAGCCGATTATTAAATTACATAAAAGAAACTCAAAAACGTTCACTGGACCATTTACAAGAAGCTGAAATCATTCATTTAAATGACTACTTAGCCCTTGATATGTATTCCAAGCGCAATCTTGAACTGACAGAAACGATTATTAAAAAAGGAAAACATGGCAGTTTATTATGGGTTCTTGATCAATCAGTGACAGCAATGGGCTCAAGAATGCTTAAAAAGTGGCTGGAACGCCCATTATTAAACAAAAAAGCAATTGAGAACAGACTTGAAATCGTCGAGGGTTTTTATCAAAGCTTTATGGAAAGGGATACTTTACGAGAAACATTAAAATCCGTTTACGATTTAGAACGGCTTACTGGAAGAATTGCTTTTGGAAATGTGAATGCACGTGATCTTATTCAGTTAAAACAGTCATTATCCAAAATTCCTGAGTTAAAATCTATTTTAAATCAATTTGGACGGGAACAAATAGTAGATTTAAACAATAAACTAGTCTTACCTGAAAATGTACTTATATTATTAGAATCAAGTTTAGTAAATGATCCGCCAGTATCTATTAAAGAAGGTTCGATCATTAAGGATGGATATAACGAAAAGCTGGATCAATATAGAGATGCAAGTAAGAATGGAAAGCAATGGATCGCAGCATTAGAAAAAAAGGAAAAAGAAGAAACAAAAATTAAATCGCTAAAAATAGGCTTTAACCGTGTGTTTGGATACTATATCGAAGTTACTAAAGCAAATTTGCATTTATTACCGGAAGGAAGGTATGAACGCAAGCAAACATTAACAAACGCTGAGCGATACATTACCCCTGAATTAAAAGAGAAGGAACAGCTTATATTGGAGGCTGAGGAAAAAAGTGTAGAACTAGAGTATCAGATATTTTTAAACATACGTGAGCAAATGAAAGAACATATAGCTGATATACAACAATTAGCAGAGGTTGTCAGTGAAATTGATGTTCTACAGGCTTTCGCCACAGTAAGTGAAGCGAATAACTATAAGCGTCCTCAATTTGTAGAGAAGAACTTAGTCATTACAAACGGAAGACACCCAGTTGTCGAACAGGTAATGAAAGATGGATCCTTTGTTCCGAATGATGTTTCTTTAGATCAAGATAAAAATATTTTATTAATAACCGGACCGAATATGTCTGGAAAAAGTACTTACATGCGACAGGTGGCATTAATCGCTATTATGGGACAAATAGGGTGTTTTGTGCCGTGTGATAAGGCTGATTTAATTATTTTTGATCAGATTTTCACCCGTATTGGAGCTGCTGATGATTTAGTTTCCGGACAAAGTACGTTTATGGTGGAAATGCTTGAAGCGAATCATGCTATTGCTAATGCTACCGATAAAAGCCTTATTTTATTGGATGAAATTGGCCGTGGAACAAGCACGTACGATGGGATGGCTTTAGCACAAGCAATTGTAGAGTATATTCATGATTATATTCACGCTAAAACACTCTTTTCTACCCATTATCATGAATTAACGTCTTTAGAAGAATCGTTAAAAAAATTAAAAAACATCCATGTCCGAGCCGAAGAATATGAGGACAATGTGGTCTTCTTGCACCAAATAAAAGAAGGTGCTGCGGATAAAAGCTATGGTATTCATGTAGCAAAATTAGCAGATTTACCAAATGATTTAATATACAGGGCGAATGAAATTCTTGAGCATCTGGAAAACAATACTCAATCATCATCAAATACGGATGAAATTGAATCGGCACAATTAGCTTTTTTTGTTGAGGAGCAAAGTATTGATAAAGAGAAAAGGCCAAAGAATGAAAAATTGATCAGTGATTTAAGGCATTTAAATTTGTTAGAAATGACCCCATTAGAAGCATTGAATGAACTGTATCGCTTGCAAAAAGAAGCTACCAAGACGTAAATGAAAGGATTTTTTGAATGAACATATTCCAACTGCCGGATTCACTTGCTAATAAAATTGCGGCTGGAGAAGTAGTGGAGAGACCAGCTTCCGTTGTGAAAGAATTGGTTGAAAATAGTATTGACGCGGATAGCACCTGGATTAAAATAGAAATTGTAGAAGCAGGATTGCAACAAATAAAGGTAATTGATAATGGAGAAGGTATGTCAGAAGAGGACTGTGAAACGGCTTTTCTAAGACATGCAACGAGTAAGATTAAGAATGATGCAGATCTTTTTCATGTCAGGACATTAGGCTTTCGAGGAGAAGCATTAGCAAGTATTTCTTCTGTCAGCAAGCTAACGATAAAGACTTCCCAAGGCGATGCAGCTGGAACGCTCCTAAAATTAGAAGGCGGCAAAGTAAAAGAGAAACAAAAAAGTGATGCTCGTAAAGGTACAGAGATTTCAGTAGAAGATTTATTTTACAACACTCCAGCAAGATTAAAATATATGAAAACCATTCACACGGAGTTAGGCCATATTACCGATTTGATCAATCGATTAGCACTATCACATCCACAAATACGTTTTGAAGTTATCCATAATGATAAAACATTATTTAAAACAGCTGGTACAGGAGATTTATTACATGTAGTGGCTCAAGTATATGGAATGGAAACAGCCAAAAAAATGTTGCCGATTGAAAGTGAATCACTCGATTTTTCAATTAAAGGATATATAGCGAAGCCGGAAGTAACGAGAGCATCTAAATCTTATATATCAACAATCATTAATGGACGTTATATTAAAAGTTACGTATTAAATCAAGCGATCATTCGAGCATATCATACGTTGCTTCCAATTGGCCGTTTTCCGATTGTTGTAATAGCTATTCAAATGGATCCTATCTTAGTAGATGTCAATGTGCATCCAACAAAACTTGAAGTTCGTTTTAGTAAGGAAAAGGAACTCTTTTCGATCATTGAAGAGACCATTAAGAGTAAATTTCGAGAAACTACATTAATTCCAGAAATAACAAAGCAAGAGAAGCCAAAGAATGAATCTTTTCAGCACACATTTCAGTTTGATCACTCACCAACGAGGAAGGATAACTGGAAGCACGAAGAAAGAATGAATACGGGGTCTGTCCTCCAAAATGAGAATATAAATGAAAAACAACCGGAAATATATGTTGAACCGTCTATCGATAAACCGGATGAAACATTTATTGAACAGCCAACTGAGACGTTTGATGAACCACGATCAATACCGCAGCAAGAAATAAATCAGCCTATAAATCAATCTGTTAAGGTTCGTGATCGTATTCCTCCTATGTATCCAATAGGTCAATTACAGGGAACTTACCTATTAGCACAAAATGAAAATGGTTTATATATGATTGACCAACATGCTGCCCAAGAGCGCATTAAATATGAATATTATAAAGAAAAGCTAGGAAATGCAATGAAAGAGTCACAAGAATTATTAATACCACTGACATTTGATTTTTCAAAACAGGAATCGATTTTTATTGATCGATATAAAAAGGACCTAGAGGAAGTTGGTTTATTTTTTGAGGAATTTGGTAACCAAACCTATATCATACGTTCTCATCCTACGTGGTTTCCGTCCGGTTTTGAAGAGGATATTATTCGGGAAATGGTTGAGCAAATTATGCAAAATGAAAAAATTAATATAGAATTAATAAGAGATGATGCAGCTGCATTAATGGCCTGTAAACGTTCCATTAAAGCAAATCATCACTTGAACAAGGATGATATGTTTCGCTTACTAGAAGATTTACGTCAAACGACAGACCCATTTACTTGCCCGCATGGGAGACCAATCATTGTTCACTTTTCTTCCTATGAGCTTGAAAAAATGTTTAAACGTGTAATGTAATTATGTATAAATCCATCAAGCTTTGCAGAAACTATGAAAAAAGGCGAGGTGTGTTATTCATATGGAAAACCAAAAACTTGTAAATTTTTTAAATCAATTACTGTCAAATCAATTTGTAATGTATGTAAAGCTGCATCGTTATCATTGGTTTGTACAAGGTAGGCATTTTTTTCAGTTACATGAGAAATTTGAAGAAATGTACAATGAATTTGCTTCTGACCTAGATGAAGTAGCAGAACGTATTTTAATGATCGATGGCAAGCCATTAGCAACGATGGTGAAATACTTAAAAGAAGCAACATTAGAAGAGGCAAATGCAGACGACAAAGAGAATGAGATGATAAGCAAATTAAAAGAAGATTATAAACAAATCATCAGAGAAGTACGTGATGAAGGGATGCCCCTTGCAGAAGAACAAAATGATGAACCTACGCTTGATTTGCTTATTTCCATTCAAGCCAAACTGGAGAAATATGTTTGGATGTTAACAGCATACCAGGCATATGAATAAAGAATGTAATTAGGGGAATACGAATGAAGCAAACTGTAATTGCAATTGTTGGTCCAACAGCGATAGGAAAAACAAAGCTAAGTATAGAAGTTGCCAAAAAATTTAATGGCGAAATTATTAGTGGGGATTCCATGCAAGTGTATAAAAACATGGATATAGGTACAGCCAAAGTTACCAAAGAGGAAATGCAGGGAATATCCCATTATATGATTGATACAAAGGAGCCAAGTGAAGCGTATTCCGTGGCAGACTTTCAAAGAGATGTACAAGCATCGATTAAGAAAATTGCATCTCATCAAAAAATACCTATTATTGTGGGTGGCAGTGGCCTATACATTCAAGCAGCACTCTACAATTATAACTTTTCTAATCATAAAAGAGATCAACAAATAACAGAACAGTTAGAGAAATATGTGAATAAGGAAGGAATTAATCCATTATTTGAACGCCTAAAGGAAATTGATCCCGAACAGGCAGCAAAAATTCATCCAAATAATCATCGTCGTGTCATTCGCGCACTAGAAATCTATGAAACAACCGGTACAACAATGACAGCTTATCAACAAAATCAAAATTCAGAATCACCTTATAAGGTCCTATTTATTGGGTTAGAAATGGATCGTTCTCTTTTATATAATCGCATAAATAAACGAATTGATCTTATGATGGAGAAGGGTTTATTAAAGGAAGTAAAAAGTTTATATGAGCAAGGACTTGAAAATTGCCAGTCCATGAAGGCAATAGGTTATAAGGAATTCTTGCCTTACTTTAAGGGAGAACAGGATCTTGACAGAGCGATTGAATTATTAAAACGGAATTCAAGGAGATATGCAAAAAGACAATATACTTGGTTTAAAAATAAAATGGACATTCATTGGTATACCATTGCGCCTTGTTCAATCGATGAAAGTTTTCAAACAATTTTAAAAGATCTTGCAGGATTATTAAAAGAAAAGTAGAAATTATATATACGGAATATTAACCGTGCATTCCTGCGCACGTATAGACAGAAAAGAGGAGGAATACGATGGCTCAGTCTGTAAATATTCAGGACCATTATTTAAATCAAATAAGAAAGAACCACATTCCAGTTACCATCTTTTTAACAAATGGATTTCAATTACGGGGCGTATTGAAGGCCTTTGATAATTTCACTATTTTATTAGAAACAGATGGCAAACAGCAGTTGATTTATAAGCATGCTATTTCAACATTTGCACCAATTAAAAATGTAACTCTGGATAAAGAAGAATAACGATGGCGGACACTTTTATCGGTGTCCGTTTTTCTTATAGTTAGAGGACACGTACTTTTAGGAAAAATAATACTTAGGCGTTTGTCACAACTTCTTACATATAACGTATAATAAAAATGACTAAGGGGTGATGGATTGAATACACAATTGGTTCGTAATAAAAATGGGCAGATCAATATTATTCTCCAGGATCATAAAGATGTTCAATCAGAATGTAGTACCAATTCCTATTATGTTGAAAACAATCCATTTGATCATATAGACCAAGATTTTTCATCATTTGTAGGGATGGAAAAATTAAAAAGAACAATAAAAGAAATATATGCAACGGTAGTTATTAATGACAAACGAAGGCAAATGGGGTTAACCTGTTCAAAGCAGGTGCTTCATATGCTTTTTAAAGGAAATCCAGGTACGGGTAAAACAACGGTTGCACGGAAATTAGCGAAAATGTATTTTGATATGAATATTTTATCAAAAGGTCATTTTATTGAAGCGGAAAGAGCAGATCTAGTTGGAGAATATATTGGTCAAACCGCGCAGAAAACAAGATCTATTATACAAAAAGCGATGGGTGGTATTTTATTTATTGATGAAGCATACTCGCTTGCCCGTGGCGGTGAGAAGGATTTTGGCAAGGAAGCAATCGATACACTCGTAAAACATATGGAAGATAATCATAATGATTTTGTTTTAATCCTTGCAGGATATCCTAATGAAATGGAACGATTTTTATTATTAAACCCAGGTTTGAAATCAAGATTTCCTTTTATATTGGATTTTAAAAATTATGATGTTAGCCAGTTATTAAAAATTGCAAAGCAAATGGTTACTGAAAGGGAGTACCAATTATCGAAAGAAGCTGAATGGAAGTTACGGGCACAGCTAGTGAAGCAAATACAAGAAAATCAGCGTAATTTTTCCAATGCGAGATATGTTCGTAATGTCATAGAGCATGCTATTCGTATGCATGCGGTAAGGTTAATATCCAAAAACAAAATCTCTGCTGATGAGCTAGTAAGGTTACACGAAGTCGATTTTCATTTTGAGGAATAATTGTTTGACTGTTGTTTTTGTAGTTAAATACCTTTTTTGCTATGATGAAAATAGCCACAATAGGGGAATACTGTGTATAGGCAAGTATAGAAAGAGGTATTAAAATATGGCAGATGAAAAAATATTGATCATAGCAGTGAAACAACCAAATCAAAAAGAAAAGCGATTTGAATCCTCCTTAGAAGAATTAATTTCGTTAAGTAAAACGGCAGGTGGAACGGTTGAAAAAATTATGAAACAAAATCGCAACCGCATCCACCCTGCTACTTATATTGGAGAAGGAAAAGTTAATGAGATCAAACAATATATCGATATGTTAGAAATTGATTTAGTAATATCAAATGATGAACTTTCAGCAGGACAATTAAGAAATTTAGGCAATAAATTGGGAATTCCCATTATTGATCGCAGCCAGTTAATTTTAGATATTTTTGCACAACGAGCTAAAACAAAAGAAGGGAAGCTTCAGGTAGAACTAGCACAGTTAGAATATTTATTACCTAGGCTCCATGGGCAGGGGCTGGCTATGTCTCGTCTTGGAGGAGGGATAGGGACTAGAGGGCCTGGTGAAACAAAACTAGAAACAGATCAACGTCATATAAGAAAAAGGATACATGATATAAAAAGGCGTTTAAAACTTGTCGTCCGTCAACGAGAGCAATATCGCAAACGAAGAAAAACAAATGATGCGTTTCAAATTGCTATTGTAGGTTATACAAATGCTGGAAAATCTACATTATTTAATCGGTTAACCAATAGTCATTCCTTAGAGGAAAATCAGCTGTTTGCAACATTAGATCCACTAACAAGAGAAATTCAATTACCAGCTGGATTTCATACACTGATTACTGATACAGTAGGCTTTTTACAAGACTTGCCGACAACTTTAATCGCATCGTTCAAGTCTACATTAGAGGAAGTTTCGGAAGCGGACTTTATATTACATATTGTTGATAGCTCTCATCCTGAATTGGATCAGCATCAACAAACAGTAATAGAATTGTTGGAAGACCTTCATGCTAATACCATTCCAAGACTAACTGTTTATAATAAAAAGGATTTGCTTGATAAGGATGTAATACCGATAAATCATCCTTATCTATTTATTAGTACATATGACCGAGAAGATATCCATCATTTATTGTTGAAAATAGAATCAATGTTAAAAGCAGAATGGGATCGTTATATGATAAACTTAAACCCTGATGAGGGAAAAATGCTTCATCGATTGGAATATGAAACCATTATTACGAATAAAACATTTGATGATAAAAAAAATAAATACGTCATACAAGGATATATGCAACAAGAACATCCGTTGCAAAGTTTAATAAAGGAGCATTAATTGAAATGATTGAGCAACTAGTAAAGCAGGCAGAAGTAGATTGTGAGCGGGAATACCAACATATCAATAAAATTGTGGAAGCAAATCAACGTAGCGTCCTAGAAGCCTTTAAAAACAATCGAATCAGCGAAGGTCATTTGAGTTCGACAAGTGGTTATGGCTATGATGATATGGGACGAGATGGCTTGGAAGCCGTCTATGCGGAAGTGTTTGGAGGTGAAGCTGCACTTGTTAGACCGCAAATAGTCTCGGGAACACATGCGATTTCTACTGCATTATTTGGATTACTAAGACCAGGGGATGAACTCGTTTATATTACTGGTAAACCTTATGATACGTTAGAAGAGGTAATTGGTAAACGTGGGAATAGTGCAGGGTCGTTAAAGGATTATCAAATCCATTATAATGAAGTAGATCTTAATCCGGATGGAAGCATCGATTATCTGAGAATAAAAGAAGCAATTTCATCCAAGACAAAAGTGATAGGGATACAACGTTCAAAAGGGTATGATGACAGACCTTCATTTACAATTCAAGAAATGGAGGAAATGATCACCTTTATTAAAGAAATAAGTCAAGATTTAATCGTCTTTGTTGACAATTGCTACGGTGAATTTGTGGAGGAAAAGGAACCTTCACATATTGGAGCAGATATTATTGCAGGTTCGTTAATAAAAAATCCAGGTGGAGGAATCGTCCGTGCTGGGGGATACATTGTTGGCAGGGAAGAACTAGTTGATTATTGTGCAAACCGGTTAACAGCACCAGGTTTAGGCAAAGAAACAGGAGCTACTTTAAATATGCTGCAGGAAATGTATCAAGGCTTCTTTTTAGCTCCGCATATTGTAGGTGAAGCATTAAAAGGAGCAGTCTTCACAGCTCGATTATTGGAATTGGTTGGTTTTACAACAACACCACATTATCAAGCGGAGCGTACGGATCTAATTCAGTCTGTAACGTTTAACGACCGCGATCAAATGATTGCCTTTTGTCAAGCAATTCAAGAAAATTCGCCTGTTGACTCATTTGTTATGCCGTATCCGAGTGAAATGCCCGGCTATGATGATGAAGTAATTATGGCAGCAGGAACATTCATTCAAGGTGCAAGTATAGAATTGACAGCAGATGGACCGATTAAACCGCCTTATATGGCGTTTGTACAAGGGGGATTAACCTACGCACATGTGAAGATAGCCTTAACTGAATCTGTAAAAAAGCTGATTGATAAAGGTTTTTTAAAACGTAAACAGGGTATATACTAAATAGTTGGATTATTAGGAGGAAAACAATGGGTTCGAGATTGACAAAAGAAGATATTATGAAACAAATCGAAGAAGAAAATGTACGATTTATACGCTTGCAATTTACGGATATGCTTGGCACCATCAAAAATGTTGAAATACCTCTTGGACAGTTGGATAAAGCATTAGAGAATAAAATGATGTTTGATGGATCCTCTATAGAAGGCTTTGTGCGCATCGAAGAATCAGATATGTATTTACATCCGGATTTAGATTCATTTGTTGTATTCCCATGGACTTCTGATAAGGGAAAAGTAGCACGGTTTATTTGTGATATTTATAATACAGACGGAACTCCTTTTGAAGGGTGCCCGCGTTATAATTTAAAACGAAATCTTAAAAAAATGGAGGAGGCAGGTTTTACTGCGTTTAACATAGGTACGGAACCAGAGTTTTTCTTATTTAAACTTGATGAAAAAGGAGATCCTTCGTTAGAACTAAATGATCGTGGTGGTTATTTTGACTTAGCCCCAACGGATATGGGAGAAAATTGCCGACGTGATATTGTTCTTGAATTAGAAGAAATGGGATTTGAAATCGAAGCTTCACATCATGAAGGCGCTCCCGGACAGCATGAGATTGATTTTAAATTTTCAGATGCCATTAGGCATTGCGACGATATACAAACATTCAAGCTTGTAGTAAAAACAATTGCCAGAAAGCATGGGCTCCATGCTACATTCATGCCTAAACCTCTGTTTGGAGTACAAGGATCAGGGATGCATGTAAATATGTCTTTATTTCAGAGTGACCAAAATATTTTTTTCGATCAAGACGGAGATATGCAACTCAGTGAAAAAGCTTATCAATTTACAGCAGGATTAATAAGACATGCAGCAAACTATACAGCTGTCACAAATCCTACTGTAAATTCATATAAGCGACTTGTCCCAGGATATGAAGCACCTAGTTATATCGCTTGGTCTGCACATAACCGCAGTCCTCTTGTTCGTATCCCTTTCTCAAGAGGGATAAGTACTAGAGTAGAATTAAGAAGTGTTGATCCGACAGCGAATCCTTATATGGCTGTAGCCGTCCTACTCGGTGCTGGGTTGGATGGAATTAATCATAAACTAACACCGCCAGAATCTGTGGATTGCAATATTTATGATATGAATGAAGCGGAGCGCGAAGCAAATGGTGTTAAACATTTACCGACTACCTTAATGGACGCTTTAAAGGAATTAAAGAAAGATGAGGTAATTCGGAGTGCTTTAGGTGATCATCTCTACAAAAATTTTCTTGCCACAAAAAAAATAGAGTGGGATATGTTCCGCACTACTGTACACCCATGGGAGAGGGAGCAGTATTTAACAAGCTATTAAGATTGATATATTGATGGGATAATTCTGTGGAAAAGGAATTAATTTATAAATGTATAGATGAGCAAAAGTATTGGGCTCTGTATGTTTTATCTGCTTCATAATACGAAAGTCTCTCTAAATTACGTTAACACATTTTAAGTTGTTTCTGAATGTTCTATACAATTTTAACAAGTGGCTATGTTTATTAAAAAAGTCATTTTCACAAGGAAGGAGATTATAAATGCGAAAAAATGTTTTTACAATGAAATTAGGCTAGGCGATACAGAAGAGAACGACATAGTTTCTAATAATAGAAATTACCATGATATTTATGAAGATAAAAAGATGTTGAATTTTTTGAAAAGTAAATAATTACAAAGAAAAACCCTTTTCTTTTTACAGGCAAGGGTTTTCTTCGTTCCATCTCATATACCAGTGAATGTATTAATGGAGGGATATATTGCGAGAAAAATACAACGTTCAATTTACTTGTGAAATTAACTAAAAAATAGCATTGCAAAAGAGGCTGAGCAAATGAGCGCTAGCGCTACTTCTGCACCGGTGTCCAAACTAGATATGGATGCCGCAGCGATCGCTAATAAAATTAAGATAGGAGAAATAACAAGTTATATTGCAAACAGTGTGCCTTTACATGTATTTTCTGTTTGACTGTCCATTTCAAGAGCCTCATCTAAAGCTTTTGTAAATCGGTCTTCTACCATTGCATTGATGACAGGATTGATTTGTTTAATATGATCGATATAAGCGGATACCCGCTTTTTGATGCATTCAACTGGCAAAATATAGTGATCTGTTGTATTTATTACAATACTCGTGACTTTAAGTGGCAGCCCGTTTATCATTAAGCAGTATGTTTTATATCCATTGATGACTTCCATTAACACCAGGAAGCCATTTACCAGCACAAGGTTAACGCAGGTGTTAAAATTGGCGCAAGTAAAGTTGACGACAGCAGTTACTGAACAGAAAGAGCTGTATTTTCCTTTGCTAAAAATGCCATGACATTAGATACCGTATCCCCTGGACAACAACCAATCAGTATAACTCCAATAGCTACTTTGATGGTAATTAAAAAAGTATAGCTAGTCTGAAAGTGAACAGCGGTGTAATTGTAAATTTCATATGTTGCAATGCTCACTTTGCGAGTCGAAAAAGACGAGATAAAGCAGATATTAAATGGGATTATTGAGGTTGTTTAGTTTGAAATTTAAATGATGAAGTCTGTTTTGTAAAATTAAAGGAAGCTGTCCCAAATATAAAAGGAACCGTGAAATATAGTACATCATAATGTGTTAAATTCACGGTTTTTTGAAGTTAAAAGCTACGAAAAATATATTGAAAAAGATTGCCTGATACATGTTAGGTACATTCACAATATATACATAAAATTTGTTTTTTAATTAATAATAAGTCTATCCTTATATTTTTATAGGAGGGTTTATAATGCATGATCGGAAGGTTCGTTTAACATCTGGAGAAATAGCTTCACTATGGACTGCATATATGAATAACAGTATGTCGAAATACATTTTAAAATTTATGCTTAAATATATTGAAGATCAGGACATAAAACCAATCATTCAAAAAACGTATAATAATGCAAGTAAAAGTATGGAGGATTTAGCGTCTATTTTTGAAAATGAGCAGTATGCTATTCCAAATGGATTTACAGAAAAAGATGTAAACATGAATGCTTCGTGGCTCTTTTCAGATACATTTTGTTTAACTTATGTCAATCATATGGCAAAAGTAGGGATGATCGCTTATAGTGGTTTTATTTCCATGAGCAACCGCGAAGATATTTGCGACTTTTTTTCAATCGGGTTAACCGAAACGAATAATACCTATAATGAATCACTTAAACTTGCCCTTTATAAAGGAATTAGCGCTAGGCATCCATTTATTGAAACTCCGAAGCATACAGATTATGTAGATAGCAAAAAATATTTAAGTGGTTTAAATCCATTTAGTGATAAACGGCCTGTCAATGCGGTAGAAATTTCACATTTATATATGAACATATTAACAAATGCAGTAGGTGCAAAATTATGCTTGGCTTTTGCTCAAACTTCTACAAACAAAGATGTGCAAGATTACATGCTCCGTGGAAAAGAGATTTCACAAAAACATATGAAAATTTTTGTAGATACGCTTATGAAAGATAACGTTGATGTTCCTCAAGTACCGAATGTAACAATCAGTAATTCAACAACCCCAACGTTTTCCGATAAGTTAATAATGTTTCATATGAATTTAATCATTTCTTCAGGAACTGGTAATTATTCTACCGCTGCTTCAGCGAGTCAACGAAGTGATTTAATGGTCAATTATGAACGGCTATCATTTGAAGTGATGCGACTAGCTAAAAGTGGAGCTGATATTATGATAAAGTATAGCTGGCTGGAACAGCCTCCAGGAATTAAGGATCGTGAAAAATTAGCTAAAAATAAAGAGAAAAATTAAGTCAATTCGATCAAAAGAGTAAGTCATAAACCGGTCTCAGGATAAGAAATAAATTTTACTTGACAACGCTTTCATGATCGGTTAATATAAAAAGTAAGTTAATATTTAAACAATGTGTTGAGATAAGAGACCTACATTGCAGTGTTGTGTATATATTAGTAATTTACACATCGCCAAGCCAATGTGGGTCTTTTGTATTTTGTAAAATACGGAATATTAACTTTTTTATATACAATTTCTTAAAAAGATAGGAGTGGTTGAACTTGACTGAGTTTATGGCTGAACTTTTAGGCACAATGGTCTTGATTATCTGTGGAGTTGGCGTCGTTGGCGGAGTTTTGTTAAAGTGGTCTAAAGCAGAAGGGGCAGGTTGGATTGTCATTACCATTGGATGGGGTCTCGGAGTGGTAATGGGAGTTTATGTATCCGGAACAGCATCGGAGGCACATATTAATCCTGCTGTTACACTTGGATTTGCTGTTATTGGAGAATTCCCTTGGAGCAAGGTGCCAACATACATTACTGCACAAATGATTGGCGCTATGATTGGTGCTGCGATTGTCTTTTTAAATTATTTACCTCACTGGAATGAAACAAAAGATAAAGGAGCTAAACTTGCTATTTTTTCAACTGCACCAGGTGAGTCAGTTAAGGTAAGAAGTTACGTTTCTAATTTGCTAAGTGAAATAATTGGTACATTTGTTCTCTTGCTTGGGTTATTGTTTATTGGTGCAAATACGTTTTCTGAAGGTTTAAATCCGTTAGTAGTAGGATTGCTTATTGTTGTGATAGGTATGTCTCTTGGAGGAGCAACCGGTTACGCTATTAATCCTGCACGTGATCTGGGGCCAAGAATCACACATGCATTGTTGCCGATTCCGGGGAAAGGAGGCTCAGATTGGAGCTATAGTTGGATCCCTGTTATAGGTCCAATTATTGGAGGAACATATGGAGCGGTATTTTATCAAGCAGCCTTTCAACAAGAAATTTCAGGTCTTTTTTGGGTATTAAGTATATTTCTTGGTTTATTAATCATTGTTGCAACAGTGAAAGAGTTAAAAAATGCTAAAATGGTAGAGGGAAGAACGAGTCAAAAGATTTCATAAGGAGGACATGAAAATGGATGAGAAGTATATTTTATCGATAGATCAAGGGACAACAAGTTCAAGAGCAATTCTTTTTAATCACAAAGGGCAAATTGTAGCTACCGGGCAACGGGAATTTGAACAATTTTTTCCAAAACCAGGTTGGGTGGAACATGATGCAAATGAAATATGGACATCTGTCCTAGCATGTATATCGGAAGTATTAAGAATTGCTGATATAAGTCCTATCCAGATAGAAGGTATTGGAATAAGTAATCAGCGTGAAACTGCTGTCGTATGGGATAAAAATACTGGAAAGCCAATTTACAAGGCGATTGTCTGGCAATCACGTCAAACGGAAGAGATTTGTAAGCAATTGCGTGGAGAAGGATATAATGACATATTCAGGAAAAAGACGGGGCTTCTTCTTGATCCGTATTTTTCAGGTACAAAAGTGAAATGGATTTTGGATAATGTGGAGGGTGCAAGAGCAAAGGCCGAAAATAATGAACTTTTATTTGGAACCATTGATACATGGCTTGTTTATAAGTTATCTGGAGGCAAAGCCCACGTTACGGACTATTCCAACGCTTCAAGAACACTGATGTTTAATATTTACGATTTAGAATGGGATGATGCGCTGCTTGATATTTTAAATGTACCTAAAACGATGCTGCCAGAAGTAAGACAATCTTCAGAAGTGTATGCAACAACCGTTGACTATCACTTTTTTGGCTATGAAATTCCGATTGCAGGAATTGCTGGAGATCAACAAGCCGCTTTATTTGGTCAGGCTTGTTTTGAAGAAGGAATGGCTAAAAACACATATGGTACCGGATGCTTTATGTTAATGAATACTGGAGAAAAGGGTGTATCATCTGATAATGGTTTACTTACGACCTTAGCATGGGGTTTAAATGGTAAAGTAGAATATGCGTTAGAAGGGAGTATTTTTGTAGCAGGATCGGCAGTACAATGGCTGAGGGACGGACTAAAAATTATTAATACTGCTCCAGAGAGTGAGAAATATGCAACAACCGTTGATTCGACAGAAGGGGTCTATGTTGTGCCAGCATTTGTTGGTTTAGGTACTCCTTATTGGGATAGTGATGCACGTGGGTCTATACTTGGATTAACACGAGGAACGAAAAAAGAGCATTTAATACGTGCAACACTTGAATCACTTGCTTATCAAACAAAGGATGTCCTAAACGCAATGATTACTGATTCAAAGATTGATTTAAAGACATTGCGGGTAGACGGTGGTGCAGTTAGAAATGATTTTTTAATGCAATTTCAAAGTGACATGCTTAATGTTCCAGTGGAACGCCCTGTGGTACAAGAAACAACAGCATTAGGAGCGGCTTATTTAGCTGGTTTGGCTGTTGGATATTGGAAAGATCAAGATGAAATAGCTGAGCAATGGAATATTGAGCAAACATTTACAAGCGAATGTCCAACCGAAAAACGCAGTAAATTATATGATGGTTGGAAAAAAGCTGTAGAAGCTACAAGAGTATTTAAATAATGTTATATTATAAAAAGAGATGAGACTTACTTTTTTAGTAATATCGTCTCTTTTTACTTAATAGAAGCATTATTGAATTGAAGTTATTTCAAGATGAAGGAGCTGGATTGGGATGGAGATACCTACTGGAATAATACCGGCAATTCGAAGGATGAAACACTTTGAAAAAGGATTGGAGACGAAATCTGATTGGATCATCATTTTAGATACTCGACTTTCACAACTTCGTCACTTAGTAAAATATTGTAAACAAGCGAATAAAAAGATATTAATTCATTTTGATTTGATAAAAGGATTAAAGTCAGATGAGTATGGTTTGGAATTTTTAATTCATGAGATTAAGCCGGATGGTATTTTATCGACAAGAGGAAATATTATTGAACTATCTAAAAAAAATAAATTACTAGCAATTCAACGAATATTTTTATTAGATAGCTTAGCATTGGAACAAAATTTGAAACAAATAAAAAGAGTTCAGCCTGATTTTATAGAAGTTATGCCAGGATTAATGACTGATGTGCTTAAACAAATTCAGGTTAAAACAGATATACCAATTATTGTAGGTGGATTAGTGACAACCAAAAAAGAGGTTGAACTAGCTTTAGATGCTGGGGCAGTTGGAGTTTCTACCTCCCATGTTGATTTATGGCAAATTTAAATAGAAAGAAAACAGCCATTTCTATATATAGAGGGGCTGTTTTTACTTGATGTATAAGCCTTTATGGGCATGATTCTTCATTAGGAATGCGAGTGAATGATCTTATAAAGAATCATGCCCAAGTTTCTTTATAAAGGCATCCGATCTATTATTTTTCTAATATAGTAGCCTCATCTATCGCCTTTTGTAATTCTTTCGTATAATTGACTTCTTGAGCTTTAGACCAATGTAACGATTTGCTCATATAGTTAATTACAGCTTTTTGGTGTTGGTTTACCCAATCAATATCAAAAAATAATGCACCTGTACGGCGGATGAAAAAATCAATTGGCTTATAGACAAGTTCGTACTCCATGCTATAAATAAGTTTGGTTAAAACAAACGGATCCAAGTGCTCTTTTGTTGCTTTTTCTTTGTTTGCTTGGTAAATTTTAAAGATTGTATCAATGTTTGATCCGTATACTGCGATCAGGTTATTAAGTGTATCTTCAGGTATATCAAGTGCTAATCCTTCTTCTGTTTTTTGTTGCTTGAATCGCTCAAATCCTGTTGAACCGCCAACTTCTCCACCGGAAATCGGTAAATTTCTGGTTTCTGATTTTGAATAAAGAATATTTTCTTCTTCTTTCAATTGTTTTACTACTTCATCGACAGCTTCTTCAGCCATTTTCCGATAACCGGTCAATTTTCCGCCTGCCATTGAGATCAATCCGGATTCAGAAATGAAAATTTCATCTTTACGTGAAATTTCTCCGGGCTTTTTGCTGTCGCTATCAGCGATGAGCGGTCTTAGTCCTGCCCAACTTGATTCAACATCACTAGCAGTTATATTCATGGACGGAAACATATAATGAATTGCATTCAAGATATAATCACGATCTTCTTCTGTTGTAACAGGGTGTGCTATATCACCATTATAGTCTGTATCGGTAGTACCAACATAGGTTTTATTACCACGTGGTATAGCAAAAATCATCCGGCCATCTGGTGAATCAAAGTAAACGGCTTGTTGTAGTGGAAATACATTTTTAGAAAATACGAGGTGAATACCTTTTGTCAAATGTAAAGACTTTCCTTGTTTGGAACCATCGATTTCTCGTAATTCGTCAACCCAAGGACCGCTGGCGCTAATGATCTTTTTGGCAAAAATATCATGTGTTTCTCCGCTAATTTCATCTTTGACCTTTGCACCACAAACTTTTCTGGATGAATCATAAAGAAAATCTATCACTTTTGAATAATTTATAGCATGGACGCCTCTTTCCACTGCTTTTTTCATTACTTCAATCGTTAATCGGGCATCGTCTGTTTTATATTCTACATAATATCCCGCCCCTTTTAAATTTTCTTTTTTAATAAGTGGCTCTTTTTGTAAGGCTTCTTTAGGATTTAACATTTTACGTCGTTCTTCTTTTTTTACGTTTGCAAGGAAATCATATACACGTAATCCAATGTTTGCGGTAAATGGACCTAGAGTACTTCCTTTATGAAATGGAAGCATCATCCATTCAGGTGTAGTCACATGGGGGCCGTTTTCATAAACAATTGCTCGTTCTTTTCCCACTTCTGCGACCAGTTTGATTTCAAACTGTTCCAAATATCGTAGTCCACCATGTACTAATTTTGTTGATCGACTGGAAGTACCGGCTGCAAAATCTTGCATTTCTACTACTGCTGTTTCTAATCCACGTGTTGTGGCATCCAAGGCAATTCCAGCTCCTGTGATTCCTCCGCCAATAACGAGAACATCCAGTTTTTTTTGCTGCATTTTTTTAAATATGTCATTGCGATGATGACTTGAAAAGGTCGACATCATTCATCTCTCCAATCTTTTATCTGCCTATTGCATGATCTATCCCTGTTTATAATGTGTTATGCATCTTCCACTGAAATTTGACATTTAAAAAAACCACAAAACATACTTGTGTCCTTTTGACGCAAGTGTTTGTGGTTTCTCCATCTCTCTGTCCAAAATATTAACTTATCTATAATATAGCATACCTAGTTATTCTAGGCAAGAGATAAGAACTTTAGAAGTTTATTTTCTAAATAGAAATACGAGCTTTTTTCCTCTGATTTAGTAAATGTTTCTGTACAATCCCACTACTTTGCCTAAAATCGTTACATCCTGATAGATTAATGGTTCCATCGTAGCATTTTCAGGCTGCAAGCGAATATGGTCTTTTTCCTTGAAAAATCTTTTTACAGTAGCTTCATCCTCCTCCGTCATTGCTACTACAATTTCACCATTATGTGCTGTGTTTTGCTGCTTGATAATTACCATATCTCCATCTAAAATTCCTGCTTCAATCATACTTTCCCCTTCAATGACAAGTACAAATAAATTATCGTCCGGTCCGGCACTTGAGTTCGGTAGTGGAATAAATTCTTCAATATTTTCAACCGCAGTTATTGGAAGACCAGCTGTTACTTTTCCTATGACTGGAGCATAACGTGCAGCCTCTCTTGGGATATCACTATCAGCTGATTTTTCTAAAATTTCGATTGCTCTTGGTTTGGTTGGATCTCTTCTGATATAGCCCTTTTTTTCGATACGTGCTAAATGGCCATGAACAGTAGAACTGGATGCAAGCCCCACGGCTTCTGCTATTTCACGGACTGATGGCGGATAACCCTTTTTATTTACTTCATCCTTAATAAAATCGAAGATCATTTGTTGCCTTTTAGAAAGTTTTGTCATCTAGTAGACACCTCTTGCATAGGATTTATTAATTATAGTTTATCATCTCAGATAACAATTAGCAAACATTCGTTCGAAAAACCATTGACAAGATCAAGTGTTCGTAGTAAGCTAAAAATAGAACAAAGGTTCTTGGTGAAAGGGCTGGTGTTAAAATGTTTGAAAAAATTACAAAAACAGATATATTTTATTTAGTTGCATTTGGATTTATGTTAGTATTTTTATACTTTTCCATGATAAATGCATAATCTGTCCGTTTAAATTAGGGAGTTTTTCATTTTGAGAGCTATCATATATTGTAGGGTTAGTACGGATAAAAAATCTCAGGAAACTTCACTGGAGAGGCAGAAACAAGAACTTATGAAGCTTGCTGAGAGACATGGGTTTATTATTGTTGATTGTATTGAAGAACAAGAAAGCGGATATGAAATAAATCGAGATGGTATTTTTCAAATGCTTGATTATTTTTCAACGAAGCAAGCTGATTGTCTATTAATACAGGATGAAACTAGATTGGGACGAGGAAATACTAAAATTGCTTTATTTCGTCAGTTGCAGAAATTAAATGTGTCTATCTATACTATCATCCATGATGGGCAATTGGAGTTATCGGAATCTGACTCAATGGTGTTGGACATTGTTAGCATTGTGGAGGAATACCAACGCAAGATTCACAATGCAAAAATCAAAAGAGGGATGAAAAAAGCAATAAATGAAGGATATAATCCTAGTAAAAATTTTAAAAATCGTAACCATGCACCAGGTAGGGAGAGAGTATCATTTCCAATAGAGGAAGTGATACGATTACGGCAAAAAAAATTAACTTTTGAAGAAATTACCACTATCTTAAATGGATTGGGTTATTCCGTGTCAAAGGCAACGGTACATAGACGATATAAAGAATATCAAAAGGCTTGAAAACAGTGTATAATAAGGGTAACATAAACAGACAAGAACTTAGGTTGTTCTTGTCTGTTTTTGATAAAAACTTATAATCCTTTTAGATAAATAGAGAATTTTTAGATTGGAGTTTTAGTATGATTACAAAGGAGAAATTAGCACGTATTAATCAATTGGCTAAAAAGGCAAAAGAATCAGAATTGACCAACAAGGAAAAAAAAGAACAGAAACAACTAAGACAAGAGTATTTACAAAATGTACGCAAATCCTTTAAGAATCAGTTTAAAACAATGACGGTATTAGATCCTAAAGGGAACGATGTTACACCGAAAAAAGTGAAAAAGATGCAAAAACGAAAATAAAAAATCAATCGTATTGTTCACCTATCGGACATCGTGATTTTACTTGTTACAAGTGATGTTTCAATATAGAATAACATAAGAGTAAACGTTCAATAATCGGAAGGGGAATACTATGACAAAAAATATTGAAAACTTATCAATTAATACAGTTCGAACATTAGCTATTGATGCAATTGAAAATGCTAATTCAGGTCATCCAGGACTTCCTATGGGTGCTGCTCCAATGGCGTACACGTTATGGACAGATTTTATGAACCATAACCCTAAAAATTCAAAATGGTTCAATCGAGATCGCTTTGTGCTTTCAGCTGGACATGGTTCGATGCTCTTATATGCTTTACTTCACTTATCTGGATACGATGTTCGTTTGGATGATATAAAAGCATTTCGTCAGTGGAATTCAAGAACACCCGGTCATCCTGAAGTACATTATACAGACGGTGTTGAAGCAACAACTGGTCCGTTAGGGCAAGGGATTGCAATGTCTGTCGGAATGGCAATGGCTGAAGCTCATCTTGCAGCTAAATTTAATAAAGACGATTTTTCCATTGTTGATCACTATACGTATGCACTTGTTAGTGATGGCGACTTAATGGAGGGAATTTCTCATGAAGCTGCATCTCTTGCCGGTCATTTGGGATTAGGTAAACTGATCGCACTATATGATTCGAATGATATATCTTTAGATGGGGATTTAAATCGTTCATTCTCAGATAACACCGAAGAACGTTTTAAAGCCTATGGCTGGCAAGTACTTCGTGTAGAAGATGGTAATGATGTAAATGAATTAAGAAATGCAATAAAAGAGGCGAAGGCAAATATAGATCAACCAACTCTTATAGAAGTTAAAACTGTTATCGGTTATGGTTCTCCAAATAAATCAGCTAAAGCAGATTCTCACGGGGCGCCACTCGGCGTGGATGAAGTCAAATTAACAAAGGAATTTTATAATTGGACACATGAAGATTTTCACATTCCGGAAGAAGTATATGCTGATTTCAAGGAAAAAATCGCAGATCAAGGAGAGGAGGCAGAGTCGAAATGGAATCAATTACTTGCTCAATACAAAGAAAAGTACCCTAAGATTGCAAGTGAATTTGAACGTGCAATGAATGGTGAATTACCAGTAAATTGGGATAAAGATTTACCAGGATATGAGGCTGGCAAAGACAAACTTGCAACTAGAGCCTCTTCAGGTGAAGTTCTTAATGCAATTGCTAAAGCTGTACCTAACTTTTTCGGTGGCAGTGCCGATTTAGCAGGCTCTAACAAAACAACAATTAAAAACGAAGAAGACTTTAGCCGCAAAAATTATGCGGGAAGAAATGTTTGGTTTGGTGTGAGAGAACACGCAATGGGTGCTGCTTTAAATGGAATGGCCTTACACGGTGGCTTAAAAGTTTATGCGGGTACATTCTTTGTGTTTAGCGATTACTTACGTCCGGCAATCCGACTATCATCGATTATGCATACGCCAGTTACCTATGTATTTACACATGATTCCATTGCTGTGGGTGAAGATGGACCAACACATGAACCAGTTGAACATTTGGCTTCATTGCGTGCAATGCCTGGTTTGTCTCTTATTCGCCCGGCAGACGGCAATGAAACGCAAGCAGCATGGCGTTTGGCTTTAGAATCAAAAGATCAGCCGACAGCACTTGTTCTAACAAGACAAGGTCTCCCTACTTTGGAAGGAACGAAAGAATTGGCCTATGAAGGTGTGAAAAAAGGTGGTTATGTTATCAGTAAAGGGGATAAGGAAACACCAGATGCACTCTTATTAGCTACCGGTTCGGAGGTACAATTAGCTGTTGCATCCCAGAAAGCCTTGAAAGAAAAAGGAATTGACGTGAATGTGGTGAGTATTCCTTCATGGGATCGTTTTAACGCTCAAGACGATTCATACAAAGATCAGGTTATACCACGCAACGTAAAAAAACGTGTGGCTATTGAAATGGCTTCTTCATTCGGTTGGGAACGATATGTTGGAGATAGCGGTAAAGTACTTGGTATCGATAAGTTTGGTGCGTCTGCCAAAGGTGAAAAAGTAATTGAAGAATATGGATTCACAGTAGAAAATGTTGTAAAACATGTAGAATCATTAGTAAAATAATCATATGGAAAGACGGCTCTATCATGGAGTCGTCTTTTTTTACATTTTATTCGTAGATGTGATAACGGTTCGACAAAACTAGTGTGAAAAACTACCGCAATCTGACATTCTTTTAAAGAGAATTGCGTATAATAAGTAGTAGATATACGTTTAATAGATTCTATAGGGAAAATAGATCTCTTGTGTTTTATTCTTGGCTATTTTTAGTGATAGTAGAGGAGGGGTTTTGTTGAATACGTATACTGGGTTTTGGATAAAAAAGCCGGTTGCTTATCATTATTTTCATAAAAGTGAGATTTTATATCGGTTTATAAAGAACTATCAACAAAATAAATCGAGGAAAGATTTAATCATGCAATATCACTATATTACAAAAAAGTTCTCAAAATCTACTTTGACTTCTCACTTAAAAGATCAAAATCTAAAGATAAATACCAGTGGGAATCAACTTGACATTCTTAATAACAATTATTCTTTAAGTCTACAGATACACGAGAAACAATTAGACTTTTGTTGTGAAACATTACATGATGCGGAAAAATTTCTATTCCCGGCCTTGCGATCATTCCACCCTTTCATTTTTATTATCGACACTAATATGGATAACTTCGGATGGATCTCCCCCATTACAATGAATAGGGAACACAAAAAAGAACAGGTATTGTATTCTTTTCTTTGATTTACTATACTGTATGAGAGACAACACGAAGGGGGAAAGCTTGAAATGAGCACGATTTGGGTCGTATTAATTGCTATTGTGGCATTAATTGCTGGCGTTGCTCTTGGATTTTTCATCGCTAGAAAATATATGATGAACTATCTTAAGAAAAATCCACCAATTAATGAGCAAATGTTACGTACTTTAATGATGCAAATGGGCCAAAAGCCATCACAAAAGAAAATCAATCAAATGATGCGTGCAATGAATAATCAGCAGAGTAAATAAAAATGTGATTATTAACATAAAGTGTTTTTCCGTCAGAAGGCTTTACTGATAGGGACTTGAATGTAAAATCATGTGAACATTGCACTACACCCCTTACGAATTATGATATATTCAGTAAGGGGTATTTCTTTAGAACCATATACATACCATCGATAATTTCTTTTAGCATGTTTCAGTTAATTGTCATATTTATTATCCCTATTATATCATTTTTCTGCTAAAATAGATAAAAATCATTTTAAATAGGAGGGGTATTGTGTCTGAGATCAATATATTTATTGCTTTTGGCGCAGGATTTTTATCATTTATATCTCCTTGTGTCTTACCACTTTTTCCGGCCTTTTTGTCTTATATCACCGGAATGAGTGTAAGTGAAATCAAAGATAATAAACAGTTTAACAGTAAAAGTGTTATACATACAATCTTGTTCTTACTCGGTTTTTCCAGTGTGTTTATTATGATTGGATTTTCCACCTCCTTTGTCGCAGAATTTCTTACAACTTATAAAGATTTAATTAGGCAAATAGGTGCAATTGTTATCGTATTCTTTGGGCTGGTTATTGTTGGTATACTAAATTTTCAGTTTTTAATGCAAGATAAGAAAATCACTTTTAAAAACCGTCCTACAGGATTTATAGGATCATTTCTTATTGGTATGGCTTTTTCTTTGGGCTGGACACCATGTACAGGCCCGATACTTATGGTTGTATTTTCATTAGCCGCTACCAATCCTGAAATAGGTATGGTGATGATGATTAGTTATATATTAGGTTTCTCTGTACCATTTTTAGTGTTATCATTCTTTATAGGTAAACTAGATTGGATTAAACGCCACAGTCAAAAGCTTGTGAAAATTGGCGGTTACATTATGATATTTATGGGAATTGCTTTGTTTTTTGACTGGATGACGAAATTAACATCATTTTTAGCAGGTTGGTTTGGATTCTCTGGCTTTTGATGGATTTTCTTCAAATTTTATATTATTATATTATTTACAATCGTATGAAGGGATATTTATAAATGTACAAACCAAATAATCTTGTCTTACGTACAACTACATCTTTGATTGCTTTTATTCTATTAGGGTTCGCTGTTTATTTATTGTTGGCCGGACACAACTTACCAGGTGGTGGGTTTGTTGGTGGCTTAATGACTTCAGCAGCGGTTATACTTATGTATATGTCATACGGAATAGAAACAGTAGAAAAAGTACTTCCGATTAATTTTCGTACGTTAATTCCTATTGGATTACTTATTGCTGTATTAACAGGGGTAGGTTCCTTTTTATTTGACGCACCTTTTTTAACTCAAACATTTGGTCATTTTAATTTCCCTATTTTTGGAGATATCGAGCTAGCGACAGCAATGCTTTTTGACATCGGTGTCTATTTAACAGTTTTAGGTGTAACAATTACAATTATTATGACAATTGCTACTGATCGATAATCAGGAGGCTTCCCTTTATGGATCATGAGAAAGAGTGATTAACATGTTTTGGTTAGTAACTAGTACTGTGGTGGCAGCCTTTATGGCAACAACAATGATCTTTGTTCGTTTAAAAGCCGCACAAAAGCCAGCTTCTGTAAAAAAAATTATTTTGCCACCTTTATTTATGAGTACTGGTGCACTAATGTTTCTATTTCCTGAATTTCAGGTAAAATGGACACAGGTCCTTGAGGCGGTAAGTGTTGGAATGATATTTTCAATATTACTCATCAAAACTTCAAGATTTGAGATACGAAAACAGGAAATCTATTTAATACCATCAAAGGCATTCGCATTTATCTTGTTTGGTCTTTTGCTTGTCCGTGTTATCATCAAATTGATCATTGGAGGATCTTTCTCATTGGGAGAAACAAGTGGCATGTTTTTTCTGCTCGCATTTGGGATGATTATTACTTGGCGATTTGCTATGTTATATAAATATAAAAAACTGGAAAAAGAATTAAAGGAATTAAATTATTCGTATACGAATAATTAAAAATACACCTTTCCGTACAGGATAAGGTGTATTTTTATTCATTCATTTTATGCCTTGCCCTCCAATTCTTTGAATAGTCGTCTTGCGACTGATGGAAAAATTGTTCATAAGGTGTGATATCAATGTTTTTTTGATGTAATTTTTTTCTTAAAAATTTATGATCTCTTTTGGGTGTTGCAATGATATAACCTTCAATAAGAACATCTCTTGTTATTTTGTCTTTTTTCTTTTCTAATGCTATTTCACCTATTTTGCTCGCTATTTTGTGCTTAGCTACATCCCTAAATAGCTCAGGAACTGGAGATACAAGCTCTTCTAACAGCATTTTTTCATTTTCATTCCACATATGTTGTGTTTTATCCATATAATATCTTTCCCAATCCATAATTGACTTTCCATCTTGTTTAGGCAATTGTTTTAGGAATTTACGGAACATAAAAAACCCACCAATTGCCATTAAACCTATTAATAAAAACCCCCATAATATAATTAAGTAATCAACAATAACCGACATAGCCTCACCTATTTCTAATATAATAAAATAAAGGAAAATGGTAAATGTTGTAATCCTGTTACCATAATGGATTTATTTTTAATGTTTTTTATAGTACCATTATTAGTGAAATGTTTTCTAAATAAAGAAACTATTGTACATTAATGTAATTTTATTTTATAAATCAATTATAATAGCATAACATTATGTATACAAGTAGCATATTCTAATGAATTGTGTCATATCAATTATACAAAGGAGGTTTTAGTATTGCTAAATTGGGCGAAAAGGGGTGGGATATAGTGGATAGTAGTTTTAAAGATAGATTGTACAATAAAGATCATGAACAAAATGCAGCTTCAGTAACCTTGAAGCATAAGGATCGTTTTAGTGATTTGGGATCCTTACCGAACTTCATGTTGAAATGGATTGATTCTGTAAGTAGTGATATCATCATTATTGTCAATGAAGAGGGGAATGTGCAATTTATATCTAGAAATGTAAAAGCATTGCTAGGCTATGAAGCATCAGAGATTATGGGAACAGCCTGGAAAAACAATCTTCAAGAGGAGAATATCGTCTCAATACGTAAACATTTACTTGAAGAAACTGGTGAGAATCAGCGATTTAATATTAATATCCGGAATAAATATGGAAAATATATTTCTTTTGACTGCTCCATGTTAAAGGTAAAGGATGAACAAAGTGATGACCACTACTTCCTTGCCACGCTAAAGGATATAACAAGTAAAAAAGAAGCTGAAGAAATGATGATCAGATCTGAAAAAATGTCCATAGCAGGACAACTTGCAGCTGGAATTGCGCATGAAATTCGCAACCCATTAACATCCATGAAAGGGTTTTTACAATTGTTGCAAGCGGGAATTGATCGAAAAGAAGAATATTATAACATAATGATTGATGAGATTAATAAAATTGAGACAATTACTTCTGAATTACTCTTTTTATCAAAGCCACTTACCGATAATAAACAAAATGAGTATGTCTATCAAATGGTCGAAGATGTGATCGTACTATTGAGACCACAGGCAAAGTTGAAAAATATCGAGCTTAAGTGGGAGAAAACTACGGATGAAGCAATATATTGTGATCGTTCTCAAATAAAACAGGTGCTTATTAACTTAATTAAGAATGCTATTGAAGCGACTACTGAACCCGGTGACATAGAAATTGAACTTAACGAATCATCTAATTATTTAAAAATTAATGTGATTGATGAAGGACCTGGTATATCTGAAGAACTTTTACATAAGTTGGGCGAACCTTTTTTTACAACAAAACAAAATGGAACCGGTTTAGGGTTAATGATTACAAAACAAATCTTGGAGCATCATCACGGACACTTACAAATATTTCAAAATGAAGAAAAAGGAAGTACATTTCAAGTCCTACTTCCAAAAAAGGATCAGTAATTTTGCACTCCATGCTTCTATTAGGAAAAGTAATGATAATTTATCATATAGTATAACTAAAAGTAATCACTTTAAATAACCTTTTCATATATAAGAAATAACTCTAAACATTTGTCTTATGCACTTATTTCATATACTATATATTAGTAGAGTTTAATAGTCTTTGTCTTATTTTGAAGACAAGAGCTAAATGTTTCTTAATATAATGAATCTAGACAGAAGCGTGAACGAAGGGAGTTAGCAACATGGGAGAGAACAATGCATTTCATGCAAAGAAACAATTTGAACTAAACGGAAAAACGTATAACTATTACCATTTAAAAGCTTTAGAAGAAGGAGAATTAGGCGAAGTATCTCGTTTACCTTTTTCAATCCGTGTCTTGCTAGAATCATTATTACGTCAACATGATGGGCATGTCATTAAAGATGAGCATGTTAAAGGCCTGCTGAATTGGGGAATAAAAAACGAATCAGTAGATGTACCTTTTAAACCATCTCGTGTTATTCTACAAGACTTTACAGGTGTTCCAGCAGTAGTAGATTTAGCCTCATTACGTAAAGCAATGGTTGATATGGGCGGAGAGCCTGATAAAATCAATCCGGAAGTTCCAGTTGATTTAGTAATTGACCATTCTGTGCAGGTAGATCAATACGGAACATCGAATGCGTTGCAAGCAAACATGGATTTGGAATTTCAGCGAAATGCAGAGCGCTATGAATTCTTACACTGGGCACAAAAAGCGTTTGAAAATTATCGTGCAGTTCCACCTGCAACAGGAATTGTTCACCAAGTAAACTTGGAATATTTAGCTGATGTTGTACATGGTATTAAAAATGAGGAAGGAACCTATGATGCATATCCTGATACACTTGTAGGTACAGACTCTCACACAACAATGATTAATGGTTTAGGTATCCTTGGTTGGGGTGTAGGAGGTATTGAAGCTGAAGCAGGAATGCTTGGACAACCTTCTTATTTCCCGGCTCCTGAAGTAATTGGAGTTAAATTTACAGGAAGCTTCCCACAAGGGACTACAGCAACTGATTTAGCCTTAAAAGTAACGCAAGTTTTACGTGAGAAAAATGTAGTAGGTAAATTTGTTGAGTATTTCGGTCCTGGGTTAAAAGATATGCCACTGGCAGATCGTGCAACTATTTCAAATATGGCACCAGAGTACGGAGCAACTTGTGGTTTCTTCCCAGTTGATGAAGAGTCATTAAGTTATCTGCGTTTAACAGGACGTAGTGAAGAACAAATTGAACTTGTAGAAAAATATTGTAAAGAAAACAATTTATGGTATTCTGCTGATCAAAAAGATCCAGAATATACTGAAGTAGTAGAAATTAACCTTTCTGAATTGGAACCAAATCTATCAGGACCTAAACGTCCACAAGATTTGATTTCACTATCCAATATGAAAAAGGAATTTAACAAGGCAATTACCGCTCCTGAAGGGAATCAAGGTTTAGGATTAGATAAATCAGAATTCGATAAAGAGGTAACTATTGAACATCAAAACGGCGAAAAGTCTGTTATGAGAACAGGTTCTCTTGCAATTGCTGCAATTACTTCTTGTACGAATACATCCAATCCTTACGTAATGTTAGGTGCAGGCTTACTAGCTAAAAAAGCAATTGAAAAAGGTCTGCAAGTACCAGCTTATGTTAAAACATCCTTAGCTCCTGGTTCTACTGTTGTTACTAGATATTTAGAAGACGCAGGATTGATGAAATATCTTGATCAATTAGGATTTAATTTAGTTGGTTATGGATGTACAACTTGTATCGGTAACTCTGGTCCATTGCGTGAAGAGATTGAAGAATCCATTGTTAAAAATGATCTAGTTGTATCTTCTGTATTATCAGGTAACCGTAACTTTGAAGGACGTATCCATCCACTAGTAAAAGCTAACTACTTAGCTTCACCACCACTCGTTGTTGCCTATGCATTAGCAGGAACTGTCGATATTGACTTAACAAAAGATGCCCTAGGTACAGATAAAGATGGTAAACCTGTTTACATGAAAGATATCTGGCCAACTATGGATGAAATTAAAGAGGAAGTAAACAGTGTTGTTAATCCAGAAATTTACCGAAAAGAGTACGAAAGCGTATTTGATTCGAATGAAAAATGGAACCAAATTAAAACAACGGATGAGCCTTTATTTGAATGGGATAAAGAATCAACATATATCCAAAACCCGCCATTCTTTGAAGGATTGTCAAAAGAAGCAGGTAAAGTAGAAGCTTTAACTAACTTGAGGGCAATTGGTAAATTTGGTGATTCTGTAACAACAGACCATATTTCACCAGCAGGTGCAATTGCAAAAGATATGCCTGCAGGTCAGTACTTGCAAGATAAAGATGTTTCTCCAAGAAACTTTAACTCATATGGATCACGTCGTGGAAATCATGAGGTAATGATGCGAGGAACATTTGCTAATATACGTATTCGAAACAAGCTTGCACCTGGTACTGAGGGCGGATATACAACATATTGGCCAACAGGTGAAATCATGCCTATTTATGATGCAGCTATGAAGTATCAAGAAGACAATATCGGTTTAATTGTTGTAGCTGGTAAAGATTACGGTATGGGCTCTTCTCGTGACTGGGCAGCTAAAGGAACTAATTTATTAGGTATTAAAACAGTTATTGCAGAAAGTTATGAGCGTATTCACCGTTCAAATTTAGTAATGATGGGTGTATTGCCGTTACAATTTGAAAAAGGTCAAAGTGCTGAAAAACTTGGTTTAACTGGAAAGGAAACATTTCATGTTGAAATCGATGAAAATGTTCGTCCACATGACCTTGTAAAAGTAACTGCAGTTAATGAAGAAGGAAAAACAACTGAATTTAATGCAGTTGCACGTTTTGATAGTGACGTTGAAATTGATTACTATCGTCATGGCGGAATTTTACAAATGGTTCTACGTAATAAATTAGAAGTTGTGAAAAACTAGAGATAAGAATTTAAATAAGTTCTTACACTTCATTTTAGAGTGTAAGAACTTATTTTTTCATTTTGATTTTTATCATTTCCAATGGGTATATCTATATACAATGAATAAACATAAAAATTTGATTTGTTTTAACAATTTTATTATAAAACTTGGAAAAAATGGCCATACTTCATAAAAAAGGAGTGAAGAGCCATTTCTTTAAAGAAAAGATTTACATTTGATGAACTTGTTAACGAAAATAAAAGACAAATTATGCAGGATCGTTCGCAAATCGAAGAAATTGAGAAAAGCATGGAAATGCGAATGCATAATTCATTAAAAGCGTCGTCTGCACCAAAGAAGGAATAATAAAAAAGTCTGTTTCAGCTGACTAGGATGTCAGAGGGAATAGACTTTTTATGTTTGGAGATTAAACATTAATGTTTATTAAAGGGATGTCCAACATTTTCCAGTATTTTTCACTTCGATTAGGAAAAAATACTTTTTGAGAAATATTTAATTGAAAAGAAAGGAGTATTCTAATTGGGGTACGATAATAAGCCTAATCCAGATGATCGTAGTGATAATGTAGAGAAACTACAAGACATGGTACAAGATACGATTCAAAACCTTGAAGCGGCTCATGAAACAATGAGATTTTCTTCAGGTGAAGAAAAAGAAAAAATAAAAGCTAAAAACAAAAGACGTGAAGAAGCAATTGAAGGTATGCGACAAGAAATTAAGGATGAAGCAGAACACAATAAATTGGACTAACTTAAATCCAAAGCCTCAAGACCTCATAAAGGTTTGAGGCTTTTTTAAGGCCAAACATGAAATGCTAAATTATTTCTCAAGTATGATAAAATATGAAAAGAAATAAGGAAGAACAAGGGGGATTTATATTTGAATACAGTAAGAGCACCTATTGAGGTAAGATATCAGGAAACCGATCAAATGGGGGTAGTCTACCATGCAAACTACTTAGTTTGGTTTGAAATAGGTAGAACAAAATTGATTGAATATCTAGGTTTTAAATATGCGGATATGGAAAAATATAATATTGTTTCTCCTGTAATTGATGCTCAGATCTCTTATAAGAAGCCAGTAAGATACGGAGAAAAAGTAGTCATTGATACTTGGCTCGAAAAGTATGATGGGATACGAACCGTTTATGGCTATAATGTTATCGGAGAAGATGGTCATATTGCAGTAACAGGGACAACAACACATGTAATTGTACAGAAAGACAGTTTCCGGCCTTTATCTCTCAAAAAAGCGTTTCCTGATTGGCATAAGGCATACATAAGTCAAATCAAAGGGGAATAATAATGGCATTTGGGATCACTAAAAGTGAATTGAAGCGATGGAAAAACGGGGTAAAAAATGGACAGATTACCTTTTTAACGCACTACTGGCTAGATAACCGTTTTCCTGATAGTTTTACAGTTACAAAGGTCGGTTGCGTAAATTTAAAAAAACTGAAGGAATGGGGGCATAAATATGGACTAAAATCAGAATGGATTCATTCGGATCCAGAGTTTCCGCATTTTGATCTGTTTGGGGAAAGGCAAAAGGAGATTTTAATGAGTGAAAATAAATGGGATCATATTAATAAATTTAATTTATAAATATAAAGGCGTTTTGATTAAAACGCCTTTAAACGTAATCTGATCTCACCTTTTCTTATGCATAAGTAAATTCAGGTTCACCTGTATCTTTATTTAATGTAATGTTCAAATCTTTTCCCTCAAAATACCACTCATCCTTTGATTCAATAAAAAACGTTATATCCTCTTTTTTCGTAAGAGCATCTGCTTCATTGGGTATATCGTGTTTAAGTGCCAATGAAAAACCGGGAATGTTTCCACCCACGCCGCCGTATCTTACATAGAATCGGATTTGCGCAGATTCTTCAATATCCAGTTCATTTTTATACCATGTAGCTGCTTCTTCACTTACATGTAATTTCACAAAACCAGCTCCTTTTGCAATTCATTAGTTGTCTTTTTTTCCCTCTTTTTCAGGTACTAAATCGATTCCGCCAGGGTGAAATGGATGACACTTAAGAATTCGTTTTACTGTTAAATATCCGCCTTTAAAAGCTCCAAATCGTCTTATAGCTTCCAAACCGTATTCAGAGCATGTTGGAAAAAACCTGCATGAAGGAGGTTTAAAAGGACTAATTGCCTTTCTGTAAAATTTGATTAGTCCGATAAAAATGTATTTCATAATTCGAAGCCTTTCTTGATTTATTTATTTTACAGCAGTAACGCGTTATAATAGATGCACGTTGTTTCCAATAGTAGGAATCCTATTTTAAGTATACTTAAGAGCCGCTTATTATTCAATTACTGGCTTTTGACAAAATTGCTACATCCAGGTGATTTTTGGTTCGGTTTTATTTTTGATTCGTTTAATGTTATCGGAATGTCGATAAAACACAAAAATAGTTAAGACAGAAACCACAATAATAAGACCAATATCTTTTAGAAGAACAGAAGCAATAATAGATACAATTCCAGTAACCATGGAGGAAAGAGAAACATATTTGGATAAATATAACGTAAGAATAAAAGTTACTACCATAACAATAAACAATAAAGGACTAACACCTAAAATAATACCACCTGAAGTAGCAACTGCCTTACCACCTTTAAATTTGGCAAATAAAGGATATGTATGACCTAAGACTGCAAAAAGCCCAATTACAAGGGGATAAACATCAGCATTAAATACTGTTATTGCTGGAAGCAATGTTGCAAATGTTCCCTTTAATATATCAGCCAGCATGACAATTGCACCGGCCTTTATACCTAAGACGCGAAATGTGTTCGTTGCACCGAGATTTCCACTTCCATGTTCTCTAATATCCATTTTATAGCCTAACTTTCCAACAATTAACGCTGAAGGGATAGAACCTATTATATAAGCCAAAATTGCAAATATTACGTAATTCATACTTATTCCCACTTTCGTAAATTAATAAACCGATCTCTATTCTCTATTAATTGAATCACCTATATGTATTTTACCACGAAGTATGAAAGGAAAGAACCTTAAATCAATGGGAAACTTTATTATTTATAACTGTTTCATGTTGACGAATCTCGGGTAATGAATAAAACACTAAAAAATACCTCTAAACAACAAAGGACGAAATGAAATGATTGAATTTGACAATGTGAAAAAGATGTATAATGATGGTACGCTAGCAGTATCTGATTACTCTATAACAATCAATGAGGGAGAATTAGTAACTCTTATTGGACCAAGTGGCTGTGGCAAAACGACAGTATTAAAAATGTTGAATCGATTAATAGAACCTACAGAAGGAGCAATATACATAAATGGTACTGAAATTAATAAATACAATATTCATGAATTACGTTGGAATATAGGGTATGTATTACAAGAAATTGCATTATTTCCACATCTGACGATTGAAGAAAATATATCAATTGTACCAGAAATGAAAAAGTGGAACCGTGAAACGATAAGGAAACGTACGCATGATCTATTATCCATGGTAGGGCTGGAACCTAGTACTTTTCGAAAAAGAATGCCAAGTGAGCTCTCTGGAGGACAACAACAACGAATAGGAGTGGTGCGTGCTTTAGCTGCAGATCCGGATATTATTTTAATGGATGAGCCATTTAGTGCACTGGATCCGATTAGCAGGGAACAACTACAAAAAGATATACGAAAACTACAAAGAGAAATAAAAAAGACCATCGTCTTTGTGACACATGATATGGATGAAGCAATAGCACTAGGGGATCGAGTTTGTTTAATGAAAAAAGGAAAAATTGTACAATATGATACACCGCCACGTTTAATGATGCATCCGAAAGATCAGTTTGTTAAAGATTTTATTGGTGAAAGAAAATCACCATGGCAAACATCTGTAGAAATGGTAGCCAACCAAAGCGGGGACCATGTTATATCCGTCAAAAAAGCTGAAAACGTTTTTCCAACAGCTGGAAAGTTTATTTTAAAAGACGGCCAAAATAGGTATGCAGGTGCTATTGATAATGGAAGGTCTATTCAACTTAAAACAATTAATCATGATGTGCCTTTATATAAAGCAACTGAAATGTTACAAGAGAACGACCAGCAATTACTTCCTGTATTAAAAAAGCAAAGACTCGTTGGAGTCTTAAATTATAAATCGATTGTTGACTTTTTAAAGCGTCAAACGAAGGCTAATAACGAGGAAACTATGTATGAATGAGTTTCTTTCCGTTTTTCAAAAAAGACAGGATGTATTGCTTGAAGCACTATGGGAGCATTTACAAATCTCGCTTCTTTCCTTAATTATTGCAATTGTTATAGCTGTTCCGCTGGCACTTATTTTAACAAGATATAAGAAAGTAGCGGAACCAATAATAGGAATGTCAGCTATTATGCAAACAATTCCGAGTTTAGCTGTTCTGGCTTTTCTTATTCCTTTTTTTGGAATAGGAACACCCCCGGCCATTATTGCACTCACGGCTTATGGGCTTTTACCGATTTTAAGAAATACCTATACTGGAATTAATGAAGTTAATCCATCTTTAAAAGAAGCGGCTACAGGCATGGGAATGAATTCTTTAAAAAGGCTTACAAAAATTGAATTGCCATTAGCTATGCCGGTCATTATGGCAGGAATTCGGACTTCAATGGTTTTAATCGTTGGGACCACAACAATCGCTGCTTTGATTGGGGCAGGAGGTCTCGGAGAATTAATTTTACTCGGTTTGGACCGTGGCGCAGATATCAACTTAATTTTGCTTGGGGCAATCCCAGCAGCATTATTAGCTATCGTTTTAGATTTAATTTTACGAGGTTTTGAATATATATCGAAACGTACTGGATTTAAATCATTAGTTTCGATGCTAATGATTGCTATACTTGTTGTTACCCTTCCGTTTATGTTCAATAAAGGAAAACAAGCGGATTTAGTAATTGGGGGTAAGTTAGGTGCTGAGCCTACGATTTTAATCAATATGTATAAGTTATTAATAGAACAAGAAACCGATTTAAGAGTAGAGCTCAAACCAGGGTTAGGGAAAACAGACTTTAATTTTAGTGCATTAAAACAAGGGAGTATTGATATATATCCCGAATTTACCGGGACTGCAATTGTCTCTTTATTAAATGACAAAACGTCCAGCAATGATGCTGAAGAGGTTTATAAACAGGCGAAAAAAGGATTGGAAAAAGAGTATAACATGGTGTTTTTAGAACCGATGGAATATAATAATACGTATACAGTTGCAACAACTGCAGAAGTAGCAAAAAAATATCATCTAGAAAATATCAATGACCTTAAAAAATTCGAACATCAGTTGACAGCAGGTTTCACATTGGAATTTAAAGATCGGTATGATGGTTATAAGGGAATGCAGGATCTTTATAATCTTGATCTGAAGAATATAAAAACAATGGAACCTGGAATCCGTCAAGAAGCATTAGAGAAAAATGAAGTGGATATTATCGATGGATATGCAACAGACAGCTATATGGAAGAGTTAAACTTAAAGATTCTTTCTGATCCGAAAAATTTATTTCCTCCGTATCAAGGAGCACCATTGCTTAGGAAGGAAACGCTCGATAAATATCCTGAATTAGAGATGATTTTAAACCAGCTTGGTGGAAAAATCACAGATGATGAGATGCGTAAGATGAACTATCAGGTTGACTATGAGGATAGAGCACCAAAAAAAGTTGCAGAGCAATTTTTGAAAAATAATAATTTACTTAAGTAAAGGGGCTGAAAGAAATGTCTTGGAAAAATCCAGAGAATGAACAGGTGAAATCCATTTTGGAAGAAGCGACGACGATAGCTGTAGTAGGTTTATCAAATAATCCGGAAAGAACTTCTTATCAAATATCGAAGGCTATGCAAGATAATGGCTATAAAATAATTCCGGTAAATCCCAAGGTTGATGAAGTATTAGGTGAAAAAGCATATGCATCCTTGTTGGATGTTAAAGAAAATATAGATATTATTAATGTATTCAGACGATCTGAACATCTGCCATCCATTGCAAAAGAGGCAGTACAAACAAATTGTCGTGTCTTTTGGGCTCAGCAAGGTGTTGTAAATGAAGAAGCATACCAGTATTTAAAAGAACATGATTTCACCGTGATGATGGATTTATGTATTAAAGTAGCACACGCAGTTTTAGTGAAAAAGTAATGCTGAAAAAGGATGACACAAAGAGTCATCCTTTTTATATGGATGAATAATATAGGAAATAAATAATCCAAAGCTCGCATATTCTAAACCGCTATACAAGCGATATTTAATTGTAGTATACTATTTACCACGTTTTAAGTAATAAATTAGTATGCGTACAGAAAATGAAAAATAATAATTTACAATAACAAACGTTTGTTCTATCATTATTAGTAGTAGTTCGAATCGTATAGAAGGGAGTTGACGATTGATTGGTTAAACAATCAATGCACTATACAGACGATTCTATTCAAGTATTAGAAGGTCTTGATGCAGTTAGAAAAAGACCTGCTATGTATATAGGTAGTACCGATATCCGCGGCTTGCATCACTTAGTATTTGAAATTGTCGATAATGCCGTTGATGAAGCATTAGCCGGTTATGGTGAAAAGATAAAAGTAACCATACATAAAGATAATAGCATTTCTGTAGAAGATAATGGCAGAGGTATACCAACCGGTATGCATAGTACTGGAAAACCTACAGCCGAAGTTATTCTTACTGTACTTCATGCTGGAGGAAAGTTTGGCCAAGGAGGCTATAAAACAAGTGGTGGTCTACACGGTGTTGGAGCTTCTGTTGTAAACGCACTATCGGAATGGTTAGAAATCACTATTTTTCGTGAAGGATATAAATACCATCAGCGCTTTGAAAATGGTGGTCAACCGGTAGGATCATTGGAAAGAAAGGAAAAAACAAGAAAAAAAGGAACCATTATTCACTTTAAGCCAGATACAAAAATTTTTTCTAGTGTCGTATATGATTTTGAAACATTATCTGAACGATTAAGAGAGGCTGCTTATTTATTAAAAGGTTTAAAAATAGAATTGATTGATAATAGGTATCAAATAAAGGAAGAATATCAGTTCCCTGATGGTTTGAAATCATTTGTTCATTATTTGAATGAAGAAAAGGATATATTACATGATGTCGTATCTTTTGATGGAGAAAATCAGGAGATTGAAATTGACTTCGCTTTCCAATTTAATGATGGTTATGCTGAAAATATGCTATCATTTGTAAACCATGTACGAACGAAAGATGGCGGGACACATGAAATGGGGGCGAGAGCAGCAATAACAAGAACATTTAATGACTATGCAAGGAAAATGGCTATATTAAAAGGCAAGGATAAAAATTTAGAAGGTACAGATATTCGGGAAGGACTTACCGCTATTATTTCCGTACGCATTCCTGAAGGAAAACTGCAATTTGAAGGCCAGACAAAAGGAAAACTGGGGACATCAGAAGCACGTATTGCAGTTGACGCAGTCGTTTCTGAACAGTTATCCTATTTCTTGGAGGAAAACCCTGATACTGCTAGCTTATTAATTCGTAAATCCATAAAAGCAAAAGAAGCCCGCGAAGCAGCAAGGAAGGCTCGAGAGGACGCAAGGTCAGGTAAGAAAAAAAGAAGAAAAGATGCGATGTTAAGTGGAAAATTGACACCAGCACAATCAAAAAATCCAAAACGAAATGAATTATATCTTGTGGAGGGAGACTCTGCAGGTGGCTCAGCAAAACAAGGAAGAGACCGAAAGTTTCAAGCTGTATTGCCTTTAAGAGGAAAAGTTATCAACACTGAAAAGGCCAAATTAGAAGATGTTATGAAAAATGAAGAAATTTCTACAATTATTCATACAATTGGTGCTGGCGTTGGGGGAGACTTTGATTTAGAAGATGTCCAATACGATAAAGTAATCATCATGACGGATGCCGATACTGATGGTGCACATATCCAAGTATTACTGCTTACCTTTTTCTATCGCTATATGCGACAATTAGTTGAAGCAGGGAAAATTTATATTGCATTACCACCTCTTTATAAGATTTCTAAGGGAAAAGGAAAAAAAGAGCAAATCATTTATGCTTGGAATGAGGAAGAATTACAAGAGGCAATTAAAACCCTCAAAACTGGCTATATGGTGCAACGTTACAAAGGGCTCGGTGAAATGAATGCTGAGCAATTATGGGAAACAACAATGAATCCTGAAACACGTACCTTTGTACGCGTCACTATTGATGATCTCGCCAGAGCTGAAAGACGGGTTACTACTTTAATGGGTGATAAAGTGTCGCCAAGAAGAAAATGGATTGAAAATAATGTTGAATTTGGTATGAGTGAGGACGCTAATATTTTAGATAATGATAAAATTCATATGTAATAAGGGGGGGTTAGTTTGCAAAACCCAGAAACATTTTTAGATCTTCCACTAGAAGAAGTAATTGGTGACAGATTTGGAAGATATAGTAAATATATTATCCAGGATCGTGCTTTGCCTGATGCGAGGGATGGATTAAAACCCGTACAGCGAAGAATATTATATGCAATGTATGAAGATCGAAATACGCATGATAAAAATTTTCGTAAAGCAGCAAAAACGGTCGGTACTGTAATTGGAAATTACCACCCTCATGGAGATACTTCTGTATATGACGCAATGGTTCGCTTAAGTCAAGACTGGAAAGTACGCAATGTCTTGGTACAAATGCATGGAAATAATGGGAGTATAGACGGTGATCCTCCCGCTGCCATGCGATATACAGAAGCAAGACTATCAAGTATTGCTTCTGAGTTATTGAGAGATATTGATAAAGAAACGGTAGATTTCATACCCAATTTTGACGATACCATTACAGAGCCTGTAGTATTGCCAGCCAAATTTCCTAATTTGCTAGTGAATGGATCTACAGGAATATCTGCTGGCTATGCAACAGATATTCCTCCGCATAATCTGTCTGAAGTCATTGATGCGGTTATTATGAAAATTGATAAACCAGCTGCAAGAGTAGAAGACGTGATGAAAGTTTTAAAAGGCCCTGATTTTCCAACAGGCGGAATCATTCAAGGAGTAGACGGAATAAAAAAGGCTTATGAGACTGGGAAAGGTAAAATCGTTGTTCGTGGTAAAACAGCTATAGAAAATTTACGCGGGAACCGTCAGCAAATTGTGATTGATGAAATTCCATATGATGTAAACAAAAGCAATATGGTGAAGAAAATAGACGAGTTACGCATAGATAGAAAAGTCGAAGGGATAGCTGAAGTACGTGATGAAACGGACCGGTCGGGGCTAAGAATCGTTATTGAATTGAAAAAAGATGCGAATAGTAAAGGTATCTTACATTATTTGTATAAAAATACTGACTTACAAGTTGTCTATCATTTAAATATGGTGGCAATTCAAGATAAGACTCCTAAATTATTATCTTTGCCTCAAATTCTCGATGCTTATATCGCACATCAAAAAGAAGTTGTAACAAGACAAACAACTTACGATTTAACAAAAGCAAGGGAACGTTCGCATATTGTAGAGGGGCTAATCAAAGCGATTTCCATTTTAGATGAATTAATCGCTACCATTCGAGCATCTAAAAATAAGCAAGATGCAAAACGGCGTATAATCGATAAATATGACTTTAGTGAGCAGCAAGCGGAAGCAATTGTTATGCTGCAGCTATATCGTTTAACAAACACGGATGTTTCAGCACTTAGGCAAGAGGCTGATGAATTAAAAAAGAGAATAAATGAATTAGAAGCAATTCTAGGAAGCGAAAAAAAGCTTTATCAAAAAATAAAAAAAGAATTAAGACAGATTAAAAAGACCTATAGTGATAAAAGACGTACTGCGATAGAAAATCAGATAGAAGAATTGATGATTAATATTGATGTAACCGTTGCTAGCGAGGATGTACTTGTATCTATAACGAAAGAAGGTTATGTAAAACGAACAAGTCTGCGTTCATATGCAGCATCGAATGGGGAAGATTTGGCAATGAAAGATGATGATCATTTGGTGCGTTTAATTGAATTAAATACAACTGATAAGGTCCTCTTATTTACAAATAAGGGGAAGTATTTATGCATCCCGGTACATGAGCTTCCGGATATTCGCTGGAAGGATATTGGACAGCATATTTCAAATATCGCTGCAATAGAAAAAGATGAGTTTATCATTCAATGTATTCCAGTTCGTCAATTTAAGGATGAAAACTACCTTCTATTTTTCACAAAAGAAGGCATGATTAAGCGAAGTGAATTAAAATTATATGATGCACAGCGATATTCAAAAACACTAATCGCTATCAATCTAAAAGAAGATGATGAGCTAGTAAATGTTTTTCATACAACAGGACATTCAGATGTTTTTATTGCTTCCAATAAAGGATATGGCCTATGGTTCCATGAATCAGAGGTTTCTGTTGTCGGACAGCGGGCAAGAGGTGTAAAGGCTATCCAGTTGAAAGAAAATGAATATGCTGTAAATGGACAGGTTTTTGATGATTTAGCGGAACCTTCTTTAGTTGTGATGACACAGCGTGGAGCTTGTAAACGAATGCGATTAAGCGAATTTACGATGTCAAGCCGTGCTAAGCGTGGTTCGATGATGCTGAGAGAATTAAAGAACAAACCGCACCGCATTACCGGTTTCTTTATATTAAATGATAATGAAACGGTATGTTTCCAAACGAAGGCGGATGAGATACATTCCGTAACTCCAATAAAACTACCTGCAAGTGACCGTTATAGTAATGGATCATTTATCATTGATTCGGATAATCACGGAGAAGTATTTAATGTATGGAAAAAGGCAGCGTATGAAAAAGCATTTGAACAATCAACTGAATAATAATCGGTATAAAACAGGCAGCCATTAGTGTAGTTGCCTGTTTTTATTACGAAAGGGTTGCTTTACAATAGAAAAATAGAAAAATCATAGCATTTGACGTATAATAATTAGTAGTATACATAGAAACATTTGATAAAGAAAGTTAATAAGTAAGCGTATCCATCAATTATAGGAGGATTACGATGAATTTTGAACTTACGAAAGAACAACGAATGATCCAAAAAATGGTGCGAGATTTTGCAGAAGACGTAATAAAACCTAGAGCAATTGAAACGGACATAGAAGCTAAATTCCCAGAAGATATATTTAAACAGATGGGTGAGTTAGGACTAATGGGAATTCCTTTTCCCGAAAAGTATGGTGGCTCCAGCGGTGATACAGTATCGTATGCGATTGCTGTTGAAGAGATTGGCAGAGTATGTGGCAGCACAGGGTTGAGTTATGCTGCAGCTGTCTCATTAGGAGCAAGTCCTATCTACTATTTCGGAACGGAAGAGCAAAAAGAAAAATTCTTAACCCCTTTAGCAGAAGGAACTGCTTTAGGATCATTTGGATTGACAGAACCGAATGCAGGTTCGGATGCAGGTGGAACAAAAACAACAGCAATAGAGGATGGAGATCATTATATCATTAATGGGGAGAAGTGTTTTATTACCAATGCAAGCTTTGCAAAAACAATAATTGTTACTGCTGTAACTGGTAAAAACGAAAATGGAAAAAACATTATTTCCGCAATAATTGTACCGACAGATACAAAAGGAATAACAATAAAAGGTAATTATGACAAAATGGGAGTTCGTGGCTCAGATACTGCGGAAGTTGTATTAGAGAATGTATGTGTACCGAAGGAAAATCTTTTAGGTGATCCTCAAAAGGGATTCAAGCAATTTCTGTATACATTAGATGGCGGTAGAATTTCCATTGCTGCTCTTGGTCTAGGGATAGCTCAGGCCTCATTAGATAAAGCGCTTACCTATGCGAAGGAACGTAAACAGTTTGGTAAACCTATTTCCAGTTTTCAAGCGATTCAGTTTAAATTAGCAGATATGGCAATGGAAGTAGAACTTGCAAGAAATATGGTTTATAAAGCCTCTTGGTTAAAAGATAATAATAAACCTTTTTCTAAAGAATCCGCCTACGCTAAATTATATGCAACAGAAACAGCTTTTCGAGCTGCCAATCAAGCTATACAAATCCACGGGGGCTATGGTTACATGCGCGAATATGAGGTTGAAAGGTACCTGCGGGACGCCAAGCTTTTGGAAATAGGAGAAGGAACGTCAGAAATTCAGCGATTAGTAATAGCTAGACAATTAGGTTTATAAACCACTATATTTCCAGAAAGATATTACGCACACCTATAAATCCAAGGAGTGAGTATATGATTGAAAAGATATTAATCGCAAATCGGGGAGAAATTGCATCACGTATCATTCGTACATGTAAGAAATTAAAACTCCGAACTGTTGCAGTATATTCAGAGGCAGATCAGTATGCTCCGTTTGTTTCGATGGCTGATGAAAATTATTTGCTCGGTCCTTCCCGCGTGAATGAAAGTTATTTAAATGCGGATAAAATAATCGAAGTAGCTAAAAAAGCTGAAGTAGATGCAGTACATCCAGGTTATGGATTTTTAAGTGAAAACGCAACGTTTGCAAAAAAGTGTTTTACAGAAGGACTGATTTTTATTGGACCTTCAAGCAATGTTATTGAAATGATGGGAAGTAAAATAGCTTCTAGAAAAGCGATGCAAGAAGCCGGTATTCCCGTGATTCCTGGAACGGATGAAGCTGTTGCGACCGAAGAGGAAGCAATACAGGCTGCGCAAAAAATTGGCTATCCCATTATGTTAAAAGCCTCTTCTGGAGGCGGAGGAATCGGAATGCAGGTTGTTTATTCTGATGAAGAGTTAGGAAAAGCTTTTGAAAGCAACTCTAAACGAGCTCAAATGTTCTTTGGAGATGGAGCAATGTTTTTAGAAAAGAAACTTGAAAATACGAGACATATAGAAATGCAAGTTTTAGCTGATCAATTTGGTAATGTTGTTCACTTATTTGAACGAGAATGTTCGATTCAGCGCCGTAATCAAAAAGTAATTGAAGAGGCACCTTCCCCTTTTATTTCTCAAAAAACACGAGCTGCAATGGGAGAAGCTGCAGTTAACGCGGCAAAAGCTCTTTCATATCGTAATGCAGGTACAATAGAGTTTTTAGTTGATGAGCAGGAAGAGTTTTATTTTCTGGAAATGAATACAAGAATTCAAGTAGAACACCCTGTTACCGAGGAAATAACGGGGCTGGATATTGTGGAACAACAAATTAGCATTGCTAACGGAAGAAAATTAAATATCAATCAGGATGCGCTAGAAATGAAAGGCCATGCGATTGAAGCACGTATCTATGCTGAGGACCCTGTAACATTTTTCCCTTCTCCAGGACATATTGATACATTTACTATACCACTTGGTGAAAACATTCGAAACGAAACATCTGTAACTAATAATTATGATGTTACTCCATTTTATGATCCTATGATTGCAAAATTAATTGTTAAAGGAAAAACAAGAAATGAAGCGATTTTTTTAATCGAGGATGCACTTCAAGCATATTGTGTTGACGGAATAAAAACGAATATACCAATGTTAATAAAAATTGTCGGAAGCAAACAATATAAAGCGGGGAATACAACAACTTCCTTTGTTGATAAATATTATTTACCTGCAGTGAAAAATTAATTGGGAGGAATTAGAATGCAAGAAATAAAAGCAAGTATGGCGGGAAGTGTTTGGAAAATTACAGTAAGTGTTGGTGAAGAGGTTGAAGAAGATCAAGACATTGTTATTTTAGAATCTATGAAAATGGAAATTCCGATACCTGCAGAGGAGAAAGGAACAGTCAAGGAATTAAAGGTATCTGAAGGCGACTTTGTTAATGAAGGGGATCTTATTGCTATAATAGAATGAAATAGTAAAAAGCATATTGACAAATCTATGATATGAGACTTTAAAAATACATTTAAATTAGCATATGAAAATGAAAACAATAGTAAATTTACGTTTATATGCTAGAAGCTGTACTAAAAGAAAACTCGGGTATTCAGACAAATAAGCGGGAGGGCTCATTATGTCGTATGTTGAAGAATTACAAGATAAAATTAAGAAAATAGAAAAAGGCGGAAAAGAAAAATACCATCAAAAAAATGAAGAAAAAGGAAAACTTTTTGTTCGAAAAAGACTAGAACTTTTATTTGATAAAGGTTTAGATGTAGAAGATGCCTTTTTTGCAAATTGTATAGATGATAATCTGCCATCGGACGGGGTAGTCACAGGCATAGGTCAAATAAATGGACAATCTGTATGCGTCATGGCAAATGATTCTACTGTGAAAGCAGGTTCATGGGGAAAACGAACAGTAGAAAAAATTATTCGTATTCAAGAAACAGCTAAAAAGTTAGAAATACCAATGTTATATTTAGTAGACTCGGCCGGTGCAAGAATTACAGATCAAATTGAAATGTTTCCGGGCCGTCGAGGAGCAGGTCGAATTTTTCATAATCAAATTAAATTATCAGGTCGCGTACCGCAAGTTTGTCTATTGTTTGGGCCATCGGCTGCTGGTGGTGCTTACATTCCAGCTTTTTGTGATATTGTTATAATGGTTGATGGAAATGCGTCTATGTACTTAGGTTCACCTCGAATGGCTGAAAAAGTAATTGGTGAAAAAGTAAGTTTAGAAGAAATGGGTGGCGCCAAAATGCATTGCTCCGTATCTGGATGTGGTGATGTATTAGTAAAAACGGAAGAAAAGGCAATTGAATATGCACGTAAATACCTGAGCTACTTTCCACCTAACTTCAGACAAAAGCCAGCATCAGTAGAAGCGAAAGAAATAAAGCCTTTTGAGAAAACAATTCAAGACTTAATTCCGGAAAATCAAAATGCACCATTTAATATGAAGGAGTTTATTGATCGCATTATTGACCATGATTCCTTTTGTGAGATTAAAAAGAAATTTGCACCTGAGTTAATTACAGGACTTGCTCGTATGAATGGTCAAACGATTGGAATTATTGCGAATCAGCCTCGGATGAAAGGCGGGGTTTTATTTCCTGATTCCGCTGATAAAGCTGCAAAGTTTATTCAGTTGTGTGATGCGTTTCATATTCCTTTATTATTTTTAGTAGATGTGCCCGGATTTATGATCGGTACGAAAGTAGAGCAAGCAGGCATTATTCGTCATGGGGCTAAAATGCTGGCAGCAATGAGTGAAGCGACAGTGCCTAAAATATCGGTTATCATTCGAAAGGCATATGGTGCAGGACTATATGCCATGGCAGGACCAGCTTTCGAACCAGATTGCTGTTTAGCACTACCTACAGCACAAATTGCTGTGATGGGTCCCGAAGCTGCTGTAAACGCAGTGTATGCCAATAAAATCTCTGAATTACCAGAGGAAGAACGTCCGGCATTTGTTAAAGAAAAACAGGATGAATATAAAGATGATATTGATGTCTATCGCTTAGCTTCTGAAATGGTGATTGATGCAGTGGTTGCACCTGAGAAATTACGAGATGAATTAATTAAACGTTATCGCATATATGAAACGAAAAATGTTCTCTTTACAGAAAGGAAGCATGGAGTATATCCGGTATAGATAGAAAGAAGACATAAAAAGTCATCGTTATCCAATACGATGACTTTTACTTTAAACTTATGTTTTTACTTGATTATAAGCTTATTATGTAAATTAGAAAGATAAGCATCATTTTTCCAATTAACCGATATAAATGATAGGCTATATAGGAATTGTATTTATATAATTTATATACATGGAAAGAGAGGAAACTACTATGGACGATCGACTTTTTCGTGACGCAATGGGAAAGTTTGCAACGGGGATAACTATCGTTTCCATTGATTACGGTGGCGAAATTTTGGGAATGACTGTTAATGCATTTATGTCTGTATCCTTAGATCCCAAATTAATAGCTATTTCAATCGATGAGAAGGCGAGTATGTATAATAAATTACAAGAAACCAAAAAGTTTGGGGTAAGTATTCTTGCAGAAGAACAAAAAGATATTTCTATGATCTTTGCTAAGCAGAAAGAAAAAGATAGAGAAATTCCATTTATACGATTAGATGATATACCCGTTATCAAAGATTCGATTGCTACATTATCTTGTCATGTGAAGGAAACAACAAAGGCGGGAGATCATATGATATTTATAGCAGAGGTTACTGGTCTTACCATGAGTGAAAAAAATCCGACGTTGTTTTTTGGTGGAAAGTATCGTACAATGACATCACTTTAAATCATGCCAACCATTTTATATGGTTGGTTTTTGTATATTTACCATTAATTAACAAGAAGGTGGAAATATGAAAATAAAAGATTTTATGATCAAGGATGTTATAAGCGTTCGTGAAGATACAAGCGTTAAAGATTTACTAGAAATTCTTGTAAAGCATAACATTGGAGGAGTTCCGGTTGTTTCAGAAGAGAATACGTTACTTGGGGTTATTAGTGACGGAGACGTTATTCGCTACCTGCAGCCTAAAGGAAGAACAGTGTATGATATGTTTACAGTAGTTCTTGTAAGTGAAAAAGAGGATTTAACACATAAATTGAAATATTCAATGGAGCACTCCGTTAAGAAAATGATGCGTCAAAAGGACATTTATACCGTATCCCCTGATGAAAAATTTGAGGAAGCCTTACGCATTTTCTCGAAATGCCATTTTAAAAAGATTCCTGTAGTAGATGCTAACAATATAGTTGTAGGAGTAGTTAGCCGAGGAGATATTATTCGATTTATTTCGAATAAATTAATAGCAACGATGGATGAAGAGAATTAAACAGGTAAATAGGGTAGTAATAGCCTATTAATTTTCGTATAATGGGATTATTGATTGTTAAACAAGAAGGGGATTGTATGCTTTGACAATATCGAGGACGGATCATCAGGAAATTACGCTTAATCATTTGGTAGCATATCATAAAATGTTTCGCGATAATGACGATAATATAAATGCAAATAAAATTGTTGATTTATATCAAAAACAAAAGAAGAACGAATTCGTGATCAGTTTTGCTGGTCACTTTTCTGCTGGAAAGTCTTCGATGATTAACGCCTTATTACAAAAGGATATATTGCCTAAAAGCCCGATACCTACAAGTGCGAATATCATTAAAATTACATCAGGTAAAGGTGTGGCACGTGTCTTTTTCCATCGAGAAGCCCCAGTAGAATATAAAGAGCCTTATGATATTGATATGATAAAGGAATATGGCAAAGACAAAGATACGATTAAACGTATTGAATTAAGCACTTCTGAAAATCTACTGCCTAATCGTTGTGCCATCGTGGATACACCAGGCATTGATGCAGCAGATGATGCAGATCGCTTGATAACAGAGTCTTCTCTTCATCTGGTAGATGCTCTGTTTTACGTTATGGATTATAATCATGTTCAATCGGAAGTTAATCTCTATTTTTTAAAAAACATACAAGATATGGGGATTCCTTTTTACATTATGATTAATCAGGTTGATAAGCATGATGAAATGGAACTGTCTTTTAAGGAATTTGAAACACGAGTGAAAAATACATTCCAACAATGGAATATTTTGCCAAAGGGAATTTATTTTACTTCTTTAATGGACACCGCTCATAAATATAATCAATTTGAATCAATGAAAGAAAAAATCTTTACGTTATTTCATACAGGAGGTAGGACATCAAATCGTTTATGGGGTTCCCTGAAGCAGATAATAGCTAACCATAAAACATTTTTGAAGCAAAGATTTGATGAACTAACAGCAAGTTTTGAGGGGGGATTTTCCAGTGACGACAAAACGAAACTGGAATCCATTAAAGCTCAAATAAAGTCGATTGAAAGCAAGTCACAAGAGTTAGAACAAATATTTCAAAGGGACTTGCAAACAACATTGAACAATGCTTATATAATGCCATCAGATTTACGCGACAAAGCAGCATTGTTTCTTGATTCACAGCAAAGTGATTTTAAACTTGGCTTATTTAGCACGAAGAAGAAGATAGCCAAAGAAAAAGAGAAACGAATGATCGATTTTTTAGAACCCTTGAAAAAAAATATCGAAGCAAATATACAATGGAAATTGCGGGATAAATTCATTAAAATCCTAAAAGAAAATAATATTTCTGATCCTGAAATAATAAATAAAACTGAGCAATTAAAAATTGAGTATACCTCCGAAGCTCTCTTAAAAATAATCAAAACAGGCGCTAAAGTAAATGCTGATTATGTATTAAATTATACAAAAGAGGTTAGTGCGGACATTAAGAATAAATTTAAAAGTCAAGCGCGCATATTATTAGACATGATGACACAAAGTGTAAACGAAGAGATACAAGAAAAAGTGAAAGAGTTAGAAAAGCAGCGCAAAGCTTTAGAAATGTCATCGCATCAACAAGAAGAATTAAACCATTACCAAGAAGTCCTTGATGAACAAACGAAACGAATAGATAATCAACTTCATCACCCGGATGTAAGTGAACTGGCATGGAAAAGTATGCAAGATTGTATAGACGTTCGTAATAAGCCTATCAAACAAGCAGAAAATCCAGTTCCTAATGTAAAAGAACAATCCAAAGGTCTATCGGAAGAGCTTAAAGAAGAAACTATTACTCCAAAGCGAGTGAAGGAACGCTCTATTGAAGATGTCTCAGGCGCTGTTAATCAAGCGATTCAAACCGTAGAATCATTACCAGGCTTTCAATCTATTGTGGATGATTTGAAGGATAAGCAACACCGTTTAGATAACCGGACGTTGACCATTGCTCTTTTTGGAGCATTTAGTGCCGGGAAATCATCTTTTGCCAATGCTTTGCTTGGTGAAGGATTGTTACCGTCATCTCCAAATCCTACAACTGCCGTTATCAATCGTATTAAACCAGTTACGGGGGAATATACACATGGAACGGTAGTCATCCATTTAAAAGATGAAGCGACATTAGTAAATGATTTAATCTCACTTGTTAAACAATTCTCACCCGAAAGCACTACTTTTTTTGAATTATTAAATTGGGTGCAAAGAAATAATTTGCATAAAAATGCAGATCTAAATAAATTATATCAGGCTTATTTACAAGCAATGATAGAAGGTTATGAAGAAGTTAAGAATAAAATAGGCGAAAAAGTAACGATTTCTTTAAAAGACTTTGCGTCTTTTGTGACGAATGAAACAAAAGCATGTTATATGGAATCCGTTGATCTTTATTATGACTGTTCTCTTACACGTCAAGGAATAACCTTAGTAGATACACCAGGTGCTGATTCAGTTAATGCCCGTCATACAAATGTAGCATTTGATTATATTAAATATGCTGATGCTATTTTATATGTTACTTACTATAATCACGCTTTATCACGTGCAGATAAAGATTTTTTATTGCAGTTAGGCAGAGTAAAGGAGTCCTTTCAACTAGATAAAATGTTTTTTATTATAAATGCAGCAGACTTAGCTGAAAGCGACGCTGATCTTAAACTTGTAATGCAATATGTAGAAGACCAATTATTACAATTAGGCATCCGTTTTCCAAAGATTTTCCCTGTCTCAAGTAAACAAACACTTGAAAACAAACGAAACAAACAAGTCTTAAATAGCAAAATGGATAATTTTGAAAAAGCTTTTTATCAGTTTATTCATAATGATTTAGCTCAACTATCAATGGAATCAGCTCTTTTTGATATTGAAAGGTCCTATCAAACGCTGACTCATTATATAGAATCGGCAAATTTAAACGAACAGGAAAAACAAGACTATCGAGCGACACTATTACAAAAGCAAGAAAGTTTAACAAATACAATTGGAGATATCGATGCTTCTTTATACAATAACCGAATAGAGCAAAGGATTGATAAACAATTACATTATGTAGATGAACGTTTGTCTATTCGATTCCATGATATGTTTAAAGAGATGTTTAATCCTACAACAATAACTGAATCAGGTAAGAAAGCAAAGGAACAATTGCAACGAAGTTTAGTAAATCTAATCGATTATACTGGCTATGAGCTTCTGCAGGAATTGCGTGCTGTGTCGCTAAGAATAGAAGCTTATTTATTTGAATTACAGAAAGAAGTTTACCAAGATACAAACAGCAAGGTAAACCAAATAGACAGTTACTTTATGTTACCAGCCTTAGAAAATACGGATATACAAACTCCAGAGTATCCACAAGCTTTTAAAGATGCAAATATTGAGCCATTTAACAAAGCTCTTTCATGTTTTAAAGGGGCAAAGGCCTTTTTTGTAAAAAATGAAAAAGAAGTAATGAAAGAAGCTATTTATTCCATATTAGCTCCATGGATAAGAGAATATATGAACACGAATAATGATTTAATGAAATCAGCCTATTTTGGCCAGTGGGAAAAAATCTTACAATCTATGAAAAAACATATCTTAGCATCGATAGATAATTATGTGGAGGATAATCTTTCTGTAATGTCAGATACGATCGATTTGGATCTATTGCAGGATAAACAGATTAAACTTTCAATTATTCTTGATAAGTACAAGTAAAAAGGAAGTGCAAAATTGAAAAACAAGATCTTACTGGTAGATGGTATGGCACTATTATTCCGCGGATTTTTTGCAACATCCTTTCGCGGCAACTTTATGAAAACGAAGGATGGAATCCCCACGAATGGTGTATATCAATTTTTTCGTTATTTTTTAGATGCAGTTGATACATTTCATCCTACACATATAATTTGCTGCTGGGATATGGGGAGCAAAACTTTTCGGACAGAACTTTATAGTGGATACAAAGCAAACAGATCTGAACCGCCTGAAGAACTTATTCCTCAATTTGAACTAGTCAAAGAGGTGGTTGAGGCATTTAATATGCCGAATATCGGTTTGGAAAACTATGAAGCAGATGATTGCATTGGAACACTAGCAAAATATTATTCAAAAAATGACCATGTCATCATTCTAACCGGTGATCACGATATTTTGCAGCTCATTGATGAGCAGATAAGTGTAGCAATCATGCGAAAAGGTCAAGGTAATTATGAAATGTTTGATGATGCCAATTTTTATGTCAAGAAGGGAATCACACCAAAACAAATAATTGATTTAAAAGGATTAATGGGCGATACGGCAGATAATTATCCTGGCGTTAAGGGAATTGGAGAAAAAACGGCATTAAAGTTATTAAGGGAATATGGTACGATTGAAAATATCTTAGAAAACACAGATCATTTATCTAAAGGAATTCAAACAAAATTGAAAGAAAACCTGGATATGCTCCATTTATCGAGACAACTTGCTGAAATTAAATGTGATCTTCCAGTTCGTTGTACTTTAGAAAAAGCGATATGGAGATATGATAAAAATATTGTTCTGGAAAAGTTTAAAGAACTTGAATTCAATAACTTAACTAAATTAATTAGTTGAGTGGAAATAAGTAGTTCCTGTAAGAAATAAAAATAGACGAATAAAAAAAGTTTGTAATGAAACAAGGCATATATGAACTATGCCTTGTTTTTTTGGCGTGTGAAGTTGTTTGTTAAGTGGCCAAGAGAATAATCACAACAATGTTTTATCGTTTTTTTTGTAAGGGGGTACTTTGATGAATAGCAAACATTAAACGATACTATAGATAGATGATACGCCTGCTTATCTTCATTCGGAGATGTTTCTTGAAAGAGGGGAGGAAAGATACCTTAGTGCAGGCGGTGATGTTCGTATAGCAACACTTTTTAAACAATCCTATGCAAAAAATATAAGGAGTGCTGACTTTAGATAACGGTGATACGATCCACGGTAAATATCTACGTACAAAGAAAAAAATTTAGTTTGAATGTCTCCTTGCTTAACATCCAATACTTGCAATTAATTACTATCAACTTAAACAGTATATCGAACAGAAAGGAACGGTTTTCGCTGAACGACCGGAGACTATACAATAAATATAATATGTAAACCCTATTTTTATACTGTATTAACGTTGTATACATATAGGTGTAGGTGTATTAACGTTTTAAATCATATTGGTTAGTTATATACATATATGGGTATAAGTATATACGGCCATAGTTAATTAATATAATCATTTATACCTTCTAGGGTATACCATTGAGGTTGTGGGGTATCCAACTAATACTCGCTAGAATGCATTTCTTTGATTAATACCCCTAAAATTTTAGCTTATCAAATAAAAGGAATATTTTTATTAGATGAGGGTACGGTATTTTAAAACAATAAGCTGATTGGGATAGGAGGATAGCCATGATTCATCTTAATAGCATAAAGGTTAAAGAAATAATTAAAATGAAAGAACTTACTATTAGAGAAAAGGAGGTTACATGTATAGTAGGGCAGAGTGGCAGTGGTAAATCAATCTTATTAAGATTATTGAATCATTAGACAGTCCTGATGAAGGTTGTGTTATCGAAATCAATCTTTCAGGAGGTATGATGGTGGGACAAATTATTTCTGGAACATCACCTTTAGTTGCACTGCAATATCAAATAGCTGTTCTGCTTGTAGGAGCGGGAACCGTTTCATTGACTGTTGTTATATTTTTACATTGGCATACCATATTTTTATAACAAACGAAAGCAATTTATTTTAAATAAACAATGATGCTCCAATTATAGGGGCATCACTTTTTTTGATTAAATCAGACAGCAATCAGATGCAAAATGAAATAAACATTTGGTTTAGCAGGGAAGAGAAAGTGGTGAAGAATCCTTTTTTCATGATTTTATTAAAATGGTCCATACTATAAATGTGAGGTGATGACATCGTGATTTTTCAATATTTATGGGCGCCAGTGGTCATCTTGTTAGTGGGGTACATATTATTACAGATTACCGGAAAAAAGTTCCTTGCTCAGATGACTAGTTTCGATTTATTAATTATTTTTGTTTTAGGCACAATTATAGCAGAGCCGATTGTTTCACATAGGTTGGACGTAGCTGCTTATTTTGCGGTTATTATTGCAATTGTGTATATTGCCTTTTCCATCTTAGTATTAAACAATAATAAATTTAAAAATATGTTAAAAACTACACCAACCGTTTTGATTAGGAATGGAGATATTGAGGAACAAGGATTACGCAAAGTCAAACTTACTATTAATGAATTGTTAGCACATCTCAGGCAAAAAGGTTACATGAGTCCATCAAACATTGTGCTTGCATTAATGGAAGAGAATGGCAAAATCAGCATTATACCGATGGCTGATCATCGCCCGATTCGTCCGAGTGATTTAAATATGTCCCCAAGCCCTACATTTATGCCTATTCCTATCATTATGGACGGGGAAATCATTAATCATAATCTTAAATATATACAAAAGGATTTAGAATGGCTTACAAATCAATTGAAAGCTTATAATATATCGATGGATAGTTTGGATAAAGTAACTTTAGCAACTTTAAATCAAAAAGGTTTTCTTGATGTGGATCAGAATTTCAAAGACAGAAAACAGGGGATTGATCATAACCTTGTTGATGATCAGTAACTACATCAAGAAACCATATTTTTAGTTTTTTCCAGTTAAAAGTTCAAATATAAAAATCAAAATAGGAAAATATAAGAGAGGGAGGTGATGGAGAATGACAGTAGGTACTCAAATGCAACAAACAATTGCAAACTGTGAAAGTGTTCTTGCAAGCCTAAAAGGCTTTGCTTTGGAAACGCAAGATCAAAATGCAAAGCAAATGTTCCAGAATATGACTACACAACAACAAACTGTTCTTGATAACCTAAATGCACGACTGCAATATATTCAATCAGAAGAACCGCAATTTAAACAACAATAGTACTCAATAAACAAACGAAGCATCTTTTTAATTTAAAAAGATGCTTCGTTTGTTTATTTCCCAAATTAGATTAAAAAACATATTATACAAATAGGTTGTTTTTCATAAGGAATAAATGTATTATTTACAGTAAATTACTAGGAATTATTAATATTATTTTGGAAAGGTTGGTATCCCGCATGAAGGTTGTGCAAAATATGACAGAATTAGTTGGTGAGACACCGATTGTAAGGTTAAATGAAATTGTACCTGATCATGCTGCAGAGGTTTTTGTGAAATTGGAATTTTATAATCCGAGTAAAAGTGTCAAAGACAGAGCTGCATATAATATGATTAAAGTAGCAGAAGAAGAAGGTATACTTACACCAGGAGATACTATTATTGAACCAACTAGCGGAAATACGGGAATTGGTTTAGCAATGACTGCAGCAGCTTGTGGTTATGAAGCTATTTTGGTAATGCCTGATAATAGCACAATGGAAAGAAGAAATATTTTACAGGCATATGGAGCTAAAGTAGTTTTAACCCCAAGTGAAGAAAAAATGCCAGGAGCAATAAAAAAAGCTAAAGAAATGCAACAGGAGATTCCGAGCAGTTTTATTCCTCAGCAATTTGAAAATCAAGCTAATCCCAATATTCATCGCTTCACAACCGCTAACGAAATTATTGAACAAATGAAAGGTGAGTTAGATGCTTTTGTTGCAACCTCTGGAACTGGCGGTACAATTACAGGAACAGGAGAAGTATTAAAGAAAAAAATACCAAAATTGCATATTACTGTCGTCGAGCCAAAAGGATCACCGGTTCTCTCAGGCGGTAAACCTGGAAAACATAAGCTCGTTGGAACGAGCCCTGGATTCATACCAGACATTTTAAATACTTCTGTCTATGATGAAATTATACAAATAGAGGATGAAGATGCAGTCGATATGTATAAAAAAGTTGCACGTAAAGAAGGGGTTTTTGTTGGTCTGTCAGGAGCGTCTGCTATATTTGCAGCGATTGAAGTAGCTAAACGTATTGGAAAAGGTAAAAAAGTATTATGTATTGCACCTGATACTGGAGAACGTTATTTGAGCATGAATTTATTTGATGAATAATATAAAATTGCCCACATTAAACATTAAGTGGGCAAAACTCTTATTTACTGTTTTTTATAATTTCTCTTTTAACTTCCCAATAATAAACTTGCGGAAGTCCAAGGTGTATCCAATAATCATGTAACAAAGACGCTCCAATAAATATAACCATTTGCCAATCAACGTTTTTCACTGAATCATCCTTTTTATTATTAAGTGTATTTATGTACATACTTGTTTTAGTACTTAAACGCATGAACTATTTTAGTACTAAACATGAATGGGATTCGAACTCCATTACAGGTACACGATTATAGTAAATGTAGCGCTCTGAGAGAACGATTGGACGATTTGAAAGAGTTTTGAGACGATAAAGGAATATAAAATAGGAGAAAATTTAAAACAACTGATTAAGGAATGATTGAAGTGGATCGTAAATTAGTGAAACAACAAATCAATAAATGTCCGATTGGTGAATGAAATAGGTGGAGAAAACATGCTGTAAAATGCCTGAATTATTTTTTAAAGTACAGGGATGAATTTGAGATACAGGAATGTAACTTTGTGATCTCACATATTGACAAAAGATTAAAAGAAATTGAAGGAGAAATCAAATAAACATAGAGGTAAAGGGAATGGAGAGGAAGCGATTTTACTGAAACCTTTTACTTTCTTTATCCGAGTTTACATAATATATATTATAGGAAGTTAAAGAGATATTCATCTCAGATTAAAGTATACTTGTGATAGTGAGATATTTTAGAAAAAAAGGTTTCGATTTGTATGCTTTTAATTATTTGCTGTTTTTGATTTATTATAATTTAAATATTTTTCTACCGTAAGCTAATTGCCATTTCGCATTCATAAATAAGACCTCAAATGTTGATTAAGTCATCGATTTATATGTTTCTATTTATTTTGGAATGTGATCTAATTCACATTATTATTTATTATTGATGAATGCTCAATTTCATTTTTCGTTTAATATTTTGTCAATCTCTTCAATTCACCCTATATCATATTTCTCCATTAACTGGTCTCTTCGGTCGCTTACTTTGTTATAAGCTCTTCTTTTTTCTCTTAATTTTATTTTTGCAATAAGCATAATATCAAGTTCATCTTTTTTTCGTTGGCTAAAAGCATATACGTCTTAACTTGTGCGTGGATATGGTAATTAGTGGACGGGTTCAAGGAGTTGGTTTTCGATATGCTACTCAACAGAAGGCAATAGAATATGGTTTAGATGGCTGGGTTCAAAATAACTTCGAGGGTACAGTTGAGTTAGAAATTGAAGGGACAGAAGAAAAGCTTTATGCTTTTATCGATGAAATGAAATCCGGATTTAATCCAGTTATTCGCATAGATCATATCGAAAAGCAAATAAACGAGGAAGCTAAAGGTTATAAACGCTTTTCTATTAAATAATCATTATAAATCAAGCCACTACCTTTCTAAAATAAAAGTAGTGGCTTTGTTTTATTGTTCTTCAAAAAACTTCCTATTTAAAGCAATATATTCAGTTTCTTCAGCAGGTACCTCATCTTCCATGAAGATAGCTTCAACAGGACATACTGCTTCACATGCTCCGCAATCGATACAAATATCAGGATCTATGTAAAACATGTCTTCTCCTTCTTCTATACAATCAACAGGACAAACTTCTACACATTCGCCTGACTTTTCATCTTTACAAGGTGATGTAATTACAAATGCCAAGTAAATCTCCTCCCTTTCTTAACTATCGTGATGTAATTTATACCATGTCATGGAATGAATTTATATCCTATTATAACGCATTCACATCCAGAAATGAAAGATTTTATATTAATTTTAATACTATACTATATTCCACACTTAGGCAAGACCGTTACCAAAACCGTCATAAGTGTTATTTGATTTATTCTTTTTTTGGAGTTTAGAACATACTATTTACTACTCAGTTTATTATAAGGAGGAAATTCATGGAGGTTTTAGTTCGATTAAATGATACTTTGAGGTATTACAGTCAATTGTTTGACATTCCGTTGCTATTGATCGAAAAGTCGAATCCGCAAATAGCCTCAAATCAATTAAAATCAGGCGATTCCATTCAAATTCCAGGATATGTATTAAATAAATATACAGTTAATAGAAACGATACATTACGTGAAATCGCCGTCCAGCACAACCTTTCTCTCGATTGCTTACAATTAATTAATCAATTAACAAATACAAACGATTTAAAAAAAGACCAAACGATTTACTTACCGAAACGTGTAAACGACTTTATTATTTCCGATATTGATCATTATACGTATGATAAAATGCAAAATGATCTAAAACAACTTCAACAATTATATCCTTTTATTTTTACTCAAACGATCGGATATTCTGTAATGGGAAAAAAACTTGTTGAAGTACAAATAGGAAGTGGAGATAAAAAAACGCATTTAAATGGCTCGTTTCATGCCAATGAATGGATAACAACATCTGTGATTATGAAATTTGTAAATGAATATGCTTTATCTCTTACTAATAATAAGCAAGTAAAGGGAATTTCTACGCTCCCCTTATTTCAGGATACGACGCTTTCTCTTGTCCCAATGGTCAATCCAGATGGAGTTAATCTTGTATTAAAAGGTTCGTCCGAAAGTGGTAAATACAAGAAAGAAGTATTAGCGATGAATAAGCAAAGTGAGAATTTTTCAAACTGGAAGGCAAATATAAGAGGTGTTGATTTAAATAAACAATATCCGGCGAATTGGGGAATGGAAGCAAAGCGTAAGCCTGCCTCACCGGCACCGAGAGATTTTCCTGGAATAAAGCCATTAACCGAACCTGAGGCAATTACCATGGCAAACCTGGCTAAGGAAAGAAATTTTGCTAGAATAAATGCATTTCATACACAGGGAGAAGAAATTTACTGGGGATTCAAGGGATTTGAACCATCTATATCTAAACGTATTGCAGGTGAATATGCACGTGTGAGTGGTTATAAACCTATAGGTGAATTAGACAATTATGCTGGTTATAAAGATTGGTTTGTAAAAAAATTTCAAAAACCCGGATTTACTATTGAATTGGGTAAAGGCGTGAACCCTTTACCCATTAAGCAATTTTCGGCTATTTATGAAAGGAATGTAGGAATTATGCTAGCGAATTTATACCTTTAAATAAATCTTATTGTTATATTAAAAAATAACAGGATAAATCACCTGTTATTTTTTAATTCCTTAAAATAGTCTTTAAGGTATCCACCTATTCGTTTGCTATTGTCTATAATAAAATAAAATTCATCTGTTTCATTTTTTACATCATATATTTTTCCGGGGGTTAATTTATTGTGTACGATAAATCGTTTTGCATCTGTGTGCACACATTCTATTTGTTTTATTGTTTCTGTGTTCTCCCAATTTAAATGGATCATGTTTATCTCCTTTTTTGTAGTTTACATAATATAATTATCGAAAATAATCAATCAAATAGATATAAATAGTTCTTATAGCCTTCTTCTGCCATTTTTTCTTTAGGGATAAAACGCATGGCTGCAGAATTCATACAATAGCGCAAGCCCCCCCGATCAACTGGTCCATCATTAAAAACATGACCAAGATGTGAATCGGATCTCCTGCTTCTGACTTCTGTACGAATCATACCATGGCTGGAATCTGTCTTTTCCGTTAGCTGGTATTTATCCACGGGTTTAGTAAAGCTTGGCCATCCACAATTTGCGTCAAATTTATCTTTGGAAGTGAATAAAACTTCTCCTGATATAATATCTACATAAATACCTTCTTCCTCGTTATCCCAATACTCATTGTGAAAAGGCTTTTCCGTACCGTTTTCTTGGGTTACGTGATATTGTATTGGTGTTAGTTGCTCTTTTAAATTTGCTTTATTAAATTTTGGTTGCCAATTATTTTTGAGGAAATCTTCCCGCCCGGATCCTTTTTTATATAAACGATAATGAAATGACTGTTTCTTATAATAATCTTGATGAGCTTCTTCAGCTTTGTAAAATGGTTTGGCAGGAAGAATTTTTGTTGCAATTGGATTTTTAAACTTACCACTTTTTTCCAATTTTTGTTTTGATTCTTCTGCAATCCGTTTTTGTTCTTCATTATGATAAAAAATAACTGTTTGGTAGGACTCTCCTCTATCATGAAACTGTCCACCTGGATCTGTGGGGTCGATTTGCTGCCAGAATGTATTGACCAATTCTTGATAAGGCATTGTTTTTGGATCAAAGGTAATTTGAACTGCTTCAACGTGTCCTGTCGTATTTGAACAAACTTGCTCATATGTTGGATTTTCTATTTCACCTCCTGTATATCCAGAGATGACTTCTACCACACCTGGACGCTCATCGAATGGTTCTACCATACACCAAAAACATCCACCAGCAAAAGTTGCCAATTCATGATTATTTGCCATGTTCTTTACCTCCAGTACTGTATTCTTTACTGTCTATTTTTCAGGTTATAGTTGGAAAAATCAAGTGGTGTGACTTACGATTGTTTTAAATAAATAATTTGGGTGTTGATTCACCACTTATACGTTTTTGTTGATTTGGGTACCCCTTCTCTTTTCGATATGTTGTTTGATCGTTTGTAACCTTATTACTGCTCTCCATGATTTCTTTATTATCTTCAAGGCTCTCAAGACTTTCTGCTTCAATACTTTCAGAATCTTCAACCTCTTTAAAAGCTTTTAACATTCTATACATGGCAGGAAGGTTTTTGACCATTGGCCCGTATTGTTGAACAATTGGAGCTGTTGATTGTACGACACCTAACACTTGCTGTACATTATTTAATGTTTTTGATAAGCCGCCTACTCCTTTTTGCATTAATGGCTGCATTTTGTTTTGTATATGATTCCTATTTGGCATTCTATTTAAACCGGGATTCGGTGGTATCGTATGAATAGCATTAGAGTGATAGTTTCTTGGACCTTGCATTGGATAAACCATAAGATCCTCCTTTCAAAAAGTAATGCTCTAGATAGCTTACGTTTATTAATTGAAAAGAGTGTAGGCTAAGGACATCTCTTCAATATTTCCCGGGCAACCGCAGAAATATACAAGAAACCAAGCTTTTTTCCACCTTTTTCAATATTATAACGAAATTTATCGAACAAGGCTTTCGTCTCTCCTTCTCCTGTTCAATCCGGTTTAACTTTGACCGAATGAAAAGGCAAGCTTTGATCCTTTATGAGAAGGAGTTATTTGTAATTTTGCATGGATTTCATTTTTTAAATATGGAACATGAGAAATAATTCCAAGTAATCGATTGCTGTCTTGTAAACTTTTCAAACAATCAATCGCCTGTTGTAAGGAGACTTCGTCTAATGTTCCAAACCCCTCATCAATAAATAATGTGTCCAACTGAACTCCGCCTGAATGACTTTGTACAACATCCGCAAGACCTAAAGCAAGACTTAGAGCAGCTTTAAATCCTTCACCTCCGGATAATGTTTTAACAGACCGCTTAAGCCCTGTATGGTGATCAAACACTTCAAGATCTAACCCACTTTGAGCCCCCCTCTTGGCAACCTGTCCACTGCGCATTAGCTGATATCTGTTTTCAGTCATTTGGTTTAATCGAATATTTGCCTGTAATAGAATTTCATCTAAGAATGAGGCTAATACATAACGTTCAAACGAAAGTTTTAAAGAATTATTTCCATGAGCTAATTCGGCTAACTCACCGATCATATAGTATTCCTCTTCTAATTCCTTTTGATGCTTTAATTCTCGATTAATATGTTTAAGAATACTCTCATCATTGGTCAGCTTTAATTTCAAGGCATAGAGATGGTCATTGATCGTCTGTAATTGGTTTTGTTTCGTATCAACTAATTCCGATAGTTGGTGCAGATCGGGGCGTGTCATATTGTTGGTTTGAAGCAATAATTCTTGTAAACGAAGATTAATTTGCTTCATTCTGTGCTCAAAACGCTGTATTTCTTCCTCGATAACCGATTGTTTCTCAAGAGGCATTTTTGATTTCTGATAGGCTTCGGCTGATGCAAATCCTTTAGCTTTCATAGTATCATTAAATTGCAGTTGTTGGGATTCATAATTCGTTTTTTTGTTTTTTTCAAATAAGACCAGCTGATCAACAATCGTAGTTTCTTTTTGTAATAATTCATAAGTTGCTTGGTATTTTTGTTTGGTTTCCTCCCAGCGCTTTACCATATGGTCCAATTGGTTCTCTTTATCTGCTATTTGTTGCTTAAAACGTTTAACATCATTGATATCCTGAGGAAGTTGCTTTGCTAATACGTCTAATTGTGTATTTAATTTTATAGCATCATCATTTGCCCTTTGATACTTATTAACGTATTGATCAAACGTTTGTTTAAGATCCCCTATCCGTTGTCTATACTGCATTTTTTGAGTTTTCAATGTTTGAATTCGCTCTAAATCCTGTGTGAGTTTTTTAAGGTTTATTTCATGACTGATGATAGAATTTTGAAGCTGTTTGATTAAATGGCTAATGGATTCTTGGTCAAGACTTGGCAGTGTATCTTCAAGTTCCTTATAAAGCTTATTAACCGTTGCGCGTTGACTTTGCCCTTTTGACTTACAATCACTAAAATTTTGGTGTAATGCTAAAAATGATTGCTCTTCATCTTGAAGTTTTTGCTTTAGTTGTTTTATATTTATTTGAATTGATTGATGTTCTTGTTCTGCTTTATTAGGATGTTCCATAGAACCGCAGACAGGACAAGGAGATCCATATTCTAAATGTTGTGCTATATATGCCGCATAATGGAGCTTTTGTTGGTCTTCAGCCTTTTCATACGCTTCTTTAAGCTGATTTACTATTTCTTGTTTTTCGATATATTGTTTTTTAAGTATTTGATAATTATTGCGCAACTCATTTAAGTACTGATTTTCTTTAAAGAGGTCTGTCAGCTTTTTGACCTTATCTTTGATTTTTTCCAGTACATCTTTTTCTTGATAATAGTCCTTAGTTAGATCTTGCTCTTCACCAAGCTTCTGCTCGATGCCCTCTAGTTTTTTTTCAGTTTCTTGAAGTTTTTTTTCAGCATTATCCATTTGTTTTTTGTCTTTTTCTTTTATGTTCGTAGCTTGTATTGCTTTATCTTGCAATTCCAGGTAATGATTAACTTGGTCTAATTGTTGTTTCATATTGTTGATAGCTTCTTTTAATTTCTCTCGTTTATCGCTAAGGGATTCTTCCTCTTCATGGTGTTTTCGAATATTTTCAAAATCAAGGTTTATTTGAGTTATTTTTTCTTGTTGTTTTTGTAATTCATTTTGTTGTTCGATCCATTCCTTCTTTCTTGCTCTCATTTGTTCTTCAAAAGGAATAATTTCCTGTGCTCGTTTTGCAGATTGAAGTTGTTCTTTCATTTGTTCTATTGAGTCTAATTGATCACTTAATGCCGTCTTATCTTTTTTTAGTTGTTCCTGCTCCTTAAATTTTTCTTCAACTATTCTACCTTCATTGAGTTGATTTTGAGCATTTATCAGTGCTTGTTCCTGGGTGGATTTTTGTTTTTCTTCATCTGCAATTTTTTCCTTTGTAAGACGGATTTCTTCGCGTAATTTTTCTATGATAAAATGAATAGAATTGTTTTCTAAAGAGTGCTCTTCCTCCCTATTTGAATGATACTCCCAGTTTATTTTAGCTATTTCGTGTTGAATATTATAATCTAAATGATTGATTTTCTCTTTTAATTCTTTTGATTCTAACTTTAATTCTTCTGTTATTTTTTCATAAAAATACGTATGAAAGATTTTTTGTAAAATCGATTCTCTTTCTTTGCTGTTTTCAGAGATTAACTTACGAAATTCCCCTTGAGGGATGAGCACCATTTTACAAAATTGTTCATAATCAAACCCTAATTTTGTTTCGATTGTTTCATTGACTTCTTTGATTCTGGCAGTGATCAGTTCCTTTTTGCCATCTATCATTTCGTACAGTGTTGCTTTTGCTGGTTCATCTGTATATCCATCGCCACGTTCTTTCTTTTTTAGCTGTCTTGGCTGTCTGATAATCTCATATTCTTGATTATGGAGTGAAAAGCGATACTTTACTTTGGTTGGATCATCAACACTAGCGAAATGGCTGCGCAAGGAATCTTGATCACGGTCAGATCCACTCGCCCGTCCATAAAGAGCATAGCATATCGCATCAAATATTGTTGTTTTGCCCGCACCGGTGGGCCCTGTAATAAGAAAAATGGATTCTTCTCCAAGCTCATCAAAATGAATCGTTTGTTTTTCCAAATATGGTCCAAAAGCTGTTAACTCTAAAGTAATCGCTCGCATGTTATTCCCCTCTTTCTCTTTCTAGAACTTTTGAAATGACATGGTTTATTTGTTGAATTTTTTCTTCGGAAATTGTTACACCTTTTATTTCCTCATAAAAGGAAGAAAATAATTCTGTATGTGACTGTGATTGCCTTTTTTGGATTTTCTGTAAATCTAGTAAACTAGTTTTTGAAGATAATCCTTTTCTTTCTAAGCGTAAAATATTTGGAAAAACGCTTCTTAACTTATTCATTGGATCAATGATTTCCCCAGTATCCAGCAAACGTATATGCAAAAAATCCATATGATTATCAATAGGGTGTTCCAGTAATTCCTCAAAATATCCTTCGATCACTTTCATGTCGTGTTTTGGTATTAGAGGAATCATTTCTAGCTGGCAGTTACCTTTTTTATCAAGATCAATCATTGTTACAGATTTTTTGTGGTTTGCTTCAGAAAAAGAGTATTTTAATATAGAGCCGCTATAACGTATTACATCGCTTTTAACACGCTGGGCTTGATGTAAATGCCCCATTGCTACATAAGTAAAGTCATAAAATAAAGATGCATCGATATAAGGTGTACCACCAATCATTGATAAACGTTCTTCAGACTCTGACTCCATCCCTCCAGCTAAGAATGCATGTCCAACAAAAATATGACGCTCATTCATATCATTATTTTCTTTAATATAACCTATTATTTTCTCCATTGCAGATTGATGGGAATGAATAGATTCATCTTGAAATAATACCCGAGCTTCAGAAGGTTCGATATATGGAATCAGATGAAAATAAACGGGGCCATATTCATCGTTAAGTATAATTGGCTGTAGATCTGGACGGAGTTTTGTTTCGATATATAGATTCTGCGTCCGAAAGAGCTGATTTCCAAACTCTAATCGATCAGGACTATCATGGTTACCAGCAATTGCAAGTACTGGTGTTTTTAATTCTGTTATTAATGATGTCAATATATGGTTTAAAAGTTCCACTGCTTCTTTTGGCGGAACAGCTCTATCGTATAAATCACCAGCAATAATGACTGCATCTGGTTTTTCATTTTTCACAATTTGTAAAAATTGAGTTAAAATAAATTCTTGTTCCCCTGTCATATGAACATTATTGACGATTTTGCCTAAATGCCAGTCAGCGGTATGTAATATCTTCATTTGTCTCCTCCTTGTTCCCTTATTCTAACATGGTTCAATTAAATAAAAGGCCCTGGAAATTTCCAGAGCCTTTTAATCTTCATTTGATAAATAAATATCCCACAATTCATCAAAGACGGTAAGTGCATTTGTAAAGGGGCTGTTCCACTCCAAATAATTGCTGACTTCATTATAATTCGTAGCATGTTTTGGAAAATTTTGATCCAAATAAACCCAGTCTGCCAGCCGGCTCTGATCGTCTGGCTGGACCTTGCCGCGATAAGTTAATAAAAATTGATAAAATGATCTCATAAAAATCCCCCTATTTATTGAAATTCATCGTTTTCCATAAATTCTTTATGTTTTCGCTGTTTTTTACGGTAAACGATAGCGGATAAATAAATACTAATTTCATAGAGAATAAATAATGGGATTGCTACGACAATTTGTAAAATAACATCTGGCGGAGTTACAACGGCTCCAATAATAACTAAAATAAAATAAGCATACTTTCTTGTTTTTTTCATGAAATCTGGTGTGATAATTCCTAAACTTGTTAAAAACATAGCAATGATAGGAATTTCAAATAGAACTGCAAATGGTAATGTGATCCGTATTAAAAACCTAAAGTATTTATCAACCGTAAATAATTCATTAAACATTCCATCATTCAGCGAAAGCAAGAATGGAAGAATAAGTTCAATAAAAATAAAATAACCAAAAGCTAGACCACCTATAAATAAAAAGAAAATAGCAGGTATATAAGATAAAGAAGCTTTTCTTTCGGTTGGTGTCAATCCAGGCTTTATAAATAACCATATCTGTAAGCTAAGAATAGGAAGTGTCCCAACAATAGCAATTAAACCAGCCATGGTGAAATAGACCCAAATTATATCTCCGGGACTTGTTACATTTAATTCAAATTCCAAATCATTGACGAAAAATCCATATATATCTTTTACAAAGACGAACCCAATAATAAATAGAAGGACAAAAAGAATAGCCGTTATAATAAGCCGGTTTCTTAATTCTGATATATGACCAGTTACATGCATTTCTTTCTCTTGATCAATTTTGCGAGCAGCCATTATTTTATACTCCCTTACAGTAGATATAAGCGAAAAAGAAGGTGTAAGGTAAATGCCCTTACACCTTCGGAAAATAAAATATTAGTTGTTATCTTTATTATTTGTTTTATCATCACCGACAATATCATTTGTAGCTTTTTTAAATTCCTTTAATGAGCTTCCAAATGCTTTTCCGATTTCTGGTAATTTCGCCGGGCCGAATATTATTAAGGCAAGAATAAGTATTAATATTAACCCGGGGATTCCGATATTGCTAAACATAATTATCACTCCGCAATATTATTTATTTTCTTCCCCTTTAACGATGTTTTTTGCATCTTTTATTTCATCGGTGACATCACTGGTTAAATCATGTGCTGATTTCTTAAATTCACGTAATGTTTGTCCAGCTGCTTTACCAATCTCAGGCAGCTTTTTGGGACCAAAAATAACCAAAGCAATAACTAAGATTAATATTAAACCTGGAAAACCTATATTAGTAAACATATGACACCTTCTTTATAAGATATATTTATTATAATACATTTGGTGAAAATATACATCAGAACATTGAAAAGGACATAAAATGTTCTTAAATTTAGTGTATGTATTTCGGCAAAATCTACACTTAGTTTAACATGTTTTTAGTCCATTTAACAACTTATACTTGTGTTGCTTTTTCATATTCTGCTGGACTATTCATATTAAAAAAATGCTTTTGTAATAATTCCTCAGGAAGAGTTCCGAAGTCACTTACATAATTCACCCTTATATCATCAAAGAAACCTTTTACTTTCAAGTTGTTTTTTTCTAGATGTGCTTGGATAACTGGTAAAGCCCTTCTTGTATAAATACCAGAGAGCGGATGCATGTGATTATTATAAATAGGAACAACAGCATCATCATGATCCAGCTGATTTAATAAAAAGTGATAAATGTCCTTGCTTATGAATGGCATATCACAAGCGGCAATTATATAAGCGTTGGCATCGATATGGTATAAAGCTGTCTCTAGTCCAGCTAAAGGTCCTTTATCGATATACCTGTCACTGCATAGCTTTACACCTAAAAATTCGTATAATGAAGGTTCATTTGCAACGATCATGACGTTATCACTACAATGTTGGAGCTCTTCTAGAATATGTTTAATGACAGGCTTATGATTAATTTCTAAAAGTGATTTATTTGTACCCATTCTTGAGGATTTCCCCCCTGAGAGTATAACCCCGCAAACTTCCATATTATCTCCTCACTATATTTTATTTACGGTCATATTGTAAAAAATAATAATCATACGGGTTTTTTTCATTTTTTTCGCCTTTTTCTTTTATACTTAATTTCCATTCTTCCTCTTTAAAATCGGGAAAATAAGTATCACCATTAAACGACTCATCAATCCATGTAATATACATTCGATCTGCAAATGGGAGCGCTTGTTTAAAAATATTACCCCCTCCGATAATAAAAAATTCCGTATTTGGATTTTCTTCATTCCATTGCAATACAGTTTTTAAGTCATTTATTACCTCAATACCTTCTGGGAATTGATATTGCTTACGTGTGAGCACAATATTTCTGCGATTTGGTAAAACTTTACCGATCGAATCATACGTTCTCCTTCCCATAATCACATTATGGCCTGTTGTTTTTTCTTTAAAAAATCTAAGATCTTTTGGTAAGTGCCATGGCATACCATTTTCAAACCCAATTACATGATTGCGATCCATAGCAACAAGCAATGAAATCATCTTCTAGACCTCCTTCGTTTTGATGAAGAATCAAAATTTCTTCACTGTTATACAGCAATCGGCGCTTTAATTGCTGGATGTGGATGGTAATCTGATATAGATAAATCAGACACTTCAAAGTCAAAAATAGATTCCTTATCTTTATTAATATGAAGTGTAGGTAAATTTCTTAAATCACGCTTAAGTTGAGTCTTAACTTGCCCAATGTGATTTGTATAAATGTGTGCATCCCCTAATGTATGAATAAATTCTCCTACTTCTAACTTGCATTCATGTGCAATTAAAGATATTAATAAGGCATAGCTTGCAATATTAAATGGCACACCTAAGAAAATGTCGGCACTACGCTGATATAATTGACAAGAAAGCTTCCCGTCAGCAACATAAAATTGAAACAATGTATGACATGGAGGCAGTGCCATTTGTGGAATATCAGCAGGGTTCCAAGCGGTTACAATATGTCTTCTAGAGTCAGGGTTTGAGCGAATTGAAGCTATTACTTCTTTGAGTTGGTCAATTGTTTTATTATTGGTTGTTTGCCAACTACGCCACTGTTTTCCGTATACAAACCCCAGATCACCGAATTTCTTAGCAAAATGGTCGTCTTCCAGGACCTTTTCTTTAAAGATGTTCATCTGCTGTTCGTATTTTTCTTTGAATCCGGGGTCTTGCTGACTCCGAATACCGAAATTATCCATGTTTGGTCCTTTGTATTCATCACTTTCAACCCACTTTTTAAATGCCCACTCGTTCCAAATATTATTCTTATTTTCCAATAAAAAGCGAATGTTCGTATCACCTTTAATAAACCACAAAAGTTCACTTGCTACTAACCGGAAAGGTATTTTCTTTGTCGTTAACAAAGGAAATCCTTCACTTAAATTAAAACGCATTTGATGTCCAAAAACTGAATAGGTCCCTGTATTAGTACGATCATCTTTCTTAGTTCCATTTTCTAAAATATATCTGCATAAATTTAAATAAGCTTGTTCACCTGTAGTCATACTATCCCTCCAAGTATAAATTATATTACAAGGTATATCATTCAACAATCCATTTTCTGCATAAAGTCTAACATAGTTTGACAAGAAAAAGTTTAATAATTAAAAACAAGTAAGGAGAGTGCATGCCTTACTTGTTTTTAGAATATACGGTATTCGTTAGAGGTGTTTCTCGCTAAAATAAACCGATAACTTTTCCATCATTCGTAACGTCCATGTTTAAAGCAGCTGGATTTTCAGGAAGTCCTGGCATTGTCATCATTTCACCAGTTAGTACAATAATAAACCCTGCACCGATAGAGGGGCGTAATTCTCGGATTGTAATTGTAAATCCCTTAGGTCGACCCAATAAAGAAGGGTCGTCTGATAATGAATATTGTGTTTTCGCCATACACACAGGTAGGTTTCCCCAACCTTCTTTTTCATAAAATGCTATTTGTTTTTTTGCTTGGGCAGATAATTCAATATCTCTTGCACCGTATATTTTTTGTGCAATTTTTCTTATTTTGGTTTCTAACGAATCTTCTAGCGCATAAACGTACTGAAAATTCCTTTTAGCGGAATCTATTTTATTAATTAATTTTTCAGCAAGTTCTATTCCACCTTCTCCCCCGTGCGCCCATACGTCGGTTAATGCAACATCCACATTTCTTGATTCACACCAGCTTTGAATAAAATCTGTTTCTGCCTCCGTATCAGTCGGGAATTTATTAATAGCAACGACATATGGCAGACCAAATTCCTCTATTGTTTCTATATGTTTTTTAAGATTCTCCATACCGGCTTTAAGTGCATCAACACTTTCTGCTGTTAATTGATCAACTGGTACACCACCATGCATTTTTAATGCGCGGACAGTAGCAACAATAACAACTGCCTCTGTATTTATGTTACCGGCACGAGACTTTATATCTAAAAATTTTTCCGCTCCAAGGTCAGCTCCAAATCCAGCTTCTGTAACAACATAATCCCCTAACTTGGAAGCTGTTTTTGTGGCCATGATACTGTTGCAACCGTGTGCTATATTAGCAAATGGCCCCCGTGAATAATAGCGGGTGTATTTTCAATCGTTTGTACTAAGTTAGGCTTTAAAGCATCTTTTAGTAAAACTGTTAAAGCTCCTTCTGCATTTAAATCATGAGCTGTAATTGGTTTTTCATCATATGTGAAACCAATTACGATTCGAGATAATCTTTCCTTTAAATCTGCTAAACTCGTTGACAGGCAAAGGATAGCCATTATTTCTGAGGCTACTGATATATTAAAACCATCTTCTCGGGGAACCCCGCGGGTTGGCCCCCCTAGCCCAACTACAATTTGCCTTAAAGCACGATCATTCATATCCATTACACGTTTCCATTCGATTCTTCTTGGATCAATGTTCAATTCGTTTCCCCGATGAATATGATTATCGATTATGGCAGACAAAGCATTATTTGCGCTTGTAATAGCGTGTAAATCACCAGTGAAATGCAGGTTAATATCTTCCATTGGGAGTACTTGGGAGTAGCCGCCTCCGGCTGCCCCTCCTTTCATTCCCATAACAGGGCCAAGAGAAGGTTCACGTAATGCAATTACAGTTTTTTTACCAATTTTATTTAGTGCTTGTCCAAGTCCGACCGTTACTGTGGATTTTCCTTCACCGGCTGGAGTTGGATTAATGGAGGTTACTAAAATAATTTTACCGTCTGGCCTATCTGATGAATTATCAAACAGCTTTTCTGATAATTTAGCTTTCGTATGACCAATAGGCTCCCAGTCAGTTTCGGTTAAGTTGAGTTCTTCGGCAATCTCACTAATGGGTTTCAGTTTTGCTTGTTGAGCAATTTGTATATCTGTATTCATCACTCCACCCCTTTATCCAATATATATTTATTGTAACTGATTATGGAATTTTTTACACCAATTGTGTGTGAACACGCTTACACTTTATAGTACATTTTATTAAAAATATCGATGGAATATGTGCTAGGACGGATAATTCTTGATGTTTAATCCTTGACTGACATAGTAAAATAGGCTATATTAGACACAAGCAAAGAAGATGTATGGAATCATTAAAGACAAGTAGCTTCAAGTGGAAGTGGATGTAATAGTGATCCCACCTTCTAGTTTGAGGCTGCTTTTTTGATATTCTAGTGATCTGCTTTGTATTAACACGTTTTACGTGAAAGTTTTTAGGAGGATTAAGTACATGGAAAACGGAGTAGTAAAATGGTTTAACGCAGAAAAAGGGTATGGTTTCATTCAAGTTGAAGATGGAGACGATGTATTCGTACACTATTCAGCTATTCAAGAAGAAGGCTTTAAATCTTTAGAAGAAGGCCAACAAGTTACGTTTGAAATTGTGGAAGGCGAACGTGGCCCGCAAGCAGCAAATGTAGTTAAACAATAACAAAGATTATAATAATAGCGGTAATCTTATGGATTACCGCTTTTTTTTGATGTTTCTTTTATGACCTGATAGCTAATGCCTTTTCTTCACTTGGAATTCTTATTCGTAATAAAAGCAGATGAAGTATCGGGAAGATAACGGAAGTAATATATGCGCCAAATAATAAAGGAATAACAAATAATTCAATTGCCACAATAATATAATTTGGGTGTTTTACATATTTGTATGGCCCTTTTTTTATTAATGCTACTCTTGGCAAAACGATTATTTTTGTATTCCAAAATCTGCCTAATGTTGTTATACACCATACTCTTCCTAATTGAGCTGCAATAAAAATAGAGAATAAATATACGTTTAATGAATGTGCTTGATCACTTTGAAAACCAACTTCCAGCATAATTGATAAGAAAAATAAACAATGCAATAACACAAACCATTTATAATGTTCTTCTCCGATTTTTACTCCCCCTTTTGCCATCATCCATTTTTCGTTACTGTTTGCAATTTTTATTTCTACCAGCCGTTGGGTAATAATAAATAGAATCAAACCCCACATCCATACTGCCATTCAATTCCACTCCAATAACAATAATTCTGAACTAAAACCAGGTCCTAGAGCACATAATATACTCTGTTCCTTTTGATTTACACTTTCCTTCATCCATTCAAGCAATACGTACAAGACAGTTGCTGAAGACATATTTCCGTGATTTGCTAACACGTTATGGGAATGCTTCATTTTTGTTTTAGACATATTTAAAACTTCTTCCATTGCCTCTAAAACTTTTTTACCGCCCGGATGGGCAATGATTGAATGTATTTGATGTCGGTCCAATTTAGACTTTTGAATAAAAGCGGTTATGTGATCTTTCCATAATGTTTTGACAAGCGAGGGAATACTTTTTGAAAAAATTACTTCTAACCCCCTTGTTGATATTTTCCATCCCATAATAGAAAGACTGTCTTTTTTTGTGAAAGAGCTTGTTTTAGTGATTTTTGGAGTTGTTTTTTTTCGGTGATTTAAATAAGGAGACCTTTCTCCCATAAGTAAGACTGCACCTATGCCATCTCCAAAAAGAGCTGTTCCAATTAAGTTGCTTTTTGAAAAATCATCTTTCTGAAAGGTGAGACTGCATAGTTCACAACAAACAAGAAGAACACTTTTTTCTGGGTGGGCAGTTAACCAATCAAATGCACGTGCTAATCCGATGGCTCCCCCCGCACATCCTAATCCCCAAAGCGGCATCCGGTTAATATCTTCTCGGAAAGGCCGCTCATTTAATAAATGTGCATCAAGAGAGGGTGTTGCAATTCCAGTACTTGATACAAACATAATCATATCGATAGCATTGTATGGAATATCTTCGGTTAAAAATTCCTTGTTTGCTAGGCAATGATCGATTGCGTGCAGCGAATATTCTTTAGCATATTTTTGATATAAGTTATTTTTTTCTTCGAAGGTGTGAAGTTGCTTAAACCAATTTTCTTCGACTACTAATTGTCTTTCATTGATCTCTGCCCTGTCAAAAACGGGAAGTAATCGATTAATTTCTTTTTCTGGATAAGGAAAGATGTTTTTCACTAAGTTCTTAACCTTGTCTTGAGATATAACATGTTGCGGAATTCCTAAGCCAATAGAACTGATATAAGACATATATCCCAACCTCCTCCTTAGATGTCCTCCTTGTAATTTATCTTGTTTATTCTTCACGTAATGAGATAATTTTATCCTTTATTTCAAAAAATATACATTTTATTGTCACGTATCATTCACAAACTTTTCTAACCTAATGGTTAGAAAAATCTCATGAAAACAGTATACAAGCGTTATTGAAGACTTTGTGAATTCCTGTGAATTAAGACAAATTTTGCTTTCAATTTATGTATGATGAATGTAGGGTATACAACACAAAATTAAAGGGGTGAATGTAAGTCAAGAAAGACTTTACGAATGATGCAGGAAAGAATTAAAAAAGAAAGGAGAACTATTTTATGCCTAAAGCTCAAGTTAATCAGCAATCCCTAAAAAAAGATGCAAGTGAAGATAAAACTTCTTTAAAGGGTACTTTTGTTTCAGTAATGCTTTTAGGAGGTTTCATTATATTATCTTGGCTGGGAGTATGGGGCCTCTATATATCACGTTAGCGAAAAGGAGTTAAGAACCTATGAATATGCATAAATATGAAAAGATTTGGCTATTATTTGGAACTGCTACTTTACTTATTTTTCTAATCGTAGTTGGTATAAGTGCATTTTATATGGGAAATCAACCCCCCAGTTGCGCTGTTACATTAAATCCTGAAAAGGTTCACGCAACAGCACCATTTGATGATCCAGGTCTGAAAAAAATAGGTGATAACGAATATCAGCTTACCGTCGTTGCATCTGCTTTCAATTACGATGTCGGTACAGACGATAAAATTGTTCAAATTCCTAAAGGAGCAACAGTTCATTTTAATGCAACGACTACGGATGTTGTACATGGATTTGAATTAGCTGGAACGAATGTAAACATGATGCTTGAACCAGGGTATATCAGCACTTATACAAATACATTTAATAAAGCGGGAAAACACACCCTCTTATGTAACGAATATTGTGGTACAGGGCACCATTTAATGTCTGCAACAATTGAGGTGGTGGAATAATGATGAAGGTTATGAAGGGGATTCATTCTGCGGATGCTAAGTTAACTATGGCACATATGTATGTGGCTTTTTTTGCCCTTTTAATCGGAGCAACAGCGGGTTTAATGCAAACCCTTGTCCGGTCTGGGAAAGTTACATTGCCGGCAGGTATCGGCTATTATCAAATATTGACGCTTCACGGAGTTGTACTCGGACTTGTTTTAACAACCTTTTTTATATTAGGATTTTTGGTAGCTACACAAAGTAAAACAGCGGGAAAATACAGCTCAGGAGAACGTAAATGGGCTTGGGCTGGATTTTGGATGATGACAGCTGGAGTTGTAACTACAGCTACCTTCATTTTATTAAATGAAGCTTCTGTCCTTTATACGTTTTATGCACCTTTAAAAGCACATCCGGGCTTTTATATCGGGTTAGCATTAGTTATTATTGGAAGCTGGTTTGTAGGTTTTGTTATCTTCCATCGCCATGCACGATGGAGAAAAGAGAATCGCGGAGAGCGAACACCATTATTAAGTTATATGGCCGTTATAACCATGTTAATGTGGCAAATAGCAACATTAGGTGTTGCAGCGACTGTGTTACTGCAATTTCTGCCTTGGTCACTTGGATTCACAGAAACAATTGATGTGCTTGTAAGCCGTACATTATTCTGGTATTTTGGTCATCCACTCGTCTATTTTTGGTTACTGCCTGCTTATATGGCCTGGTATGCCATTATTCCTAAAATAGTAGGCGGAAAAATTTTTTCAGATTCCTTAGCACGGTTATCGTTTATTTTGCTCTTATTATTTTCTATTCCAGTAGGATTCCATCATCAGTTAACAGAACCTGGTATTGATCCATTCTGGAAATATCTTCAGGTTGTATTAACGTTCCTAGTTGTAATCCCATCTCTGATGACTGCATTTTCTTTATTTGCTACCTTTGAAGCTAGAGGTCGTGAGTTAGGTGCAAAAGGTTTATTTGGCTGGCTTAAGAAGATGCCTTGGAAAGATGTTCGCTTTTTAGCTCCATTTATCGGTATGGTTTGGTTTATACCAGGTGGTGCTGGCGGGATTATCAACGCATCCAACCAAATGAACCAAGTTGTGCATAACACAATATGGGTAACAGGGCATTTTCATTTAACCGCGGCCACTTCTGTTATTTTAACATTTTTTGGAATAGCTTACTGGTTAATCCCTTCCATGACCGGCCGGAAATTAACTGCAAAAATGAATAAGTGGGGAATTATTCAAACTATTGTCTGGTCTGTTGGTATGGCTATAATGTCAGGGGCTATGCACTGGCAAGGTTTGCTTGGTGGCCCACGTCGTTCTGCTTATTCCGAGTATGCGGGTAATGCTGATACAGCAAGTTGGGGTGCTTATCAAATTGCACAGGCTATTGGCGGATCGATTCTTTTTATCGGTATGATTATCATGTTGGTTATTTTTGTTAATTTAGCCTTCTTTGCACCTAAAGGAAAAGAGGAATTTCCAATTGCTGTAGTTGGTGAAACTTCCGGAACTACGCCTAAGGTACTTGAAAATTGGAAGCTTTGGATCGGGGTGACAGTCGCATTAATTTTATTTGCTTATACGATTCCGTTTATTGATATTATCCAAAACGCACCTCCAGGATCTAAAGGTTTTAGACTCTGGTAATACGGGGGAATTTTTTCGTCCCCCCTTCTTTCTATTTCTTTGACATTATAGAAATGAAACATTGCTACTATCATTTTTATTATTGGAGGTAAACAGCTTGAAAAAATTATATATTATTTTCGGGGCTTTGTTGATACTGGGAATTTCATCAGGAATCTTTTATTTAAAAGTCATTAAACCGGGAAGCGCTGAATTACCTGAAGATGTTGTCATGGAGACCGCATTTAATGAAGAGTACTCTTTTGCCGATATGCCGAAAAAAGCACGCCTAATTGAATTTATGTATACAAATTGTCCTGATGTTTGTCCTACAACCACATTAGAAATGTCAAAACTTCGGCATAAGCTGATGGAAGAAGGCGTGTTTGGTGATAAAGTGGAGTTCATTACGATAACAATCAATCCAGAACACGACACGAATGAAGTATTAAGAGATTATGCAAGCAGATTTGAAGTTACTACGCCAGAAGATGGCTGGGTGTTTCTAAGAAGTTCAGAAGAGGATACAAAAAAAGTTGCTGATGCATTTGACTTTTTATATAGAGATCCAGGAACTGGTGATATTATCCATTCTACGTTTACTTACTTCCTGGATGAGAATAATAATTTAGTTGAAAAATTCACAATGGGTGATGGTTTTAATAAAGATAAAGTTTATAAAAGAATTATGAACACTATAAGTTAAAAGTATTCAGTGGAGAGCTTTGCTCCACTGAATACTTTTAATTTTTTTATTTTTTGCCAAAGTACTGATAGTAATCGGTGCGAATAAAACCATTAAATAACTTTCTCTTTTTTGTGGCTTTTTGTCCATATTCTTTTTCAAAATCTTCAAATGCAGTTAATATATATACACTCCATGTTGGATGTTTATACATAATAGAACCAAGGTCTTTATAAATTTTTGCAGCTGCTTTTTTATCCCCGATTCGTTCTCCATAAGGAGGATTTCCAATAATATATCCGTTTTCTTTACGAATAAATAAATCCTTTACTTGCATTTGTTTCCAGCTTATAAGCTCCCCTAAGCCTGCTTCTTGTGCATTGTCATTTGCTATTTTTACAACATTATGATCAATATCAGATCCAATTATATCTAAATGCTGATCGTAATTTGCCAAGTCCTCCATTTCTTCAAATGCCTCATCCCATAGCGTATTTTTAATAAAGAACCAGTCCTCTGAGGCAAATTCTCTGTTAAAACCGGGAGCAATATTTTGTCCAATTAAGGAAGCTTCAATTGGTATGGTTCCTGAACCGCAAAAAGGATCAATTAATGTGTAGTCTGGCCTCCAATTTGTCAGCATAACAAGTGCTGCAGCAAGTGTTTCTTTTAGAGGGGCTTCTCCTTGGCCAATACGATAACCTCTTTTATGTAGCCCTACTCCTGATGTATCTATGGTTAACATAGCATTGTCTTTATGTAATGCTACCTCTATTTTATATAATGGACCCGTCTCAGGCATTTTTGTTGCCAGACCGTATTTTAATTTTAATCGCTCTGCAATTGCCTTTTTGGTAATTGCTTGGCAGTCCGGAACACTATATAAAGTAGATTTTATAGATTTACCAGATACGGGAAACCTTCCGTCTTCCGGAATAAATTGTTCCCAAGGTAAAGCTTTCGTAGATTCAAAAAGCTCATCGAAAGTCTTAGCAGTAAACGAACCGACTAATAATTTTACACGATCTGCCGTACGCAACCATAAATTACAACGTGGAATAGCTGATACAGGAGCATCAAACAGGACCATACCATTTTCGATTTTCACCTCATAGCCCAGCTGTCTAACCTCTTTTGCCACAATAGATTCCAATCCCATTGCAGCGGTTGCAATTAACGTTATATGTTTATTCATTTTCCCTTTCCTTTCCTAACCATATTAAATTAGTTTTAGTTTATCATATTGTTAGGAAAAAAATAAAAAAGAAATAAAAAAATCTTTTTTACATTCGTGTTGTAAAAAAGATTTTGTACGTATATTTTGCGACCGCAGTATACTCGATAAGCCATGTTCTGTTCCATTGTACTGAAGCGGTGGTCAGCCTTGTACTCCGGTTGTAATCATCTATCTACAAGTTTATTACTTGTCCCTCTTTCGGTTGATTTCCCTAATCAAGGATGCCCCTACCATTGTTTGGGTTGCTCACTCGTGGGGTTTACCCGTTCCACCCAGCATGTTTCCATCCTGGCTACGTCACTGTGGCACTTTCAAGGAATATTCCATATCCAATGGACTTAGGAATATTTCCTGCCGTTAACCAAAAAGGTTACCTTAACTTATGAATTCGTTAAGCACGAACACTACAAACATCTCAGTTTGTGTGAGCATGGACTTTCCTCTACACTTAGTGTGCAGCGATTACATGAGTATACATACCATATTCTATTTGTTATTATACCATAAAAACTTTTATAAAGCTTTTACAAAATGTGGAAAATGATCCATCAATGGATAACTGCGTTTTTAATAACACTTAAGCTTCTGCATCTGCCTCCGCATATTTTTTACCAAAAACTGCTTTTTCCAAATTGGAGAGTCTTTTTAAAACATCATAATTTACTTGCTGATTTGAATTAGCAGTTCTTGATCTGGTTTGGTCACTGGCTTTCCTAAGCCGTTCATTTTCTTGCTGAAGTTTTTCTAGTTCTTGTTGAAAGGCATCATAATCTTGGATAATTTTATCTAAAAATTCATCTACTTCTTCCTGATTGTAACCACGCATTGCTGTTTTAAAGTCTTTTTCAAGAATATCTTTTCCACTAAGCTGAATACCTGAACTCAATTTGATCACCCCATATTTTATACAAATCATTTCTATTTTTTCAAACAACGACCCTAAAGTCAATTTTATGATGATAATCCTATATTATGCCTAGTATAGTTTATATACCATTATAGCATTAAAAAAGAAAGCTGAAAATATCAGCTTCCATTTATTATGTCGATTCGTACTTTAAATCACCTGACTGGAACGAAAATGGCAACAAATCTTCCAACGTTATTGTTTTTGTCTGCTGAGTTAGGTTTGATAAATGAATATTCATAGAGCTATCAAAGAATTCGCTCATTACTTGTCGGCAAGAACCGCAAGGAGGCACTGGTCTGTCTGTATCAGCTATGACAGCCATCTCAAGAAATTCATTTTCACCATTTGAAATAGCTTTAAATATTGCAACTCGTTCTGCACAGCAAGTGACCGGATAGGCAGCATTTTCAATATTGCAGCCTGTATATATTTTACCGGAACTAGTGCGTACTGCAGCTCCGACAGGAAATTCTGAATACGGTACATACGCTTTGCTTCTTATTGATTTAGCTTCTGCAATTAATTGATCTTTAGACATTTGTGCTACTCCTTACTTAACTATTGTTAGGAAGAATTTAGTTTTTACTCTAATTCTCTAATAAGTTGTGCCAATATATAGTGGATGGAGTGGTTTAGTTCCATGTAGCGTCTGCGTTTAACATCTATATAGTAGCTATGCATTAATAACAGCTCCATATTTTCTTTTGTGGATGAAATTTGGTGCGGATGTACATTTACTTTCCTATCTTTAATTGTTTGCAGTGCTTCTTTCTCCCACTTCTCTATGAGCCTGTATACTGGTAATGTTTCCTCTTTAACCTTTAAAAAGAATTCTTTATCGCTTTTACTTTCAGGAGGGCTATTTTTTTCATAAATTTTCATTAAATAATCAAGATGTTGCTTAAACTGTTTGGTTTGTTCGATTAATTGCATGACAAAGACCGCCTTTTAGTACAATGCTTTATTCATCTTGATTTATTTTAACATTTTTAAGAAAATATAGCATCAAATTAAGTATACGATGGTCCCCCTTTCATTCGTTCTACCATCATTTCAATAAAATGTATTTCATTTTGCTGATGTTGGAAATGAAGTAAGATGTTGTTTTCGACCTTTATTGTTAACTGTTGGTCCATTAATCGTACTTGTTCGGAAATGTGTTGAAGCGACTTTTCAAACTCAGTTTTCGGTACGCCATTTTGCATTTGATCATTCTCATTAACTGCAAAAGTCATTTTTACCTCCACCTTTTTTTGATTGCTTAAGTCGCTATATTCGCTATAAGTAATAAACCTCCTTCATGTTCGACAAAACTAGAAGGAAAAGCACAAAACAAGTGTAGAAAACTCATTTTTTTATTATAAATAGACAAACTATCTAAGAAAGGAGGTAATTTTAATGAAAAGTCAAAGCAAGCAACAGAAAATGGAAAATCATCATAAGAAGAAATCCCTTAAAACTGGTGATAAAAAATTAAACGGGCCTAATCGTCCCGCAACATAAAGGATTAAAAATTGCTATCACCTTCACCTTAAAAGAATTGTCAATAATGGCAAACGCTTTTAAGGTGAAGGTGAATGAAAGAACTTTTATATGCCCCCTCATTTACTTCATTCATTACGAATATTATCATGCCCACCATACTAAAGTTTTTTTATGCTTGTGAAATTGCATACAAATGGGAACGGTGTATTTCAAATATTTTACCTGAAATTATGCGTATTTATTGGTTTTGATATATAATAAAGTTAGTTTCGTACATTTACTCTATTATTATTCAGATTTAATAAGGAAATGCCACAGAATTTATTTATAATTATCAAGTATTCGTTTTTCTGGTATGATACTGTAATATACTTAGGGGGACATCTATATGAATTATCCAAATGGAAAAAAGGCAGTATTACATCAGGAAGCAAAAGGTCAAGGAAAACAAAACTATAGTAATCGGGGGATGACTTTAGAAGAAGATATTAATCATACGAATGCTTATTATTTGACTAGTGATAAGGCAATTATTCATAAAAAACCAACCCCAGTTCAAATTGTAAACGTTCATTACCCAAAAAGAAGCGCAGCCGTTATTACTGAGGGATATTTTAAGCAGGCATCTACCACTGATTATAATGGCATATATCGAAATAGATATATTGATTTTGAAGCAAAAGAAACGAGGAATAAGACATTGTTTCCGTTATCGAATATACACGAACATCAAATCGAACATATGGAATCTATTGTAAACCATGGTGGAATATGTTTCTTAATAGTCCGTTTTACCGCCTTCAATGAAACGTACTACATCAAAGCTGAAACACTCTTGTCTTATTGGAAAGATAAATTAAATGGGGGCAGAAAATCAATTCCATATTCTGCAATAAAACAGGAGGGCTACCAGATACCATTTCAATATCAAGCCAGGGTTGATTATTTAAAAGTCATAGATAAGCTTTACTTTTAGATTGGAGGAATATGAGCAATGGCAGATAAACGCCAAACTCGTACAGCACGAAGGAAGCAAAATAAACCAAAAAAGAAACCAATTTGGAAAAAGATATTATACACATTATTGAGCATTGTTTTAGCAATTGGAATCGGTGTTGGAGCCCTCTTTACGTATTATATTGCCACAGCACCCCCAATTGACGAAGCTAAGCTATCAGATCCATTTCCATCCGTTGTCCTGGATCAAGACGGTGAAGTAGTAGAAAGTTTAGGTAAAGAACAGCGGACGAAAATTGAATATGAGGATTTACCGCAAGTATTAATTGATGCTGTAGTAGCAACCGAAGACTCCCGATTTTTTAAACACAGTGGGATTGATATACGAAGAATTGCGGGTGCAATTAAAGCTAATATAACAGAGGGTTTCGGATCAGAAGGAGCCAGTACGATAACCCAACAAGTTGTTGAAAATTCTTTCTTAACACCTGATAAGAAAATAAAGCTTAAAGTTCAAGAGCAATGGTTGGCTCTACAATTAGAACGTAAATATTCAAAAGAAGAAATTTTAGAGATGTACTTAAATAAAATATTTTACGGTAGTGGCGCATATGGCGTAGCTAAAGCTTCAGAAGTTTATTTTGGTAAAACAGATTTAAACGAACTAACGATCCCTGAAGCAGCTATACTTGCAGGATTGCCACAGCGACCATCTGCTTATAATCCGTACGAAAATCCGGAGTTAACGAAAGAAAGAATGAATACGGTATTAAATTTAATGGTTAGACATGGGAAAATTTCTGAAAAAGAAGCAGAAGAAGCTAGGCAGGTTGATATTGAATCATTATTAGCTGGCAAACGCCCTGATCCAAATCTATATGAAGCTTTTATCCAACAAGTTGAAAAAGAAGTTGAAGAAAAAGTTGACGGGGCTAATATAAATACAGATGGTTTAAAGATTCATACGACATTGGATCAAGATGCACAGAAACATGTAGAGTCTTTATTAACGGATAGTGATGAAAACCCTATCCCCTACCCTGAAGAAGTAGTAGATGATGAAGGAAATAAGCATGACATGCAAGCCGGTATGGTTGTATTAGATACACAAACAGGAGCTATACAAGCGATCGGCGGCAGACGTAATAGTGAAAAAATTGGTGGTTATAATTACGCAATTGATGGTGGGAGACAGCCGGGTTCCACATTTAAACCGATTATAGCTTTCGGTCCGGCAATTGAGTATAATAAATGGTCCACCTATCATCAAATTAATGATGATCAGCCATATCAAATTGCGGGATCTAATAAAACAATTGATAACTGGAATAAACAGCATGAAGGATGGATGTCAGCACGTTACGCATTAAGTAAATCACTAAACGTACCGACATTAAAAACGTTTGATGAAGTAGGATACGATAAAGCACAGCAGTTTGCTAAGGGACTTGGACTAAACTTTAAAGATGACAAGCTTGCCCTTACAGATGCAATTGGTGGTTCCGGGTCGTTATTTACACCTCTTGAAGTGGCTGGTGCTTATCGAGCTTTTGGAAATGAAGGAATCTATAATGAACCATATGCTGTTACGAAAGTAGAATTTCCAGATGGTAAGACAGTTGATTTAAAACCAGAATCAGAAGCTGTTATGTCTGATTACACTGCATATATGGTTACGGATATGCTAAAAACTGTTATGAGTGAAGGGACTGGAGTTGAAGCGAATATACCCGGACTTCATGTAGCTGGAAAAACCGGTACCACGAATCGAAAAAATGTTGATGGAAGTCCTGATTCATGGTTTAGTGGGTATACGACAGATTATACAATCTCTATATGGACCGGCTACGACGATAATAATATTCCATTACCGAATACAAAGATTCCACATGCCTTATTTAAAAATACAATGACAGAGTTATCAAAGGATAAGGAAACAAAAGACTTTGTAAAACCGGATTCCGTTGTTGAGGTTGATGTGGAAAAGGGATCCAACCCAGCTAAATTACCAAGCAGTCATACACCAAGTGATAAAATTATCACTGAATTGTTTGTTAAAGGGCACGAACCAGATAAAACATCAGAGAAATTCGATAAGCTAGATCCAGTCAGTAATCTATCTGCAACATATGATGAGGATAGTAATTCCATTAAAGTAAGTTGGGATTATAATTCGAAAGATGATATTGAATTTGAGGTTAGCGCAAGTGTAAATGGTGGCGGAATGAAAGGTATTTCATCTACAGAAGATAAATCCATCGAAATATCGGAAGTTGAAAAAGATGCTGAATACGAAATTCAAGTTGTTGCAGTTAATACGGAAACCTCAAGTAAAAGTGAACCAAAGACAACGAAGGTAAAACTCTCAGACGAAGAGGATGAAGATATACCTTCTGTATCTGATTTAAGTGCAAAATATAATGAAGATAAAAAAGTGATTGATGTGACTTGGGCTTATGATGGACCATCTGCTTCATTTGAAGTAGAAGTATCACCAGGTGGGCAAACTCAAACAGTGAGTTCCAATGGTATAGAAGTCGGTGGTGCTACTCCTGGCGAAACCTATACCATTACTGTGACTTCAATAGGGAAAGATAATGATAATAAAGGTGATAGTCAAAGTACAAAAATATCGATTCCTGATGATGAAACAAGCGAAGGTGAAGAACCAGAAGACCCGAACGAGGAAGAAGAAAATGACTCTGAATCTGAGACAGACGAAAATAATGATCAAAAAGAAAGCATAGATGAAGAGGAAAACCAAAATACCGATAATGAAAATAGTCAAGATGGTCAGGAACAAGAAAATCAGCAGGAAGATCAAGATAAAGAACAAGAAGATCCACAAAGTGATCAAGGACAGGATCAGGATCAAGAACAAAATCAAGACCAAGATAAAGAACAAGAATCAAATAATCAGGAACAGCAACAGAATGATGAGGAACAAACAGATCAAAGTGATCAACAAGGAGATACGAACTCAAGTCCCTCTGATAATAATGCTGATAGAGAATAACAAAAAAGAGGCATTCCCTATGACAATTTAGGGAAGGCCTCTTTTCTATTGTAGTTAGATGTCACTTCGTTTTTTTCAACCTCTTTTTCCCTTCACGGCATAGGTCTAACAAAGGGCATGTTGGGCACTCAGGATTTCTAGCTTTACAATGGTAACGACCAAAAAAGATCATACGATGATGCGTTTCCCCCCACTCTTCCATTGGTACTTTTTTCATTAGAGTTTTTTCTACTTCTAATACGGAGTCTTTCCATCTGCAAAAGGCTAAACGTTTAGCAACCCGTTCTACATGCGTATCGACTGCGATTGCTGGTTCCTTAAATGCGACGGAAGCTACTACATTTGCAGTTTTTCTACCTACACCTGCAAGTTTCATTAGTTCTGTTTTAGAGTTAGGAACTTCTCCCCCATAATCATCTATTAAGGATTGACATAATTTGCGGATATTTTTTGCCTTATTTCGATAAAGTCCGATTGAACGGATGTCTTCTTGTAATTCTTCTAAGGGTACAGACAGATAATCCTCTGGTGTTTTATACTTTTTAAACAGATCCTTGGTTACTTTATTTACAAGTACATCTGTACATTGAGCAGATAGTAGTACAGCGATAACAAGTTCAAATGGATTCGAGTGGGTCAATTCACATTCTGCACGAGGAAACATGTCCCTCATGACATCTAAACAATGGGATATTTCTTTTTTATTTAACATATCATTCCTCGCTCTCCAACCAATTGTAATAAAATGATGTATCTCTTTTTGCATTGTTATTGGGTTTCATCACCTGTTTATCACGAAATGATTTGCTTTCTTCTCGAGCTTGTTCGACAGAATGTATTCCTTTCTTTTGCCAATCTCTTAGTATACGATCAATGTATTTGAAATTTAACTTTCCCATTAATACGGATTCTCTCAGCCCGGCTTTTATTAATGATGGGGCTATTTTATCCGCATCTAGCCATGAATTAATTGTTTCGATTTCAAAAGGTGAGAGCGGTCTCCCAAATTCTTGTTCAAATAAAATAAATATAGTTCCATCCAAATTTTCCTTTTCTATTTTTTTTTCATTAAAGAGCTTTTCCCATAGTGGATTGAGACAATACGCTTCACTTAATTGGTTTTGATTATTTTCCGTTTGTTCAATGGTAAGCAAATCTTTCTGAATAAGTCTTCGAAGTATGTTTGCACATTCTTTTTCATTTACTGTTAAGTATGACGAAAGATCAGCCGGAGTAGGAAAATCGTTATTTTCAAGCAAAAAGCGATGTAGCTGTAAAACAACCATTACTTCTTTCTCGTTCATTCCTAGGGATTTATAAGATGTGAGCAACTTTGTTGGAATTTGGATTTGATTTAATAATAATTGTTGAATCGAAAGGGATTTTGTCATTATATAACACCTCATTCTAAGTATATCATGTAAAAATAAACAGATGTCATATGAAAATCCCTTGCTAAAATTTCATGCAAGGGATTTTTAATTCCATTTAGTATTTGTCAACATTATGGATATAAACGATTTAATAAGCGTGGGAAAGGAATCGTTTCCCGCACATGGTCTATACCAGCTATCCATGCAACTGTGCGTTCAAGTCCTAGACCAAATCCCGAATGTGGAACGTTGCCGTATTTTTGTAAGTCTAAATACCATTCATATGCCTCTCCGGTTAATCCGTGTTGTTCATACCTTTCTTTCATTAATTCTAAATCATCAATACGCTGAGAACCGCCTATTATTTCTCCATATCCTTCTGGCGCTATTAAATCTGCACATAAAACCACTTCAGGGTGATCTGGATGAGGTTTCATGTAAAACGCTTTGATATCTGCAGGATAATTTGTAATAAATACTGGTTTATCAAAGTGATCAGCGATAGCTGTTTCATGAGGAGCTCCGAAATCTTCTCCCCACTCAATATCAGAAAATCCCTTTTCTTTTAATAAGTTAATTGCTTCATCATATGAAATTCTAGGAAACGGTGCTTTAATTTGTTCTAACTTAGATATATCACGATGGAGCGCAGCTAGTTCCAGCTGGCAATTTTTCAGTACAGATTGCGCAATAAAACTTACATAGTTTTCTTGTATTTCTAAACTTTCATCGTGGTCTACGAAAGCCATTTCTGGTTCGATCATCCAAAATTCGATTAGATGCCTGCGTGTTTTGGACTTTTCTGCACGGAAAGTTGGTCCGAAGGAAAACACTTTACCAAAAGCGAGAGCAGCTGCTTCTAAGTATAATTGGCCGCTTTGTGATAAATACGCCTCTTCATCAAAGTATTTCGTGTGAAATAGTTCAGTCGTTCCTTCTGCAGAAGAAGCAGTTAAAATAGGTGGATCAATTTTGACATAACCATTATCGTTAAAAAATTGATAAGTTGCACGAATAATTTCATTACGTATTTTCATTATTGCATGCTGTCTTTTTGAACGTAACCATAAGTGGCGATGATCCATTAAAAACTCAATTCCATGTTCCTTAGGTGTAATTGGATAGTCATTCGCTTCGTGAATAAGTTCAATATTCTCTACCTGCATCTCATAGCCTAAAGGAGATCTTTTATCCTCTACGATCTTCCCCGTGATATAAAAAGATGACTCTTGATGCATATTTTTAGCTAGCTGAAAAGTATTCTCACTTACATCATTTTTAGCTACAACTGCTTGCATAAAGCCAGTTCCATCACGTAGTTGTAAAAAGGAAATTTTTCCGCTTGACCGTTTATTCGTTAGCCAAGCTCCAATTGTTACTGTTTGTTCTTCATAATTAGCTGCCTGTGCTATCGTTGTTTTCAAAACAATGACCTCCATTACTCTGTATTATCCTCGATGATTTTCTACAAATCGTTTAATTCTTTTTGCTGCTTCTTTTAATAAATCAGTTGCTGCTGCATATGATAATCGTACATTATCAGGTGATCCAAAGCCAGACCCAGGTACTAGAGCTACATTTTCTTCTTCCAGTAAAGCTGTAACCCACTCATCAACATTATTATAACCATTTATGAGTGCAGCTTCTTTTACATTAGGGAATAAATAAAATGCTCCCTTAGGCTTTACGCATTTAATTCCGGGGATTTCAACAAGTAATTCATAAAGAATTTCAAGTCTTTCTGAAAACACTTTCTTCATATTTGACAATGTTTCTGTGTCGGTTTCCTCGTATGCTGCAAGTGCTGCGTATTGAGCGATTGATGTAGGGTTAGAAGTAGATTGAGAAGCAAGGCTGGTCATCGCCTTAATAATTTTCGCATCACCCGCAGCATAACCAATACGCCATCCAGTCATAGCATGTGATTTACTTACCCCGTTGATAACAATTGTTTGTTGCTTAAGCTTATCGGATAAAGATGCAATTGATACATGTTTATCTTCTGTATAAATAAGTTTTTCATATATTTCATCTGAAACAATTACTATGTTATGCTTTGCGCAGATTTCCCCGATTTTAGCTAATTCATCTCTGTTATACATCATTCCAGTTGGGTTACTTGGTGAATTTATTACAATTGCTTTTGTTTTCTCTGTAATGGCTTGCTCTAGTTGTGATGGTGTAATTTTAAATTCATTGTCTTCTGATGCATCAACAATTACAGGTTTGCCACCAGCAAGTTTTACTTGTTCTGGATAGCTGACCCAATATGGAGCAGGGATGATGACTTCATCATCATTATTTAATATAACTTGAAATAAAGTGTATAAAGCATGCTTAGCTCCTGTTGTAACCACTATTTCGTCAGCCGAGTAGCTTAATTCATTTTCGTCTTTAAATTTGTGTATAATAGCTTGTTTAAGTCCATTTATCCCACCTGATGGAGTATATTTTGTCATTCCGTCTTTCATTGCCTTCTCTGCAGCTCGAATAACATAGTCAGGAGTGTTAAAATCTGGCTCTCCTACACCTAAGCCAATGACATCATATCCTTGTTGTTTCAATTCTTTTGCTTTTGCTGAAATTGCCAATGTTGATGATGGCGTTAAAGTTTTTACCCTATTTGCTAATTCCATACTTAAAAACCACCTTTAAAAATCTATTCTTATTTTTTATTAAAACATTTTTTTAAATCGATATTGTTCATAATGAGATCCATCATAAATAGATAAATAATCCAATGCATATCGGTCTGTACTATCAATATAAGTCAATTCCCATAATGGTTTATCTTTGACCATTGCTGGTTTAATTTTAATCATTTTACAGTCTTTACATTCGGAGTTCCACTGATTTAAAATTTTTTCTTTTGGAACGATTTTTGATTTATCAATAATTTTAACTTTTTTTTCTTTTTTCTTAAGTGGGAAAAAAACGATTTTGTTTTTCCCTTCTTCTGTTTTGCCGAAAAGAATATGAAAAGCCTGTTCACCATTAAAACGCTCTATTTCATCAATCGAGACAAGGTCTGTTTCCTCTAATATTTTTTCTTTGGTTTCTGCAAATCCTGCTACTTTGCTTTTTTGAATGGAATGGTATAAATAAATACTGTATATCAAGCCTACTAAAAGAAAAAGGCATAAAATCCAAAAGCCCCATTTTAACCAACTTGGAGCGTTGGATTGCATATAATTGTTCTTCATTTATTTTCATCCTTAAAAAATCTTCATTTTTTATCAAAATTTGCTACACATACAACATTATTCTTAGTTCAAACTAAGTATCACATATTAAATATGATATTAAATTATATTTGATGTATAATAAAAAATTTCTAACCTATACCATACCACAATCGTACTGATGCATGCGTGGATGCATCAGTATTTTTTTGTTTCTTTTGCTTTCTAAAACCATTCATCTGCTTTATTCATTAACTCATACGTAGGCTGGAAGCTAACTGGAACATTGGGAATTGATTCTATGAAAAACTTACCATATCGTGTTTTCATAATCCGTGCATCACAGACGAAAACAATGCCACGGTCTTTCTTGGAACGAATTAATCTGCCAAAACCTTGTTTAAATCGAATCACGGCATTGGGTAAAGCTAATTCAAAAAATGCGTTTTTTCTTTCTTTTTTAATGTGATTTGCTCGTGCTTCATAGACAGGATGGTCAGGTGGCTGGAAAGGTAGTCTTACAATCATCAAGCATGATAAGTCCTCACCAGGAATATCAACACCTTCCCAAAATGAACTTGTCCCTAATAAAATGGCTTTGTCAAAAGTTTGAAAATTCTTCTTTAATCGGGTTCTGCTACCGCTTGAGATTCCCTGTGCAATTAAAACATATTGATTTAGATCCATTATTTCCCTCAACAAGGAATAAGATCTTTTAAGCATGTTATAGGATGTAAAAAGTACAAGCATTCTTCCTTTTGTTATTTCCGCTAAGGATAATATAGCTTCACAAGTGGAATAAATAAAATCATCCAAATTTCCATGTTTAATATCAGGGAAATCATTTGGGACCATCAATTGAACTTGGTTCGTATAATCAAAAGGAGATATTATTTTGTTTGTAATTAATTTTTCAGAGTCTAAACCTAATCTGTTAACAATAAATGAAAATGAATTCCTCATAGTTAGGGTAGCACTAGTCAGTATAATGCTCTCTTTTTTATCAAAAAAGTCTTGTGCTAATAATGCTGCTACTTCCGTTGGTTCACTGTATAAGTATATCGCATTATTAAAGCTGTGTCTTTCCATTTCTACCCATTTTACATGTGTTGCAGACGCGTTTAACAAGAAGAAAGACTCGAGATGATCAATAAAGTTTTGTAAATGCTGCAAATGTCTCTTCAAATCTTCTTTATCATATTTATCAAAGACTTCCTGTTTATCCATTTGTTGATCTAAAAAGCTGAGAATATGGATTAAATCCCTTAATAAAAAGGATAAACGATTGGCCATTTCTTTTATTAATTGCCATGCCTTTGATGCTTCCTGGTCCTCTTCTATTTTGTATTGAATCCTCCCGATGTCACTTACAGATTTTTTATTCACTCTTTGATCCATTACATACTGAAATAGCGTACGAAATAAGTCATCTACCTCATATTTTGTCCGCAGGAAGATTTCGTTCCATTTTTCTAGTGATAAAGCGTTAGGCCCTAAAGCACATTTTTCTACGATACGATTTAACCATTTTCCATCATCTGTTGTTCCAATTTGATTTAAGTTGTATTGCATATTTGAATAATCTAATTGCAAACCATAATGGCGTGATACAATATCTTCAAAATGATGAGCTTCATCGATAATTGCTTTATCATAACTTGGTAAAAATTGATAATCATTAAAAATATCTGTACATAATAATGCATGATTCGTTATGATAATATTTGCTTGTTGCGCCTTATTGCGGGCTTTTTGATAATAGGATTTAGAAAACCATGGTGAAGTTGGATCAACGTAGCTTTCTGTATCACTGGCTATTTTTTTATAGAAGAAATAGCCGTTTGAAGGTAAATGTATCTCGTCAATATCACCGGTTTCTGTCTCTGTTATCCAAACAAGAATCATCGCCTTTGTTAGTGTAATACCATAATTATCCTGTTCGCTTGAAGTTAATTCATGTTCAAATTTTTCCATGCTAAGATAATGGTGTTTTCCTTTTAACAAAGCTGCTTGAAATGGAATAGAAATTAACTTTTGAAGTAAAGGAATTTCCTCATCTAAGAGCTGCGTTTGCAATTGTGTTGTATATGTACTGATTACAAGCCTCTTATTTGAACGCAATGCTTCATAAATGGCTGTAATTAGATAAGCTAATGACTTTCCTGTCCCAGTTTCAGCTTCAATTAATCCATGTTTATGTGATTGAAATGCATCGAAAATGTCTTCAGACATCTCTCGTTGACCATCTCTTTTTTCAAAATTTTTCATTTGTTTTTGCATGCTTCCGTTCCATTCATAGATCGAATCTAAATAATCACCAAAGGACATATCCAGGTTAAGGGATTTTTCTTTTGAATTTTGAATTTGTTTAAATGCGAGACCCCGAAAAGATTCAATATTCTTTGTTTCGGTTGTAGAAAATGCTAATGCTTGCTGACGCTGCTCTAGCAGTGCATAAAGATCAGATTTTAGCATCTTTTCTAAATTGATTAAATGGGTTACTGTTTCATATGGTAAAGCATTTAGTTTTTCTTTAAGCTTTAGAAATAATTTTGCCGTGACATATGCATCTGATAAAGCTCTATGCGGGCTTTCATGAAATATCCCCAAATATTCAGCTAATTGCCCTAATTTATAACTGGGTGCCTGCGGATATAAAATTCGAGCAAGTTCCACTGTATCCAAAACAGGATTTGTAAGTTTATTTAGTCCATGGTTGCTTAATTCAGTATTTAAGAAGCTAAGGTCAAACGGCACGTTATGTGCTATTAAATAGTGATTGCCACATAACTCTATCATTTTTTTTGCTTTTTCTTTAAAAGTTGGTGCGTTTTGAACATCTTCATTTCGGATCCCCGTTAGATTGGATATGAAAGGTGGAATTTTTTTATTTGGATTGAATAAAGTAGAGTAATCATCTACGATTGTATCATTATCAACGATAACCATCCCAACTTCAATGATCTTGTCATTTTCTGTTGGAGAGTGACCTGTAGTTTCCAAATCGATTATAACATATCTCTCCACTTTTCTACCTACTCTCTTTCCATACTTTTATACGAATAAATAAAACTCTTATCATCATTCAAGTTGATAAGAGCTTTTTTAACCTTTATCTAATATCAACCACTTCCGTTAATGGTGGCTCTTGCTCTAAAAATTGCTCAATTTCATTATTTTCATTCATAATTGCAACCTTTGGCTTATGTGATGATAACTCCTCGTTAGAAAGGAGTGCATAAGATACAATAATAACAACATCATCAGGTTGTACATGACGAGCAGCTGCACCATTTAAGCAAATCATTCTGGAACCTTTAGGACCAGGGATAACGTACGTTTCTAAGCGAGCACCATTATTATTATTTACAATCTGTACCTTCTCATGCGGTAAAATGCCAACTTTTTCTAGAATATCCTGATCAATCGTAACACTGCCAACATAATTTAAATTTGCTTCTGTAACACGTGCCCGATGAATTTTTGCTTTCATCATCGTTCGAAACATACTGGTTCCTCCTATTATAAATGGTTTATGAGTTGTCCACGTTTATCAAAGATAAGATTGTCAATTAATCTAGCATGCTGAAAGTGAACTGCTAATGCTAATATAACAGGTTGATCAATTACAGTAATAGGTTGTAATTTTGGATAACTAAAGATTTCGACATAGTCAATAACCCCATTAGTTTGATTGATGATTGTATCCGAAACCTCTTTTACAATAATATCAGGATTTAATTCTCCGTCAACTACTAATTGTTGCCCCTGTAATAAAGCCTTATATAACCATGCAGCCTCTTCCCTCTCTTCATTGTTTAAATGTACATTTCTGCTGCTTTTTGCTAGTCCATCTCGTTCTCGAATAGTCGGAACACCGACTAATTCGATTGGAAAGTTCAATTCGTTGAGGAGTGCAGAAACAACAGCAAGCTGCTGTGCATCCTTCATCCCAAAATATACTTTATTGGGTTGGACAATATGGAATAATTTTGTCAATACTGTTATTACCCCTTCAAAATGTCCAGGTCGAGATTTACCACATAATACATCAATCCTACCTTTAATAGACAGTTCAATAATCCGTTTATTTGGATACATATCTTTAGCATCCGGAATAAATAAAATATCAACGCCTACTTCTTCAGCGCGTAGCTTATCTTTTTCCTCGTCACGAGGATACTGCTCATAATCTTCATTCGGTCCAAACTGAAGGGGATTTACGAATATACTTGTAACAACAATGTCATTATCTTTTTTTGCTTTTTCCATTAAATTTGTATGACCATCATGAAAAAAGCCCATTGTTGGAACAAAACCGATTTGTTTATTACTTTTTTTCAATTGATTAATTTTTTCAAGCATGTCTTCGATGGAGTGAATAATCTCCATAATATCAACCTACCATTCATTTGGTAATAATAGTTTATCATTTAAAAGAATGCGCATCTAAAGGAAATTCACCTTGTTTTACGTCTGATATATAGGATGAAATAGCTTCTTTACCCATGACATTAAAATCAGCATAAGGTTTTACGAACTTAGGTAAACGGTTTATCCCATATTTTAATATGTCGTGATAAACAAGAACTTGACCATCGCAATGAGCGCCTGCACCTATACCGATGGTTGGAATAGAAAGTTCATCCGTAACTATTTTTGCCAGATCTTGCGGTATACATTCAAGCACTAAAGCAATTGCTCCATGATCAACTACCTGTCTGGCGTCCTCAAGCAGTTTTTTAGCTGTATCTTTATCTCTTCCCTGAACTTTATATCCGCCTAATACATTAACTGTTTGCGGTGTTAATCCTAAATGTGCTACAACTGGAATCCCGGCATTAGTTAGATGTCTTGTTAGATTTAATACCCCACTGGAAGCCCCTTCTAGTTTGAGGGCTTGAGCATCTGTATGCTGAAAAATATTTCGTGCATTGGCCAGAGATTCTTCTAATGATATATGATAAGACATAAAAGGCATATCAACTACCATAAAAGTATCTTTTGCTCCTCGTTTTACAGCTTTTGCGTGATGAATCATATCATCAATCGTAACTTGAATTGTAGATGTATAGCCAAGTACAACCATTCCGAGAGAATCTCCCACTAAAATCATATCAACACCGGCTTCTTCTGCAGTTCTTGCTGATGGATAGTCATAAGCGGTGATCATCGATATTTTATCGTTCTGCTGTTTCATTTTTTGCAAATCAAGCGTGCTTAACATGTTCATTATTCCTCCTTTTGAAACCAATTGATTTCTCCAGAATATAATTGTTTAGTTTCTCCCTGCATTGTTTTTATTAATAATGCACCATCTTCCGCAATTCCTGAAAATATTGCTTTGAATTCTTCTTGTAATGTTTTAACCCAAATGGTTTTTCCGATTTTAAATCCGTAACTTTCCCATTTATTTTTAATATGTGGGAATCCATTTTTTATGTATGTATCATAACTTTGTTCAAATGTTACTAATATTTCTTGGATAAGTTTTACAATATCCCACGTTTGATTTGTTTCTATTTTTAATGATGTAGCTTTCGTTTGTATGATATCTGGGAAGTCATTCTTTGCTTGATTCACATTAATGCCCATACCTATGACAACATATTGTATTTGATCCTGTTCCGCTTGCATTTCAGTCAATATACCAGCTGTTTTTTTACTGTGCATAAGAATGTCATTTGGCCATTTAATTTGAGGTCTAATTTTGGTAACGGAATAAATGACATCTGCCAGTACTGTAGCGGTTAATAATGTTAATTGCGGAGCAAGGTAAGGTGAAATGTTAGGTCTTAAAACAAGACTTAACCAGATCCCCTTTTGTTTCGTCGAATGCCACTGCCTGCTCATTCTTCCTCTACCACTTGTTTGTTCATCCGCTATGACGACTGTTCCGTGCAGAGCATCATTTTGTGCTGCTTGATGTGCAATGATTTGAGTAGATGGTGTAGAAGTTTTGTGGATAATAGATTTACCGATCCATTGTGTATTTAATCCCCATTGAACTGTATTTTCACTTAGTTTATCCGGCAGGCGTATCATACGGTATCCTTGATTTGATTTACCTTCAATTTCATAACCATCTTTTTTTAATTTTTCCATGTGTTTCCAGATTGCACTTCGCGATATATTGAGCTTTTCTGATAGTAATTGACCAGATATATAGTCATCTTTACTAGCTGCTAAAAGTTTTATTAATTTATTTCGGGTGGATTGCATCGTATCCATTCCTTTAATGTGTATTTTGTATTTATTATTCTTCCTAAAACTACCTCTTTTTCCAGACGATTGATCGTATTTTTTAACCAAGGTCCTTTTGGTGCTTCTGGAAAAATCTCCATTAAATGATTACCATTAAGAGCTAAATCTTTTTTAGATTGTATAGGGAGTTCACGTACCAATTTTTTCATTGTTGGTTCAATCGGATAATCCTCCGGATGAAAAATACTTATTAATCGGTCAAATCCACTATAATAGACTGAATCCAATTGATAAACTAGCCATTTATCTATTTGATGTTCCTGGTAATAACGAAGCGCATCTATCAATTGTATCGCTTCCTGCTTTATTTTATTGGAGCATTTCCATGCTTTGACCCAATTTATGATAGGAACTTGTGGTTCGATATAATGGAATAAAGCTATGGTTTCTCCAAAAGAATAGAGCGGTTTTAATGATTTTGGCAGTTTGTGAATAATACCTGGGTATTGTGCTATAATAGGCAGGTTTTTATAAATTTCCGTCCTTTTTAAATAGTCAATTCCTAAGTTTAAATAGCTGCCGGCAAATAGTTTTGTAATTTCTTGTGTGATACGCTCTTTCGCAAGGTTTTTAATTTGCTTTTTAACTTGTTCCATCGCTTGCAGTGTATCATGATCAATGAAAAAACCAAGCTGACCAGAAAATCGTATAGCACGTATAATTCTTAATGGATCTTCTGTAAACCTTTCATATCCATCACCTACCGTACGTATTACTTTTTGTTGTAAATCTTTTTTTCCACCAAATAAATCAATGATTTTTCCATTCATATCCATCGCTAAAGCATTTATGGTAAAGTCTCTTCGCTCTAAATCTTTATCAACGGCACTTACGAACGTTACTTCATCAGGGTGGCGCTGATCTGTATATTTGCCGTCTACCCTAAATGTAGTAACTTCAAAAGATTGTTGTTTGTGCCTAACAATGACTGTTCCGTGTTCAATTCCAACAGGGATTACCTTATCGAAAATATTTTGAACCATTTTTGGTGCTGCAGATGTTGCTATATCAATATCCCCTATTTCACGGTTCAATAACAAATCGCGAACGCACCCGCCAACAAAGAAAGCTTGATGGTTGTGACTATTCAATTTATCAATGACTTCTTTCCCTGCAAGAAAAGCTTCTGTGAGCATATGAATCACCTTTTTCTAGGATATACCCAATACGTTATTATAAATATCGATATATTGTTTTACTATTTTTTGAGAATGAAATTGTTCTTCAGCATCTATTAGAGCATTCTCTGAAATTTGTTGTAGTAATTCATGATCACTCAGTAATCGTATTGCGTAGTGGGCCGCTTCATCGGTATCTCCTAATTCTACCAAATAGCCGGTTTTACCATGTTGAATTACTTCAGGTATTCCTCCTACATTCGTTCCTATGCATGGTACTTCACACGCCATTGCCTCGAGCAAAACAAGTCCAAAGCTTTCTTTTTCGGAAAGAAGTAATTTCAAATCTGATATGGATAATAATTCACTAATGTTTTTTTGTTTACCTAAAAAGAATACATCATTACTTAATCCGAGGTTTTTGACCAATTGGCATATGGAAGAATATTCTGGACCATCCCCAATTAAGAGTAATTTGGAGTTTATTTCATTGTTTATTTTTTTAAAAGTTTGTACGACATCTTGAACACGTTTGACTTTCCTGAAATTGGATATATGGATGATTACTTTTTCATCTGGTTTAATCCCGTATTGTTGTTTTAACGTAGGGTCTTCCTTTTTTTCGTAATCCTCTTCATTTACAAAATTATAAATCACTGATATGTCTTTGGTTACTCCCAACATATCGACTGTCTGCTTAGCTAGACTTTGTGAGACTGCGGTAACTGCATCTGATTGTTCAATCCCGTGTTTAATCATCTTTTTAAATGTAGGATCGAACCCTAAAACTGTAATATCAGTTCCATGTAACGTAGTAACAATTTTTACATCATGTTCCGCTATATCTCTTGCTAATATGGCACAAATTGCATGAGGCATAGCATAATGTACATGCAAAATATCAAGTTTTTCTCTATCAATAACTTCTGCCATTTTCGTAGCCAAAGCAAGATCATATGGAGGATATTGGAAAACCGGGTAATGATTAATTTCAACTTCATGATAGTAAATCATTGGTGATACTGAATTTAAACGAAAAGGCAAACTAGATGTTATAAAATGAATTTCATTTCCCTGCTCAGCTAAGAGCATGCCCAACTCTGTTGCAATTACACCAGAGCCGCCAACAGTTGGATAACATGTAATTCCTATTTTTTTCATAATCTTCTATCCTTTTCTATATGTTTTTTTACAACATCTCGCCAATTCGAATTCCTACTATTACTATTTAATTCCTTAATAAATTGGTTTTTCTTATCATGTGCAAATAATGCTATATTCATAAAAGACCCCCTCACTTCCATGGGAAAATGCAGTATCTGTCTATATAAGAGGATAGGATGTTATTTGTTAAGCAGTATGTTTTCTAAGCCATAAATAAGTCCTTTTAAGAGCATCACTTCTTCTATTGCAAACTTGATTCCTTCCATAAAGCTTTGCCGGTTATAAGAATCATGCTTGATGGTAAGGGTTTGTCCAGAGCTGCCAAATGCAACTTCTTGATGTGCTACAAGTCCTGGTAATCGCATACTATGAATTCGCATACCATCAATATTGGCTCCGCGTGCCCCCTGCAATGTTTCTTTTTCTTCTGGATGTCCTTGATTTTTTGCATTTCTTGTATCCATGATAAGTTCAGCGGTTTTGATTGCTGTTCCGGACGGGGCATCTAATTTTTGGTCATGATGCTTTTCAATAATTTCTACATCTGGGAAAAATTTTGCCGCCATTTGTGCGAATTGCATCATAAGTACTGCGCCTATTGCAAAGTTGGGAGCAATAAGACAACCGATCTGTTTATCATTTGATAAGTAGGTGAGCTCCGTAATTTGGTCCTTTGTAAATCCAGTAGTACCTATAACGGGACGAATGTTGTATTGTAATGCCAATTTTGTATGTTCAAAGCCGATTTCTGGTATCGTCAAATCGACAAACACATCTGCATTCACATTTTGAAAGCATTCATTTGGGTTATCAAATATAGGTATTTCAATATCTGGCAAACCTTCAATATCTTTTACTTGTTTTCCATTATTCTTTCGATCGATACAAGCAACTAGTTCAAAGTTAGCTTCATGATAAACCATATTAACTGCTTCTGAACCCATTTTCCCCCGCGGTCCAGCTATAATTACTTTAATGTTCATCATTGTAGGCCCCCCAATTTATTATTATTCATTTGCGTGTCCACCGATTCTTATCTCTTGTTTCAAATTTTGTTATAGAAGATTCGAAGGCTTTTGATAAATCAATATCGAGGGAGTTTGCAAAACAAGTGAGGACAAATATTATATCACCGAGCTCCTCTTCTACTGTTTTTTCTGGTTCTGTTGCTTTTTTAGGCTTTTCCCCATGGGAATGATTTATTTCACGTGCTAATTCTCCAACTTCTTCCGTTAAGCGAGCCATTAAACTTAACGGGGAAAAATAACCTTCCTTAAATTGCGATATGTAGTCATCGACACGTTTTTGTATATCTTTCGTATTGTATATAACTTTATTGATAGTAAAATCCCCTTTTATGATTTATTCTTCTATTATGTTAGCTAAAAGAAGCCTCTTTGACAAATGATATATTCTGTTTAAATAAATTGCATAGGATTGTGCAAGGAATACATAATGAATTATAATGAGTAAAAGCAATCATTTGTTTTGGAAAAGAAATATATAAATGGGAGGTTCATTTATATGATTTTCGGCTTAAAATTTAAAAATATATTTTTTATTTTATTTGGTTCAGCTATTTTCTCTTTTGGAATTGTTCATTTTAATATGCAGAATAATCTGAGTGAGGGTGGATTTACCGGTATTACGCTACTTTTGTATTTTCTTTGGGATTTAGACCCTGCAATATCAAATCTCGTACTTAATATTCCAGTATTTTTTATTGGATGGAAATTTCTTGGACGAAATACATTTCTTTATACCATAATTGGAACAGTGGCTGTATCTCTTTTTTTAAGTGTTTTTCAAATTAACCCATTTCCTACTTATTTACAATCAGATATGACGTTAGCGTCCCTTTTTGCTGGTGTATTTATTGGAGTTGGCCTGGGTATTATTTTTCGTTATGGAGGCACTACCGGAGGGGTGGACATTATAGCACGGCTTGTCCACAAATATGTAGGATGGAGTATGGGAAAGACGATGTTTGCATTTGATTTTGTTGTTATTACCACATCCGTATTTGTGATTTTAGATTTAGTGGAAGGAATGTATACACTTGTGGCTGTTTTCATCGCTTCTCGAGTAATTGATTTTATTCAAGAGGGAGCTTATGCTGCTCGGGGTGCTACGATAATCTCTGGGAGAAGTGATGAAATAGCGGAAAAAATTAACGTGGATATGGATCGTGGCGTCACCGTTTTAGCTGGAAGGGGCAGTTTCACAAAAGAAAGCCGGGATGTTTTATACTGTGTTGTTGGAAGGAACGAAATCGTACGTTTAAAGAATTTGATTAATACCATTGATCCCCACGCATTTGTTGCAATAAGCTCTGTGCATGATGTTGCTGGAGAAGGATTTACATTAGATGAAAATAAAAACCCGATTAATACTTGAAATATGTGAAACAATTGTCGGAATAGTTGAATAAAAAAATGACCGTCTTCCGTGACGGCCATTTTTTTATTCATTACTTGCCAAAAACATCATCACAAATCGGATTAATTCAGCGACTGCTACTAGCGCTGCTGCAACATATGTTAGTGCTGCTGCATTTAAAACTTTTTTGGTTTCGCGTTCTTCATTGTTTTTAATAATACCTGTTGATATTAATTGTGTCATCGCTCTACTTGAAGCATTAAATTCAACAGGCAATGTTACAAGCTGAAATAAAACGGCAGCGGACATAAAAATAATACCAAATAGCACTAAATTCATCATACCAAAAATAAAGCCTGCTAGAATAAGAAAAAACGACATATTTGACCCTAAACTTGCAACGGGTACTAATGCACTTCTGAATCGTAAAAATGCATATTCTTCTCCATCTTGAATTGCATGTCCGACTTCATGTGCAGCAATAGCTGAGGAAGCCATTGAGTGGCCATGATAATTATCACTAGAGAGTCGAACTACTTTTTTTCGAGGGTCATAGTGATCAGAAAGCACCCCTTTTGTTTCTTCAATTTGGACATCATATAATCCATTGTCATCTAGAATTGTACGTGCAACTTCTGCACCTGTCATTGTTGATGATGTTGGTATTTTTGAATATTTTTTATATGTTTTTTTGACTTTAGATTGCGCCCACAATGGAATAATCATAAGCAGGGCAATATAAATAATATAACCACCCAGTGACATATTCATTCCTCCTATTTTACTATATCCATAGGTCAATTTTAGTCAAAAATAGGATTAACGTCAACTATTTGAATCCTTTTCTTTTTTTTCTTCGCCTTTATATTTTCTCCAACTAACATAGGATAATGTAAAAGCTATACATCCTCCAACAATAATAATCATCCAATAAAAAGGAATCATTTCAGAATCTTTCTTAGGTGCTGTAGCAGGTTCTGGTGGAGGTTGTTCAGCCGCTTCTATTGGATTAATATTGGTTATAAAATAAATAATAATCCCTACGAGTATGATGACGAGTAATTGTATCTGAGTTTTAACAATCTTCACCATAGAGATCACCTCGCATCCATCTTGTTATACTAATGTATGTGAGGAAGTAGGAAGATATAACAATTTACTTTTACACCATAGAAAAATCTAGAAGCTATGTTTTGAAGAAAGTGTTAAACGATAAGTAATAATAATTGAGATAATACTTAGCCAAAAAGTGAAGTAGCCTATTTCGTTCATGTATTTTGTTAATGATGAATAAACCGGCATCATTTCAAAAACGTAGTCAATGATGTCATTATGTAATGTCCAAATTGCTGCAACGGCAATATGTTTTAATCTAATTGCATAATAAGGGGCATATAATAATCCTTGAATTGCCATTGCACCATGGGAAATCATTAACATATAGCCTTCCCAGCCCAAATTACCACTTAGAATTAATGTGAGAAAGTTCATAATTACAGCCCAAACACCATATTTAAACAAGGTAATCATGGCAAGTGCCTCTATGTATGGTGTGTTTTTATTAAATAAGAAAAATAATAAGAAAATGGTAAAGAATAAACTTGCTGTAGGACTATCAGGCACAAAAGCTAAAAAGATACCAGGGGTTATGGCTAATTGGCTTTTATACCAAACAAAACCGTATATGGTTCCAATTAGGTTAATCAAAAAAAGTCCAAGTAAAAATCTTTTATCAAGCAAAATATATTTAATCATGGAAAATGCCCTTTCTTTAAATGGAAATAGGATGCAAACTTATTACTAATAAAGAGAGTTCGAAACAGCTAATTAGATGAAAAGAACATCTTTACCGATACATGGCAAAGATGTTCTTCTTTTAGTTTCGTTTTTTATTCAGCCTGTTCATTCACCGAAACAATAAAATCAACTAATTGCTTTAATTCCTCATCTGACCCTGTAAATTGATCTGCTGGCATACTTCCGATACCATTTTTTGCTATATCTCCTATTTCTTCAGGAGAGTGTTCGGTTCCAATTAAGGACGGTCCTGCACTTCCTCCAGAAAGATCTTCTCCATGACAGGACATACAGTTTGATTCAAAAATAGCATATCCCGGATCTTCTTGATCAATTTCTATGTCTGATTCTGGTACAGGTTTGTTCTCTTCAGCACGTGCCTCCCAGTCAACTGCAGCTGCAGATTCATAAGTTAGCCATATAACAGAGGCTAATCCTAGCAGCATCATTGTAACAGCGATTGGACGTCGGTGTGGTCTGCGTCCAGGTCCTTTGTCTAGAAATGGTGCCAGTAATAGTCCACCAAATGCTAAACCAGGGATAATTAGAATACCAAATAATACATACGGTCCACTTGCAAAGTCATATTTTAAAAGTTCATATAAGAACAAGAAGTACCAGTCCGGCAATGGTATATAGGCAGCGTCGGTTGGATCTGCAACCCCTTCTAATGGAGAAGGATGTGCTAGTGTTAAGCTAAGGAATCCAACTAAAAATACTGATCCTACTAACCATTCTTTCAATAAAAAGTTGGGCCAAAAAGCTTCTGTTCTCCCAGGATACTCGGAATAGTCTTTGGGTATATTTGGTTTACTTTCAGCAGAAATTCGTGAGTCTCCGACAAACTTCATACCTTTTCCTCTTTGCACAGTTATCCCTCCTTTTTATAGTGGTCCAGCAATACCTTGTCTGCGAATTAAGATGAAATGTACTGCTAATAATCCAAATAATGCTGCTGGTAAGAAGAATACGTGAATTGCAAAAAATCGAGTTAACGTTTGAGCACCAACGATATCTGCATCACCAGCTAACAATGTTTTTAAATGCGTGCCGATAAATGGAACTTGTTCTGCAATTTCAAGCCCAACCTGCGTTGCAAAATAAGCTTTATTATCCCATGGCAATAAATAACCTGTAAACCCTAAGCCTAGCATAACAAAGAAAATTAATACTCCAACCATCCAGTTAAGCTCACGTGGTTTTTTATATGCTCCTTGAAAAAACACACGCATCGTATGTAATAGCAACATTACGACAACGACACTAGCGCCCCAATGGTGCATACCTCTTACTATTTGACCATGTGCTACTTCTGTTTGTAAATAATATACAGATTTCCAAGCATTTTCAATATCCGGTACATAGTACATCGTTAAAAACATTCCGGAAAGAATCTGTATAACTACAACAAAGAACGTTAAGCCACCGAAACAGTATACAAATGCTGAAAAATGGTGAGCGGGGTTAACGTGTTCTGGCACTTCATGGTCAGCAATATCACGCCATATAGGCGTAATGTCTATGCGGTCATCAATCCAGTCATATATTTTTTGTAGCATGTTTTATTACGCCTCCTCTCTTGGTTTTGCCTCTTCTCGTGTTCTAACTTTACCCAGGAACAACATTCCATTTTCAATTTTTTGATCATATTCGTCCAATGGTGCCAAAGGTGGAGTATGCGGAACGTTCGTCCCATCTTTATAATAGCGACCATTATGACAAGGACAGAAAAATTCGTTAGGGTAATCTTCATTACCTTCCCAGGATACGACACAACCAAGGTGCTTACATACTGGAGAAAACGCTACAATTTCGTTTTTGTCATTCTTAAATACCCATGCCGATTTACTAACTTCTGATTCATACCATCCATCAACTTGATCAATTTTCCAGTCGACACGTTGTGGTTCTGTTGTTATATCATCAACAGCCAAGCCAACATTTGTAAAGTCGCCACCACCTGATGTCTGTAAAACTGGGTCGACAGCCATTCGTAACATTGGAACAAGCATGCCTGCAGCCATAAATCCACCTAAACCAGTAAGTGTGTAATTCAGAAATGTTCGACGGGATACTTGTTGCTTTTCTTCACTCATGATTTTCCCCCCTTATACAATAATCACGGACAAATAATGTTAAATCAGATTACTAGGACATTACCATAATAGCTTAAACTACTTGTCTGGTCAATATATTTCATTTTTTTACCTCAAAAATTCAAAAACAGGCTTTAATTGAGAGGTGAAATTTATTACCAATAGGATTGGATAAGCTCGCTGATTTGTTCCACCTGTCCATGTATAAAAGTGTGCATTTCTTTGGAATGTAAATCACCCGATTGTATTCCAGGGAGCCACAGTAAATGTCCGTTTAAAGATTCTTCATGTTTTTTCCAAGTTGAGTCAAATGTGATTAAGAAAATATGCTCAAATGGTTGTGTTGTTATTTCCTCAATCCAAGCATTAATTCGTTCTACTTCTGTTGTTTTATCAGTACTTTTTAAATAATTATAATCAGGAGTCAACATTATTCTGCCTGTAAGCTCTTGTTCGATTTCCGTTAAAAAAATGGATAGGACTTCCCGTTGAAATGCGCTTTTTTCTAATTCGGCATTCTGTGATAGATGGAAAGGCATTAATGGGAGCACTATGGTGTCTACATATTCCTTAGCTTGTACATATTGCTTGAGATTTTCCTTGTTCCACTTCATGCTTTTTAAACCTTCTTTCTATTCTTTCGCAAAGATGTAAAAATATAATACTATTTCCTAAATAATATCGTATGAATGCAAAAAAAATCAACCTATTGCATAAGTGTTTTAGGTTGATTCAAATAAGCTTCTTCTAACTTTCGGAGCTTTTCCGACAAATCCATGAATTTTTTTTCATTCATTTCATCTAATGCACAGTCAATTTGGTGTTTAAGTGTTTTTCTTTTATAATCAAAAAGCGATTTATCCATTATTCTTTTAGCTATTTGTTTATCTTTTTTTGTAATGAAATATTCATTAGGTATATAGGGGTTTTCTTCTAAGACTGCCACGTAAAAAGCACTTTGTTTTGCATTCTTAAAGTTTAACTGGATATATAGAGGTTCATCTTGATTTAGTCGTATATCATGAAAAGATTTCTCAGCATCCGTTGTTACTAATTGTTTTTTATAAAATCGAAATGGTACCTCATCAGAACAATACGTAGTAATGATGATCCCTCTGGGGCAAAATTTAGCTTCTCTTACAAAATGTACATTTGCTAAAATTTCACTATGGTTAACTAAATAATTTAATATCCAGACGCTTTCACGTTTTTTCAGTTGATAATGATTTAAAAACCATTGAATAAAACTTTTCTTGTCTTGTACGGAAATAGGAGTCTGCATCCGTATGTTCTACCCCCTTTAAAGTTTACTCTTTATCAACTTTCATTTGATTGTTTTAAGCGCTCTAAATATTCCTCTACTTCCATATCTAAAGGCTGTTGGATTAAATATGATTCTAAAATTGAAATTGCCTCTCTCATCCTCCCTTCTTCGATTAGAAAGTATCCATATTCTTTTAAAAACTCACTATCTTGGTTAAGGCTATTATATGCCTCGGTATAATGCTTTAATGCATTTTTATATGATTCAGTTTCAACAAATGCCCGGGCTAGCTCCCATTCGTATAATGGATCGTTTGCACCAGCGGTTTTTATATTCGTTATCAGATCAATAATATCTGTAAATTTATCTTTTTCTTTTAACATTTTAATCAAAAACATAATTGCTTCTTTATAATCAGGATCTAATGCAATTGCTTCACGGATATAGCTTTCACTTTCCGCATTCTTACTGAGTTGATGTGCTAAAGCACCGGCATAAAAATAAAGTTCTTTATTATATTCATCAATTTTTAATCCCTTTTTTGCGGTTTTATACGCTTCCTCAATCAGCTCTTCCTCTTCATATGCTTTAGCTAACTGATCATAAACAGTATGATAATAAGGGTCATTTTTAATGACTTGTTCCCATACTTTAATGGCTATATCTTGTCGATTTGCTTGAGAAGCTGTAAATCCATATTTAAATAAAGCATCTGCATTTTCATTATCAATGTTTTGGAAATATTGCAAGGCGATTTCATATTCGCCTGTGGCGGCATACGCTTCCGCTAATCGTTCGTTAATCGAAATAGTTGCTATTTCTTCTGCTTTTAATTTGACCTTCTCATAATATGTTATTGCTTTTTGGTATGCACCTGTCGAAAATAACAATTCTGCGAGCGCGAAATCGATGATGACTTCATTTGGTTCCAGTTGTTTTGCTGTTAACAGTTTTTGTTCTGCAACTTCGAATAAACCCTGTGCCTGGTACAAATCTGCTAGTTGAAGTAATGCTTGTATATAGGTTGGATCATCAATATCAATGTCACTTAATATGTTAATTGCTCTTTCATCATCTTCTAATTCTATATATATATCAGCGAGTATGATTTTTATGTTATTTTCATCTGGATACATTTGTAATAACTGAGTCAGGATACCCCTTGCCTCTTGTAAGAAGCCCCAATTCATATAAAGTTCAGCTATTGTATATTTTTCTTCATCATTTGATAATGGTAAATAATTCTCAAGTAGTTCTAACGCCTTATCTGTTTGTTTATTTTCCATTAATTGGATTGCTTCCATAACTGTTTCCATTTTAGGAACATCCTCTCTATATACATCAATAATTCTTTAGTAAACCTTATGATACAGAAAAGCTCTTTTTTGTTCAATCAAATAAGATAGCTAAAAAAGGAACCTACTATTTTGTAGATTCCTTCTTATTCATTAAGTATTAGCTTTAAATCTTCGAAAAATTTCGGATATGAAATGGCAATCGAAGAAGAATCATCGAGGATAACAGGCTCACTTGCTATTAGTGAGGCAATCACGTTTGTCATTGCAATTCTATGGTCGTGATAAGATGCTATTTTCCCACCACGTAAAACAGTTTTACCCTGAATGATCATTCCGTCTTGTGTAGCTTCAATTCTAGCGCCTAATCGGGATAAATTATCTACAATAGCTGCAATTCGATCTGTTTCTTTTACCCGCAATTCTTCTGCGTTTTTAATTATTGTAGTCCCTTCGGCTTGTGTAGCCAATAAAGCGATAACAGGAATTTCGTCGATTAACCGCGGGATAACATCCCCTTCAATCGTCGTGCTTCGCAAATTTGCGTATGTAATTTCAATATCTCCAAAAACCTCACCGCTAGTCGTTGATTGGTTTTGGATATGAATATTTGCTCCCATTCTTTTAAGAACATCAATTATCCCTGTTCGTGTTTTATTTAAACCTACGTTCCTTAATATTAAATTACTTCCAGGTACAATTGCGGCCGCAACCAGAAAGAAAGAAGCGGAGGAAATATCTCCTGGAACGTGAACATCCGTCGCATCCAAATGTTTTTGACTTGTTATGGTAATCCCATTTCCCTTTATGGTTATATCGGCACCAAAGGCACGCAACATTTGCTCCGTATGGTTTCTTGTAGGGGTTTCTTCAATAACAGTTGTTTCTCCCTTTGCCAATAAACCAGCTAGTAAAATTGCAGATTTTACTTGGGCACTCTTTACGGGAAGTGCATAGGTAATACCTTGAAGGTCTCCTCCTCTAACGGAGAGCGGTAAATATCCTCCTTTTTCTCTTCCGTCGAAAATTGTTCCCATTCTTTGTAAAGGGATTGTTACACGATCCATTGGTCGTTTCGTTAAAAAGGGATCTCCATAGACAGTGGAGAAAAAGGGTAATCCAGCCAGGACCCCCAGCATTAATCTAGCCGTTGTTCCAGAATTTCCAAAGAACAATGGGGTTTGAGGTTCTGTGAATGTCGAAATCCCGTTACTCTCAACAAGAATCGACGTATCATTTTTATCAATGGATACACCTAATGCTTGAAAGGCATTTATGGTTCGTTTGCAATCTTCACTATCTAAAAAATTGGTAATTCTTGTAGTTCCTTTTGCCATTGAACCTAAAATTACCGCCCGATGAGAAATGGACTTGTCGCCAGGAATTGTTATCTCTCCTGCTATCGCTTTGGTACAAGGTTGTAATGTTACTTCATTCATATTCTCCCCCCTGTTCATAATAAATGTATTTAACTGGTTTCTATCATTGTCTCAAAGCCATCTTTCTGTAATAAATGATAGCTTTGTTTTTGATCTTCAAGTGTTGAAACACTTAATCTTAGAGCACCGTTAATTCCATCACGAATTTCCAGTATTTGTAAATTTTTTATACTTATTTGTTCATTGGCCAGTAGCTGTACCACCGAGGCAATTGCACCCGGTTTGTCTCTTATATCAATATACAAATCGTAAAATGAAGGAATAGCTCCCTTTTTAGTCTGGCCTAAACCATCTCTATAATCTTTAGCTTGTTGTAAGTAAGCGATCATATGCTGTTTTTTGTTTCTTTCTACCAACTCTTTCAATGACGTCATTTCAGCTATCCATTCATCTAAAAGATGCACCATTTTAGCTCGATTATGATAAAAGATATCTTGCCACATTTCAGGATTGCTCGACGCTATTCTAGTGATGTCCCGGAATCCCCCTGCAGCTAAGTGTGGCAAGTATGGATGGGCTGATTCCCAACTTTTTGCCTGATGTACGAGTGCTGATGCAATCAAATGCGGAAAGTGGGAAATCACCCCAGTCATTTCATCGTGTTCGGTTGGGTCTAAAATAACAAAATGGCTTTTTGTTTGTTTTAATGTCTCTTTTAGTATGTCTACTTTTGTTTTGGATTTGTAGGTAGTAGGTGTTAATACATAAATAGCGTTTTCAAATAAATGTTCTTTTGCTGCTGTAACACCCTTTTTATGTGAACCGGCCATCGGATGACCGCCAATAAAAATAATGCGATCATTCGATAACAAGTTTGCTTCTTTTATGATCGAGCTTTTAACAGATGCAACATCAGATACAATGACATCATGCTTAAATACCATGCTGTTTAATTCTTGCATCAATTTGATTGTTTTTGATATTGGCGTGGCTAAAATAATGATATCGGATTGCCTCGCTGCCTGTTTAAAATTGGAAAAAGATTTATGAATGAGATCATTTTTGCATGCATATTCAAGTGTTTCTGCATTTACATCATAACCGATCACACGATCTTGTCCAGCAAGTGCAATTCCTTTAGCAAGTGACCCGCCAATCAAACCTAACCCGGCTATTAATACTGTTCGTGTCACGATTTTATCTCCTTGCTCACACTAGAATGTAAATGTTGTAGTAAATCTTTGAAAATATCCATCTCTTCTTCACTGCCTATAGTAACTCGTATTTTGTTTGAATCCTCTAATACCTTAACAGGTCGAACAATGTACCCTCTTTCTAATAAATAGTTGAACATTTCCTCTCCATCAATCGGTGTTGTGATTAAAATAAAATTAGTTTGCGAATCATAGGAATGCCACCCGAGGTCCTTCAAAAATTGCTGTAGATTTTCTCTAATTGCTTTATTTCTTTGTACTGTCTCCTCAATAAATTCATCATCGGATAAAGCAATCAAAGCTGCTTTTTGAGCTAGTGATGAGGTGTTAAAAGGGCCTCTGGCAACCTCTAATTTAGCAATAAGTTCCTTATTAGCAATTCCGTATCCAATACGTAACCCAGCTAATCCATATGCTTTTGAAAAAGTTCTTAGCGATATAAGGTTTGGAAAATCTGAAAAATGTTCAATTATTTTGCTATCAAATTCCGTTTCAACATATTCAAAATACGCTTCATCCAGTACAACAAGTACGTGCTTTGGGCATTTATTCATAAAGTCATAAAGCTCCTCTTTTGGAATAAGCGATCCTGTTGGATTATTTGGTGTACATAACCAAACAACACTTGTATTTTCATCGATTGCTTGGAGCATTCCTTTTAAATCGTGATATCCATCGAGTGTTGGAATTTCTTTTATAGTTGCTCCCTCAATTGTAGCATTATGTTTATATTGGGGAAATGTAGGTGCGGCCATCACAGTATTTACACCTGGATATAAAAATGCCCTAGAAATAATCTGGATTAGCTCATCTGATCCGCCTCCAAAGATGATCTGATCTTCCTCGACATTTAATTTTTTTGCCAGTGCATTTCGTAGTTCGCTAGTGTGCCCATCAGGATAGGTATTTAAACCGTGATCTAAGGAAAGGGAATTTTTAACTTGATCAGAATAGCCAAAAGGATTTTCATTAGAAGCTAATTTTATTATTCTATCTAGCCCATATTCTCTTTTTACTTCTTCTGTTTGTTTTCCTTGTTGGTACGGAGTAAGCTTTTTTAATGCGTGTTTACTTTTCATCATTTTTCTAACCTCATTTCTGTATTAAGTCTGGTCGTAATTGGGTTGCATCATTATGAAAAACATGTTGTATGCTATCTTGCTCTATCTTTGTATTAACAACCATCATTACTCGGATGCAACGGGATAAGCTATTTGGTACATCAATTTCTTTCATGCACATAACAGGTACATAAGTCCAGCCAGGTATTTGCCGTAAGGATTTAGCTGGAAAAGTGGCATTTAAATCTTCTGTTACAGATATAAAAACATGAGAGATTGTTTCAACTATTACATTATTTTTTGAAACCATTTCCTCCACAAGTGTCTTTGTGTTTATAAGTATTTGAGTTTCGTTATTTTCAGTGACTGTTGTAGCACCGCGTATTCCACGCATCATTTATCCACCAACTTTCCTCAAGTATATTTTTCGAAGGGAGTTTAGTTCCTTATTTTTACTTGGATATACTCTAGAAATGCCTGTAATTGAAAATATAATGCATTATCGTCTACTTCTATCACACAAGGTTCGGCAATTTCTTTTAAAAGAACCATCTGAATATTATTATTTACTGCTTTCTTGTCGGATTTCATTTTAGCCATCAATACTTCCGGGTTAAGAGCAGGTAACTGGAATGGATATTTATTTGATTGAAACCATTTTTTTAGATCCTCTAATGGGAGCTTATTATTAAAATGATTTTCACTGACGAAAAGTGCAAATAACAATCCAAGTGCTACTGCTTCACCATGTGTAATTGTTCCATATCCTAGCTCTGCTTCTAACGCATGAGCTAATGTATGGCCAAGGTTTAAGTATTTTCTGATTCCAGCTTCTTTCTCGTCTTCTTCTACAATTTTAGCTTTTATCTTTATACCCTTTTTTAAATGATCAATTAACTTAAAATTGTCAATATGGTTTAAGTTTGTATTTAATAATGTATGAAAAAAGCTTTTATTGGCAATAAGTGCTTCTTTTACCAGTTCTGCGTAACCAGATCTAACTTCTTTTTTCTTTAATGATTGTAACGTGTTTACATCATAGACAACCATTTTTGGGGGATAAAAACTGCCGATTAAATTTTTACCCAGTTTATGATTGATAGCTACCTTTCCCCCAACACTACTATCATGAGCTAGAATGGTGGTAGGTACTTGGATATAATTAATGCCGCGCATAAAGGTTGCAGCTGCAAATCCTGCTAAATCTCCTACAACACCACCGCCTAAAGCAATAATTAGCGATTCTCTATCTAAATGACTTTCAATCGCTTTGGTTTGAATACGATGAAATTGTTCCATGCTTTTTGATTGTTCACCCACAGGTACGATAATAGAATAAATGTTTGATTGAGGTAATACCTGAATTAGATCGTTTAAATAAAGGTCAGCCACTTTTTCATCAGTTACTACTAGAATAGATGAATACTTTTTAGTTATGTAATGACTAAGGTCATATCGGATATTCTCTCCAATATGAATGGCATATGAATGGGAACTCGACTGAATTATAATAGGTTCCACTAAAAGCACCTTGTCTCTTCACGGTACGCTTCTATTGCTTTTTTTAGCTGTGGGAACTGATCGCTTGTAAATTGTTCTGTAATGGCTTTAGCTAGCTCAAATGCTACAACATGTTCCATTACTACTGCTGCAGCAGGTACAGCACATGCATCCGACCTCTCAACAGTGGCCTTAAACGGATCTTTTGTTTCAATATCAACACTTTGTAGTGGCTTTAGCATTAATGTAGGTATTGGTTTCATAATCCCTTTTACAACAATTGGCATACCAGTTGTCATTCCGCCTTCAAAACCACCAAGGCGATTGGTTGATCGATAATATCCTTGTTTCTCGTTCCATGCAATTTCATCATGAACATTACTGCCATTCATTTTTGCAGCTTGGAATCCAATACCAAATTCGACGCCTTTAAACGCATTAATGCTAACAACACTGCCAGCTATTTTGCTATCGAGCTTCCTGTCGTAATGTACATACGAACCGATCCCTGCTGGCATTCCCTCTACATATACCTCTGTAACACCACCAATTGAATCACCTTCTTTTTTTGCCTGGTCAATTGCATCCATCATTTTAACTTCTGCATCGGCATCTAAAGTCCTAACAGGCGAAGACTCGGAAATCTCCATACGTTCTTTCATTGTAAATTCATTTTCCTTTGCACATATACCGCCTATTTCTTTTACATATCCACAGACTTTGATTCCCAAATGCTTTAGCAATGTTTTTGCAACTGCACCAGCAGCCACACGGACGGTAGTTTCACGTGCCGAAGATCTTTCCAAAACATTTCGTATATCGCGATGACCATATTTAAGTGCACCATTTAAATCTGCATGCCCAGGTCTAGGTCTGCTTACTACACGTCTTAATTTAGTATTATTTTCGATGGGGTCTTCCCCCATAATATCAATCCAGTGTTTAAAATCATCATTATGCACGACAAGGGATATTGGTGAACCTAATGTATAACCGTGACGAACACCGCCTGTTATATCCACCAAATCTTTTTCAATTTGCATTCTTTTTCCTCTTCCATAGCCTTTTTGTCTACGCAACAATGAGCTGTTAATATCTTCTTGCACTAAAGGCATGCGCGCTGGAATTCCTTCAATGATTGTGGTTAATTGTTTTCCGTGTGATTCTCCTGCAGTTAAATAGCGCATAAAACATCCTCCATCTAAATTAATTTTGTATTACTATATCATATTTTTATTTAATTTTGGTACAATTTTAAAATATATTTATTTATAGTAAAATATAAATTTTAATTATAATTGTTTCTGTAGATTTATGCAAATTTTTATATTTTAATAAAACAAAAAATGCTCCAGTTTAAGAGCATTATTTCTTTTGATAAAAAAAAGTTTCTAATAAAGATAAATGATATTTTTGTGGGTTAAAAATTTGTTCTGTACTTCCTATGAATAAAATCCCGCTTGGAGCTAATACGCTGCTAAATTTATGATATATCGATTCTTTAGCTTCATCTGTAAAGTAAATTAACACATTTCGACAAAGAATGAGTTGAATATTTTGAGGATAACGATCTGCTAATAAGTTATGTTTTTTAAATGTAATGTTTTGTTTAAGTGTATGATTTATGTAAAAGAGATCATTATTTTTATGGAAATATTTGCGCTTTAATATAAATGGAACCTCTTTTAAAGCTTTCTCTTGATAAATTCCCTGTTTAGCTTTATCAAGTACATTTTGATCGATATCTGTAGCTAAAATTTCATAAGCAATATGTGGAAAATATTCCTTCATCATGATTGCAATGCTATAGGCTTCTTCTCCAGTTGAGCATGCGGCACTCCAAATACTTATTTTTTTATTATCTTTTATTATAAATGGAAAAATATCCTTTTTTAACGTTTCCCAACTTTTTACGTTTCGAAAAAATTCAGATACGTTGATTGTTATTCGATCGATAAATTCTTTTAGTAAAGGTTTACTTTTATCCAGTGCCTTATAGTATGCCGGAAAATTTGTATACCCATTCTTGTTACGTAATGAAGTAATCCGACGTTGCATTTGTGCCTGTTTATATAAATTTAAATCAATACCTAATTTTGATTTAATGTGCTCAACGAAATCAATATATTCTTGTGACATTTCAGTGTGCCTCTCTTTGTTTTTGTAAAAAAACCTCCGTCATAACGGAGGTTTTCATCTAAGCTCAAGCAGCAAAGTTACCTTTAAAAGCTGCTATTTTTGTTAGTACACCCAAGCACTATCGTTTTTAGAGTAGCTTAGTACTTCTTTTTCATCAAAAAATAAGTTGATTTCTCTTTCAGCACTTTCTGGAGAATCAGATCCATGAATGACGTTTTTTCCAACAGTCATACCGAAATCGCCACGAATAGTTCCTGTTGCTGCTTCTTGTGGATTTGTTGAACCCATCATATCACGTGCGATTTTAATTACTCCTTCACCTTCCCAAACCATTGCAAAAACGGGTGCAGAAGTAATAAAATCAACTAGTTCACCAAAGAATGGTCGATCTTTATGTTCACCGTAATGGTTTTTAGCGAGCTCATCTGAAATAATCATTAATTTAGCCCCTACTAATTTAAAGCCTTTCTTTTCAAATCTGCTAGTGATTTCTCCAATCAAATTTCGTTGCACACCGTCTGGTTTAACCATTAAAAATGTCTTTTCCATTTTAACACCTCTTCAATATGTATAGTAGAATATTGTGCACAGCAATTAGAATTTTAGCAAATTATAGCGAAAAAGACAAAGTTAGGAGCGCCTTTTTCCGATATATTTTGCGATATTTACTAAAGTTAGTTTTGCTTTATGATTCGGAAATGAATCTAACGCTTGTAAAGCTTTATCTAAATATTGATTACTTAATTTATATGCAGTCTCAATGGCATTCGTTGTATTCAGTAAATCCAGCAAATGGTTAAAGTGATCTGTATCTATTGTTTCAGGATTGGAGAAGGTTTTTTTAAGTTCATTTTTAAACCCTATATCTCTCATAGCAATTAATACAGGTAGTGTCACATTTCCTTGTAATAGGTCGTTTCCTACAGGTTTACCAAGTACTTTTGCTGAAGAGGTGAAATCGAGAATATCATCTATAATCTGATAGGACATTCCAATATAATATCCATATCGATATAACATATTTGCTTCCTTCTCGGTTACTCCTGTAGCTATAGCTCCCAATTTGCAGCTCGTTGCAATTAATAAAGCTGTTTTACGTTTGATTCTACGTAAATAATCGCGCAGGTTCTGTTCCCATATATACTTGTCTTTAATTTGTTCTATTTCTCCAATAACTACTTCTACTAGAGATTCTGAGAGTAGATGATGAATGCCTGGCTCTTTGATAGTTGTAATATGCTCCAATGCACGTGCAAGTATATAGTCACCCGTATACATAGCAACTCTATTGCCATAAAGCTGTTTTATAGTGGGCTTTCCTCTTCGTAATTCCGCTTCATCAATTACATCATCATGGACAAGCGTAGCCATATGTATTAATTCCAGGGAAACGGCGACAGTTTTAATGCGGTTTATATCATAATGACCAAACCTGCCTGATAACAAAACAAAAACAGGACGAATACGCTTTCCTCCCGCTTGCAGTAATTGCGTTGATGCTTTTCTCAGCACTGGATGCCTTGCCTGGATAGCTTCATTTAAAGCATCTTCAATAATATCCAAATCTTTTTTTAAATATCCGTATGTTTTGGCTAGTTTCATGCGTGTCACCTTTTAATATTCTGTCCACTTATTATTATTTGAAATTATCTTTTAATCCCCATATGCATTGCTGCTACACCACCTGTATAAGTCTTCATCTTAACTTTAGAAAATCCAGCTTGCAGAAACATCTGCTTTAGCTCATTTTTATCAGGGAAGCTTTTTGCTGATTCGTGTAGCCAAGCGTATTCATCATAACTCTTTGCAAACAATCTGCCAAGTAGAGGCATAATAAAACGAAAGTATAAGTAATAAATTTGCCGGAATCCGAAAATAGTGGGTTGGGAAGTTTCCAAACAAACAACTTTTCCGTTTGGTTTAACAACCCGATAGAGCTCTTCTAAAACGGTTTGATAGTCTGGAACATTGCGCAAACCAAAGCCAATTGTGACGTAATCAAATGTATTATCGTCAAATGGCAGTTTCATTGCATTACCATGAATGAATTGAAGTCGTTTGTTAGGCGGTAGTTGTTTTTTCTTTTCTTTAGCGACTAAAAGCATATTCTCGCTGAAGTCCAGGCCAATTACCTTTCCATTAGCACCTACTGCTTTAGCAAGAGCGATGGACCAATCTCCTGTTCCGCAACAAACATCAAGGGCGCTTGCCCCCTCTTGAACTTGCATTAGTTTCATTACATCTTTTCTCCATGTCTTGTGCTTTTGAAAAGAAATGATTGAATTCATCTTGTCGTACTTTTTATATATATTTTCAAATACGTGATGTACACGTTCTTCTTTGGATTGTCCGTACATATCTTACCCTTCTTCCATCACAGAGGTTTTATCTCCCAGCTTTTTTAAACCAGAAAGGATGTATGTTTTAAATAATTTATGCTGATCAGAAAGCCGTAATGTGTGTTCTTCTATTCGGTTTGTGTTCTTTATAATGATATCTTTCATGCTCGTTACTATCGATGAATCATCTTGCTCTTTTGAAAAATTCAACCACGTATGAATGATTGGAGAGAAACGATTATTATCAAAATTATTTGTTTCCTCCATTAATCTTTTCGTCACTAACCATTCTTCAATAATCGGTATTAACACAGGTTTTTTTATATACTCGGCGATTTGAAGAATCAATAATGATTCTATTTTTTTCAAAAGTAAAATATAGCTTTCAAAAGAGTCTAATTCTCTATAGTATAGCTTCATTTTGTATTCATTAATTTCTTTAATTGCTGAAGCAAGAACCTGTATCATATCATAAGCTTTCAGCTCCGACAACAGAAAATAATATAGGCCACTATAGTAATCACCAGCTAAAACTGTTAATTGTTTTGAAACTCTGGTTGCTTCACTTTCTTTTTCATCATTGGATATGGGCACCATATCATGGGTATCTAATGCTATTTGTACTAGCATCGTTGTAATAATGGTCTGCTTTTTTTCGGAAGCTTTCATAGATGTATTATTTATCATTGCGTTTAAGATACAAAGTTTTTCCTCATCTATCATCGATTTTTCTATGTTTTTATCTAAATATGTATGCTGCATTTTATCTTCAATCAGCACTTTTAGTTCTTCTATTTCTTGTCTAGAGCCATGCAAAGCAACCACCTAGGTCCTTTCATTCAAACTTTAATGTTATTATAGCACAAATTATATATCATCATAACCAAAAAAATAAAGATGGCAAGACTCCATTATAGTTTATAAATGATTAATTATTTCCTCATACCTGTTGGAAGAGTTGTTTGCATTTTACCTATAATCTTAAAAGCAATATATGTACTACAAATTAGGCAGGTTGTCCATATATACACATAAAAAAGGGTACGTTTTAAACGCACCCTTTTGCCCTATGTAATGTTATTTTACAGCATCTTTAAGGGCTTTACCTGGTTTAAAAGCAGGAACTTTACTTGCTGGGATTTCAATTTCTTCTCCAGTTTGCGGGTTACGGCCTTTACGAGCTGAACGCTCACGTACCTCAAAGTTACCGAAACCAATTAGTTGTACTTTTTCACCATCTTTAAGTGAATCCATGACAGTTTCAAAAACTGCGTCAACAGCCTTACCAGCATCCTTTTTTGAAAGTTCGCTTTTTTCAGCCACTGCATTTACTAAGTCTGTTTTATTCATGACATTCACCTCCTCCCAATATTTTTAATTGTCACTAATAAATAATAAGACTCTTATTATTTATTCACCAAATTACAACCTTTTAAACTTACAAGCCATCTATATCAATGGATGACAAGGCTTATCTTAACTGACTTCAAAATAAAATTCAACAATTTTTATCTATTTTTCGGGATTTTTGTGTTTTTTATTAAAAAATTGGTCGCTATGAGGTTTTTTCTAATTAAAATAGCTTGTTTTATTATATTACATATATACGACGGAAAATATGAAATCCCTGCTATTTTAGTGTATTTATTTGTTAAGAATGTGTCAAACAGATAAAAACCCAAAACACCTATAAATAAGCGTATGGGTTAGTGATGTTAAAAAATAAAAAGCAGCTATTAACAGCTGCTATAGGATAATTGCTATTAATCCGCCTGAACCTTCATTTATAATTCGTTCAAGCGTGTCCTTTAATTTATATCTGGCGTTTTCAGGCATAAGTGATATTTTCCCTTGTATGCCTTCTCTTACAATTGAGTTAAGTGATCGGCCAAAGATATCTGATTCCCAGATCGATAATGGATCTTCCTCAAAATCTTGCATAAGGTACCTAACTAATTCTTCACTCTGTTTTTCTGTCCCGATTATAGGGGAGAATTCTGATTCTACTTCTACCTTAATCATATGGATAGAAGGAGCTACTGCTTTAAGCCTTACCCCAAATCTAGAACCCTGACGAATAATCTCCGGTTCATCAAGTGCCATGTCTTCTATAGTTGGTGCTGCTATCCCATAACCAGTCTGTTTCACCATTTGCAGGGCACCTGCTACTTGGTCATACTCCCTTTTGGCATGCGCAAACCCTTGCATGAGCTCAAGTAAATGGTCTTTGCCCCTGATTTCTTCTCCTACAATTTCCTTTAAGACTTGATCATATAAATAGTCTGGTGCGTGCAAATCAATTTCAGCGACACCTTCTCCCATTTCCATTCCAGCTAAATTCGCTTTGTCAATATAATCATAATCTGCAAAATCATTTACAATATAATCTACATCCCTCAATCTCCTAATATTTTTTACCGTAGATTGAATTGCTTCTTGATAATTTTCTCTTAGCCAATGCTCTTCCTTTAGAACCATCACCCAGCTAGGAAGGTTAACATTAACTTCTAATACCGGGAACTCATACAGTGCTTCGCGCAACACGCTATATACATCGTGTTCTGTCATTGATTCTATATTCATTGCGAGTACTGGCATATCATGCTTTTCAGCTAATTCTTGACGCAGAAATTCCGTTTCTTGATCATTTGGTCTTAAGGAATTAATAACCATGATGAAAGGTTTTCCTACTTCTTTTAATTCCTCTACTATTTTATCTTCTGCATCCACATACTCTGCTCGGTCAATTTCACCAATTGTACCATCTGTTGTTACTACAACACCGATAGTAGAATGTTCTTGAATTACTTTACGTGTGCCAATTTCAGCTGCGTCGTGAAACGGTATTGGGTCTTCATACCAAGGTGTATGAATCATTCTAGGGCCATTTTCATCTTCAAATCCCCTGGCGCCATCAACAGCATATCCAACACAATCAACTAAGCGTACATTGACATCAAGTCCTTCCTCCACATTTACAGATACAGCTTGATTGGGTATAAATTTAGGTTCTGTAGTCATAATTGTTTTACCAGCTGCACTTTGAGGAAGTTCATCGTGTGCTCTAGCACGTTCACTCTCATCTTCAATATTAGGCAAAACGACTGATTCCATAAACTTCTTTATGAAAGTTGATTTACCCGTCCGAACTGCTCCTACAATTCCAAGATAAATATCTCCATTCGTTCGTTTCGAAATATCTTTAAAAACATCAATTCTTTCCAAACGATCCCCTCCCGATCTCCTATACCATTGTATAATGAACAAATTACGATTAATTGACATTACAAGTCTATGATGTTGTCCGATAAGAATATGACTTAATTTTGCATGAAATTAAAAAGAATGGTTTCTATCAGTGCAATGAACAAAAATAGAGGATAAATAAACAACCCTTGCAACATTTTATGTTACAAGGGAATGATTATGATGATTTATTTATTTTGTTCTAAAAAAACTGGTTCACCGTTGTCCACCGTATATGGTAGTGAATATGCAGGAACGAAGGGAGTGTTTTCCGGCAAAATAGTACGAATATCTTCGCCCTTTTTATAATGATTATCATATTCTTTTAGTGCATTGTTTAAATCGATTCGATAATCGATATAAAGTTGTCCATCCGTATCCATAATAATAGGTAAGTTTTCTTTCGAATATGGACTTACCACAGATGGTTCAGATTTTAGTCCTAACTTTTTATAATCAATCTTAAATATTCCATTCGCAATTTCCTCACCGAATGGTGGATAAATATGTTTATCTCGATAAATTTCAAGTTTAATATTAACTTTTCTTAATTCTTCCGTACTGCGTAAATCAATTAATTTAACACGAGGGTTATCCTCAGGGGTTATGATTGTATATTGATATACACCACCATTTTCATAGGCATTTCCCGGTATTTCAGCCAAAGTATTTTGTTCCTTTAATGCATTGAAATCAATTAAATACTTTTGAAATATTGGTGAATTGCTCTCTTTTGTCTTTATTGGGACCAGCCCATTCGTTTGTTCCTTGTATTTATCGACTGCTGTCTGCACTAACTCTAGTTGAGCTTCATTTGGTGATTGATTTTTTGATAGCTCGCTTTGTGGATATAAACAACCACTTAGAATAAATAACATAAATAGCAAACTAAAGAGTCGCACATATGTATATTTCATTTAATAGCCTCCTAATGCAGCCTACCCCGTTGGACCGCTAAAAACAATATATAAAATAATTAATGCGCCTAGAATGAAGGATATATATGCAAGGAACGATACAATTCCTGCTAAAAAGCCTTTTAATTTGTATCTGCTTAGTAAGATAAGTCCAATTGCTAAAAGCAAGAGTATCATACCAGCAAATGATACATACATTTTAAGCATTGAAACTGACATTTTTTTCACCTCTTACTTTGTGTTCCTTTTTCTTTGCACAAAGTATTATAACATACGGTGTATATTCAGGCATTAAAATATGATATAAAAAGCAATATAAAAAAATGAACAATTTAAAACCGGGATGAAAGGGGCTAGTTTCATCCCGGTGTAACTAAATAACACCCACAGCAACTCTATATATCTATGCATCTGTGCGATTATATTCTATGCGAGTACACGAATTCATGTATCCTCACTTGCCCAGACATCGTTAATCTTTAAATAAACGATTTAAAGATTGCATATCCATTGGCATATTATTTTTGGTTATTGCTTGAACAATTTTATCCTCTTTTGCCTTTGAAACAGGTTTATTTGCTAACCTTGCTAAGTGGCGTACCAATTTCCTTACTGTTTTTTCATTTGAAAAATCAGCGTTTTTAACAGAATTAGCGATTTTATAAACTTCATCCGGATTGATATTCGAATTTTGCTGTATTTTGTCAAAAAGTCCCTTTTGGTTACTCACATGCTCTCCTCCTTGCAATATTTCTTCAACATAGTATATGCGAGGAGGATAAATATGTTATTTTGTATTTATGCTTCTTAATAATGCAGCTAGATCTTCCATTTCTTCGCGCTTATTTCTATTCATGAGCTGTTCTACCACGTCTTTCGGATTTTTGTCTTCAAATAATATTTGATATATGCCAGTTGTAATGGGCATTTCAACTTGTTGCTTCTTGGCAAATTGATATGCGGCTTTCGTTGTTCTTACGCCCTCAACAACCATGCCCATTTGATCTAAAACTTCTTCAAGCTTGTTTCCCTTACCTAGTAAATTCCCAGCTCGCCAATTTCTGCTATGAACGCTTGTACAAGTAACAATTAAATCTCCCACACCTGGTAAACCTAAAAATGATAATGGGTTTGCTCCGAGTGAAGTGCCTAAACGTGCTATTTCAGCTAGTCCCCTTGTGATAAGAGCTGCTTTCGCATTATCGCCATATCCTAGCCCGTCTGAAATTCCTGCACCTAAAGCAATAATATTCTTTAAGGCTCCACCGAGTTCGATCCCAACCATATCTGTACTTGTATAAACACGAAAAGATTCGTTGATAAACAAATCTTGAGCGATTTTAGCATTTGATCGATTAACAGAAGATACAGTTACGGTTGTTGGCTGTCTTTTAGCAACCTCTTCAGCATGACTTGGTCCGGACAACACAACAATATCTTCATATTGATACCCTTCCATTTCCTCTTCAATCATTTGTGATACTCGTTTTAATGATATAGGTTCGATTCCTTTGGAAGCATGGATTAAAGTTGCTGAAGATGAATCTAACAACCCATTTAAATTTTTACATACTTCTCGTATTGCTTTTGTAGGAACAACAATAACAATTGCTTCTACGTTAGTGATAGCTTCTTGTAAATCATGGTATGCTTTTATTTGTTCAGGAATCATGATTTCTAGATAATTTTCATTTTTGTGTGTTAAATTAATAGCGTCTGCTTGTTCTTTGCGATGTGTCCATAGTCGAACATCATGTCCGTTATCTGCTAGTACAATGCCTAAAGCTGTCCCCCAGCTTCCAGCTCCTAGTACTGCCACTTTTGCCATTATTCTTCCTCCTTCTTATCTTTTCCTGGAAAATATTTTAATCGGAGTACCAACAAATCCAAACGCATCCCTGATTTTATTTTCTAGAAAGCGTTTATACGTGAAGTGCATTAATTCAGGGTCATTTACAAATATGACAAAACTTGGCGGTTTTACTGAAACTTGTGTTGCATAAAGTACTTTCAATCTTTTTCCTTTAAATGTTGGAGTCGGATTCATTGCTATAGCATCCATAACTACTTCGTTTAAAATGTTTGTAGAAATGCGTTTAGTATGATTTTCACTTGCGATTTTAATGGATGGCATTAAGGTATGTAACCTTTTTTTTGTTTTAGCTGAAAGAAACACGATTGGGGCGTAATTTAAAAATTGAAAATGTGCTCGTATTTTATTTTCAAAATCCTTCATTGTCTTTTCGGTCGTTTCTACTATATCCCATTTATTGACAACAATGACAATTGCACGACCAGCATCATGTGCATAACCTGCAATATTTTTATCCTGTTCTCTTATCCCTGTTTCTGCGTCAATCAAAACGAGAACCACATCAGAGCGTTCAATGGCTTTTAATGCGCGTAAAACACTATATTTCTCTGTTTTTTCGTATACCTTTCCTCGTTTGCGCATACCAGCGGTATCAATAATCACGAAATTTTGATCATCTTTACGTATGGGAGTGTCAATGGCATCTCTTGTTGTTCCTTCCATCTCACTTACAATAACCCGTTCTTCATTTATAATGGAATTAACTAAGGAGGATTTTCCGACGTTAGGTCTTCCAATAAGGCTAAAATAAATGGTATCCTCCTCTGCTTCTTCCTTATCAGTAATTGGAAAATGTTTTACTACTTCATCAAGTAAATCTCCGAGTCCAAGTCCATGTGCACCTGAAATGGGAAATGGTTCTCCAAATCCTAATGAATAGTATTCATAAATGGTATCACGCATTTCAGGGTTATCTATTTTATTAACTGCTAACACAACTGGTTTATTTGATTTAAATAAAATCTTTGCAACTTCATCGTCAGCTGCTGTAATCCCTTCTTTTCCGTTTACCATAAAAATGATTACATCTGCTTCATCAATGGCAATTTCTGCTTGATTTCTCATTTGTTTTAATAATGGTTCATCACCAATTTCTATACCGCCGGTATCAATAACACTAAATGTAGTCATTAACCATTCAGCTTCAGCATATATCCGGTCCCTAGTAACTCCTGGGGTATCTTCTACTATGGATATTCTTTCGCCTACTAAGCGATTAAATATTGTTGATTTTCCAACGTTAGGTCTTCCTACGATAGCTACAACAGATTTCCTCATGAAAGGAACTCCCTTTCTTTTATACGTTCTAAACAACGCTTTAATAATGTGCTTATATTTATAGTATTTTTTATATTTTTAGCAACATTAATTTATTCTAGCAAAAGAAATTGATATTAACAATTGATTTTGAAGAATGGTGTTGATAAAAAGTATAATGATTAATGTTGCCATTTTATTATTTTTTTATGATGAACAGGCAGGATGAATAATTTAGACTTTACCTTCTGTAGTGTATCCAATAATACAATGAACATTAACGTAACTATAAGCATATCAAAAAAACTCATTTCTCCTATTGTTTTCTGTAAATCATATTCTATTAATAGGATACTATAAATAAATTCTCCTGCAGTTATGCCTAAGAATCCGGTAACAATTTTATTACGCACCCCTTTTACCAATAAGGTAATGACTAGTGCACTGATGAATGGAATCATGATGAAATCATGAGTAAGAAGCCAAATAGGCGTATTCATTTTCCATATTAGCATAGCCGCATAACCAATCATCATTGTAAATGAAATGAACACATGATATATAAAATGAGGCGGTCGGGAAAGTAATACCATTGTTACAAACAGTAATAATATAATAGTTACAGAAATACTGTGACTATTAATTGAAATATAGGTATTTGAGCTTATTATTGCTATTAATATATAGCAAGCCAGTAATGTTCTCCTTTTATTTTTTTTCATTAAAAAGGTTACTATGATCCACAAGATCCAACTGAACCAATAGAATATCAGTCCTTCCGTCATATCGATCACCACCATTAGCATTATGACTATAACAATTATTTTTTAAACAAAAAAGGCTTATCCTATTAAGGAAAAACCTTTTTCTGATAATAGCCTACTTCATACGCCGTTGGTGGAAGACGTACCAAGGTTCCTGATACAAAACAGTGTTCTTATTTATATTTATTTAATTTATCCCCTATAAAATCACCAAGTTGAAAGCCGGATTGGTCTTCCGTTTTTTCATATTGCTTATACTCAGTTGCTTCTTGTTCCTGTTCAAGTTCTTTAATACTTAGCGAGATACGTTCTTCCTTCTCATTGACATCTAATACTTTCACGTCTATTTGCTGGCCGGTTTCTAGAACTTCTTGAGGGGTACCAATATGACGATTAGCAATCTGAGAAATATGAACTAGTCCCTCTACTCCTGGTTGCAGTTCTACAAATGCTCCAAAATTAACTAATCTCTTGACGGTTCCATTTATAATATCACCTGAAGCAATTCGATTACTTATGTTTTCCCATGGACCAGGTAATGTTTTTTTATGTGAAAGTGAAACACGCTCATTATCCCGATCTATTGATAAAACTTCAACTTTTATATTCTCCCCCTCTGAAACAACATCAGAAGCTTTTTCAACATGTTCATGTGCTAGCTCAGAAATATGGACAAGACCGTCTATCCCTCCAATATCGACAAATGCACCAAAATTTGTTAAACGCTGAACGGTTCCTTCTATAATTTGTCCAGGCTCTAATGTTTGTAATAAAGCTTGTTTTTTCGAATCAGCCTCTTCTTCTGTAACTGCTCGATGAGATAAAATAACTCTATTTTGATCTCTATTTAGATCTACAATTTTTACCTTAAGGATTCTATTTTTATAATCGGAAAAATCCTCTACAAAATAAGTTTCTACAAGTGAAGCAGGTATAAATCCACGAACACCTACATCTACAACAAGTCCACCTTTTACTACTTCTTTAATTTCCACTTCAAATATTTCATTATTATGATATGTTTGCTCTAGCTTATCCCATGCTTTTTCTGAATCTACTGCCTTTTTAGATAAGACTACCTCATCGTCGTCTACTTTCTTTACTTTTAATGATAATTGATCTCCTTCTTGAACAACATCACTAGATGTTTCGACATGAAGATTTGATAATTCACTAATTGGTACAATTCCTTCTGTTTTATAGCCAATATCAACTAAAACTTGTTTCTCTTCTATTTTAACAACGGTACCTGTTAAAATCGATCCTACACTCACTTCTGCTAATTCGTTATTTGCTTCATCCATATGCTTACCCTCCTAATCACATTAAAAAAACCCTTTATCTAATTGTTTATGGAATATATTAATCCATTATAAACGTTCTTTTTTATAACTTCTAATATTTTTAATTATTTGTCAAGCAAAGCAGATTCAAAATATTTTTTTAAGATTATCATAAATGCTTATAACTGGAGTTTTTGTTCAGCAATTTTTAAAATTCGATTTGCAACATCGTCTATTGTTAATGTCGTCGTATTGATTTCAACTGCATCATCTGCTTTGACTAACGGTGCTATCTCCCGTTTCGTATCGATCGAATCTCTTCGCTCTATTTCCGCTTTCAATTTTTCTATATTTGATGGGAATCCTTTTTGAAGATTTTCTTTATGACGTCGCTTTGCACGCTCTTCTGCAGAAGCTACTAAAAAAATTTTTACTTCGGCATGAGGGAGTACGTGGGTGCCTATATCCCTTCCATCCATCACAACACTGCGTTTTTCCGCTAGTTTCTGTTGTCGATTCACCATTTCTTCTCGAATGAGAGGGTGTTTGGCGACGTAAGAAACATTATTTGTTACATCTTGCATCCGAATTTGTAAAGTGGCATCGTTGCCATTTATACAGACCATTTGACCTTTTTCATTTTGTTTGAGATTTATTTCTGTTTGTTTCAGTAATTCAACGAGAGATTGTTCATCATCTAAGTTTATTTTTTCATCCAGCGCCTTTTTTGTTAAAGCTCGATACATTGCTCCAGTATCAATATATATAAATGATAATTTGTTTGCCACCAACTTTGCCACTGTACTTTTTCCTGCTGCAGCAGGACCATCAATAGCAATTGCGATCGATTTACTCTTCATTATACCCTTCAGCCCTCTCATAATCTTGTAAATGTATGTAAGTTTCAGTTTTCCTTGTTCAATTCTTCATAGCCATATGATTAAATAATAACATATTGAAGAGGGATCCGTAGTTTTTAAAATAAAAAATATATGGTGCTAGCGGAAACGTACATATAGTTTAATGATACCAAAAAAGGAAAGGCGTAGGCCAATCCTTTTTTGATCTTATCTCGTACTAGCAAAATTTATTTCCTTTCCGTTTAACTTTTCAACCTTTTCTTCTTTTCCGTCCATCGCATTTATAAAAATACGATATGTTTCATTATTTAAAACACCTAGAAACTCATAGACCAATACTTCTTCTCCCATTTCATTTTCAATCATGGCTAGAGATTCTTCGTTTATTTTCACTTGAGAATTAACTTTTTCCCTAGCTTCTTCCTGCGATAGCTTTGGTTTAGAGATATCTCTATCTGTATGGTTTTTAAGATAGTTCCTCGCATTAAATCCTAATATATCTCCATTATCCAAGGCTACTTTTACTTCTAAAGAGTCGGGGTATACATGTACATCATCATCTTCATATAGGAATGAATATACGCCTACATTGTCATATTCACTGCTTTGATAAACAGTCATGTTCTCAAAATCGAATTGCTTAATGTATTCCTCCGCTCTCTCCTGTCCTTCATTTAAGCTGATTTTTTTATCTTTCACATCTCTATTAACTAAAAGTGATATCGGATGACCACCTTTTTGGGACATATCCATATAGGCACTTTTGTCCCCGTTTTTATAGGATATACTGTATAAAGGAATTTCCGATCCTTTACCACTGTTTGTGATTTTTAAATTATTTTCATTTGAAACATTAAATATCTTTTTGCTGCGGTCTAAGGCTTTTTGTTTATTTATTTTTTTCCCTGTTATATATTTATAGCCTTTATCTTCGTTTGTATCTCCATTAATGGAAGAATTTTGATTTGCTTCAGCAAAGCCTTCTACTTTCTTTTCAACGGTTTCAAATCCGTCGATAATTGTATTATCTGCTGGTTCCTCCTGTGTGGCTAAAGCAAGCTCGACATCCATCCAACGTAAGTTATTTTTTAAGGTAAGGTGTTGAACTTCTCTTAATTCATCTTTGATTTCACCAGCTTGTTTATATAAATTTTTAAGAGATTTGCTTTCTTTTTTTGAAAGAGGATCCTTTTCTAAATCTCTAACAGCTGTGCGATAAGTAAAATCACCTATTTTTGATAGAAATTCTTCTGTTTTATTAAAAGGAAGTAATGATAATGGCAATTGGCCAACATCTGCTTGTGCTTCCGAAGTGAGGCGCCATATCTCTACGAGTTGCGGAGAGAGGATTTCATTCGAATCCATCGCAAGTGTGGTACCAATTTTATCATGTAGCAAATCCATACGATATGATAAATCATGGAAAGAACGTTGGTACGTATTCTCTGCTTGGATTAATACAGCATTTTTTTCTTGATGTTCTTGGTATCCCCAGTAGGCTGTTCCAGCAATACCTAAAGTCAGAATTGTAATCAATATCCAACGAATCATGTGACTCACTCCTTTTCTACTTTGCAAATATATGTTTTCCGATTTTTTTAATTTGTGGTCTAGACCAGATCCAAGCTGAGGTCGCTGTATCTGGATTAAAATAATATTCTGCATTACCTGTTGGATCCCAACCATTGATTGCATCCAGAACAGCCGATTTTGCAGTGTCATTTGGTGTTAGCCATATTTGTCCGTCCGCAACTGCAGTAAATGCCCTTGGTTCAAAAATAACCCCTGATACAGTATTTGGGAAAGTAGCACTTTCTACCCTATTTAAAATAACTGCTGCAACAGCAACTTGTCCTTCATAAGGTTCTCCTCTAGCTTCCCCATAAACTGCGTTAGACATTAATTGAATGTCATTTTGAGAATAACCTTGGGGTACATTAACTGCGGTGGTATTTTTCTCCTGTGAAGCATTTTGATTTGCTGTAGCCCCATCATAATTTTTACTTGCTTTAACGAGCTTTTCTTTTGTTGCCGCTCCGGCAAGACCGTCAACTTTCATACCAAATTCATATTGAAAATTTCTTAATGCCCAATATGTCCCCCAACCAAAAACGCCATCAATTTTCCCATTATAAAATCCTACATGTTTTAATCTTGATTGCAATTCGATAACGTCATCTCCAGTAGCCCCGTGTTGAATTACTTGTGGGCTAAAAGCATCAACAACTTTCGGGGAAGTTAGGGTGTTTAGCCCAGTCAATAAAAAACAGACAATGATTATTAATAGAGACAGCTTTCTATAGGTCATACTTTTTCCTCCTATTTTTCCAAAACTTTATTGTGATACCTATTTTTTGAATAAAACTTCTTTTTATTCATGATTAACGAATAAGTTTTAGAGAAAATAGTATGAAATATATATATAATAGTTTTACACTTGTTGTTTTTGGCGCTGGAAGGTAGTATTGAACTAGGAACTGAAAAATTTGTTTCATGCAGGTGGGTGAGGACAATAAAAAACATATTAATTATTCATACAGGCGGTACGATTTCGATGTTAGAAAATAAAAAAAATGGGGAAGTAACAACATCGGATAAGCACCCTTTAACAAATTTGTCTGCTCTTTTACATAATTATGCCAATGTTGATGAGCTAATAGAGTTTCATTTGCCATCTCCGCACATTACACCTAAACATATGCTTAAGTTAGCTAAAAAAATAGAACAAAAAATAGTTTATTATGATGGAATCGTCATCACACATGGAACGGATACATTAGAAGAAACAGCTTATTTTTTAGATCTAGTGCTCAAAACGAGTAAACCAATCATTCTTACAGGTGCAATGCGATCTAGTAATGAAATAGGTTCAGATGCTATGTACAATTTAATTAGTTCAATTCGGGTAGCATCTGAGAACAAAGCATCCAATAATGGAGTTTTGGTTGTAATGAATGACGAAATACATGCTGCTAGAAATGTAACAAAAACATCTACAAGTAACATCGCAACATTTCAAAGTCCCCAATACGGCCCAATGGGCATTGTCACAAAAGAATCTATATTTTTTCATCATCGGATACACCGAAGCCGAAAGCATTCCGTAGCTGATGTAAATAAGAATGTTTTTTTACTAAAGGCTTTTGCTGGAATGGATGAAAAATTATTGAATGCGGTACGACAAACGCACCCGGATGGAATCGTTGTAGAAGGTCTTGGTCAAGGGAATTTACCAATTGAAACTATCCCCCCCTTACAACAGATGGTCGATAGCAATATCCCTGTTGTGCTTGTTTCTAGATGCTATCAAGGTATTGTGCAGCCAACATATGCCTATGAAGGCGGCGGTAAGCGGTTAAGGGAAATGGGGGTTATTTTTACAAATGGGCTTTCAGGTCCTAAAGCACGTATTAAATTATTAATTGCTTTAGAAGAAACGAACGAAACCAATTTAGTAAGAAGAATGTTTGAAGAGGATTTATAAAATGATTTTAAAAGATAACGGAGGTATTTTTTACCTCCGTTATTGATTAACAATCGCTTTTGCGATTATTTCACCGTGTAAACGTCCATTTTCAATAAAAATTTCATTATTGTTATATCCGGATGCAACAACTCCGGCTACATATACATCAGGTATATTCGTTTCCATGCTATTTTTATTGAAATGTGGTTTTCCGTTTCTCGGGTCCACTTCTATTCCAATCTCTTTAAGAAGATGAAGATTGGGTTTGTATCCTGTCATTGCAAATACAAAGTCGTTTTTTATTTCTTTTCTTTTTCCGTCTACGGTGTAATAAACCTCATTTTCGGTGATTTTTTGAACGTGTGCATTAAATTCCATATGTACAATACCTTTTTTAACGAGAGAATCGAATTCAGGTAAGATCCATGGCTTGATGCTTTTGGAATACGTACTGCCGCGATATAGTACCGTAATTTTAGCCCCTGCTTTATGCAACTCTAATGCCGCATCAACAGCAGAGTTTTTTCCGCCTATAATGACTATATCCTTGTTGTAATAAGGGTGTGCTTCTTTAAAGTAATGCATAACTTTATCAAGTTCTTCGCCGGGAACATTGATGTAATTCGGCTGATCATAATAACCAGTAGCAATGATTACATTATTAGCTTGATACGTATGCGTCTTTTGAGAAGCGTTTGTCGTAGTAAGCTGAACTTTCTGATCGACTTTCTTTATATTCATTACTTTTTCAAATGTATTTATGCGTAATTTTTTACGTTCCGCAACTGATCGATAATATGCTAATGCTTGATTTCTAACTGGTTTTTTTCTTTCTGTTATAAAAGGAACATTTCCAATTTCAAGTTTTTCGCTGGAGCTAAAAAACGTCTGGTGTGTTGGAAATCGATAAATAGTATTTACTACGTTGCCTTTTTCAATAATTAGTGGGTTTACACCTTGCTCTTGTAAGGCAATTGCACATGACATTCCGCAAGGTCCCCCACCAACTATAATGGCTTGCTCCTGATTCATTTTGTTCGCACTTCCTTTATTTTTTCAGATAAAATAAAAACTCTTATCTTACTATATATGATAAGAGTTTTTTCGTCATATGAAATGAATATTTTTATACCCAACCACGGAAACGTGAAGCTTCTGCTGTTTTCCGCACACCAATCATATATGCTGCTAAACGCATATCAATTTTTCTGGTTTGAGCGGTATTATAAATCGTGTTAAATGATTTTATCATTGTGTCATGCAATTTCTCATCAATTTCTTCTTCCGACCAATAATAGCCCTGATTATTTTGAACCCATTCAAAATAAGAAACAGTAACTCCGCCAGCAGATGCGATCACATCAGGTACTAATAAAATTCCTCTGTCAGTGAGAATTTGTGTAGCTTCCATTGTTGTAGGTCCGTTAGCAGCTTCAACAACAATGCTTGCTTTAATATTTTGAGCATTTTCTTCAGTAATTTGGTTTTCAACTGCCGCAGGTACCAAAATATCACAATCTAACTCGAGTAGCTCTTTATTGGTTATCGTATTATTAAATAATTTTGTTACCGTTCCAAAACTATCTCTTCTGTCTAATAAATAATCTATATCAAGACCATCCGGATCATGTAAAGCTCCATAAGCATCAGAGATACCTACCACTTTTGCACCAGCATCGTGCAAGAATTTAGATAGAAAGCTTCCAGCAGCACCAAAGCCTTGCACAACAACTTTAGCTCCTTTTAAGTCGAAGCCTCTTTTTTTGGTTGCCTCTTTAATACAAATAGTAACACCTTTGGCAGTAGCAGTTTCTCTTCCGTGTGATCCTCCAAGTACAATTGGTTTACCAGTAATAAATCCAGGATTATTGAATTCATCAATCCGACTATATTCATCCATCATCCATGCCATAATTTGTGAGTTTGTCATTACATCTGGAGCTGGAATATCCTTGGTTGGACCAACAACTTGACTAATTGCTCGAACATAACCTCGGCTAAGCCCTTCTAATTCACGAAATGACATTTCTCGGGGATCACAGATAATACCACCTTTACCTCCGCCATACGGTAGGTTTACAATACCTGCTTTTAAAGTCATCCAGATCGACAATGCTTTTACTTCTCTTTCAGTTACGTTTGGATGAAACCGAACGCCACCTTTGGTAGGACCTACTGCATCATTATGTTGTGCGCGATATCCTGTAAAGACTTTGATTGATCCATCGTCCATTCTTACTGGAATTCTTACTGTAATCATTCGTATTGGATCTTTAAATAATTCATAAACCTCATCAGGGTAACCAAGCTTCTCTAATGCTGTTTTTATAACAGTGCGCGTAGAATCCAATACATCTGTATTATTATTTTCCTGTCTGGTAGAATCGGTTGGTCTATCGGCTACCATGTATTTACCTCCTAGAAATTCTATTGAAAATTTTATAATCGCTATACTCAGAGTTTAGTATACACCTTCATAATAAATATGCAATTAAATAAAGCTATTTTATTTAATTATCAAAACTCATTATTTTAAGAAATTTCCTTTTCCTTATAAATGGACGATCATGTCTTTTATTGATCCTCTACAACTGATAGTTTAACAAAGGTATCAATCATCGCTTCGTAGCTCATTCCGTTAGCTTTTGCTGCGTCGGGAAATAAACTGGTTGGAGTCATCCCGGGCAAGGTATTTACCTCAAGTATAATTGGCACATTATTTTCTGTAAGTATAAAATCCACTCTAGAGTATGTCTTACAGCCTAATACTTGATGAGCTAATATTGCATAATTTTGTATTTTCTCTGTAGTTTTTTTATCAATTTGTGCCGGAATAATATGTTCACTCCCACCCGGTGAATATTTCGACTCGTAGTCATAGAGATCATTTTTAGGAATAATCTCTATAACAGGTAATGCTTTTTCTTTATCTGTGTACCCTAAAACAGGTACAGTTAATTCTTTTCCTTTAATAAATTCTTCAACGAGTATAGATTTGTCACTAGCCGCTGCATTATCAATTGCATTCTTTACTTGCTCTTCATCTTCTATAATAGTTAATCCAAGTGTTGATCCTTCTCTATTTGGCTTTATAACAAAAGGTGTTGTAAATGTGGCATTTATTGTTTTGGCTAATTCTTCTTTATCTGTATTTTCTGTTATACTAAAAACACTGCTTTTTGCAGTTGGTATTTGGTGCATATCGAATATTTGCTTAGCTTTTGCTTTATCCATTGCTAGAGCTGAAGCCAGAACACCTGAGCCAACGTAAGGAATATTTAGCATATCTAATAACCCTTGTATACGGCCATCTTCACCAAATTTTCCGTGAAGCCCAATAAATACTAAATCCACGTCTAGATCAATAAGTTCATGCATCTTATCAGGATGGAAATCGATCCCGATAACTTCATGTTTATTTTTTTTTAGTGCTTCTATAATTCCTTTTCCTGATGATAAAGAAACTTCTCTTTCTCCGGAAATTCCCCCGTAAAGTACAGCTATTTTCAAAATGTACACTCCTAACTGGCTAATTCAATATAAACTTCAACTTTCATATTTTATCATAGCACGTTATGAAATAAGGTACTATCATTTTTTCGTATATCCCATCTCAGTAAAAAGTATTCATTATTTCTTTGACAGCATTGGATGAGAATATTATTTTTGCGTATTCTTTTAATCGATAGGAAGTAACAATGCTTGGGGATGCAAACTCAGACAAAACCGCAATTATATTTTCTTTATTTACATCTTGTAAGTTATCATCGTGTAACAGCATGTAATAACGTTTATTCATAAAGTATACTTGGCCACCTTTGATCGATAAGGCAGATAAATATGATGAAACTTGGATGATATCTTCAAACTCCTCAAAAGAAAAGATTAGCTCTTTACTTTCATCTAAAGTCACTTTCATTTCAATAAAATCCTCATCCCAATCTATATTTTCATACTTTTGTGTAACAATCACATGCATTCCTTGCGCTTGCATCAAGTGAACTTGTACAAGCAACATGCCTTCTAATTCAAAATCCAATTCAAAACTCGCCTCGTACATCATATCACTAAACAAATTTTGGACACTTGATGCGTCATGCCATAAATCTTCTTTCGTAAAGCCACGTTCAACTAAATCATCAAAAGTTAAAAAGATTGTAAATTGACTTTCCGATACTCGCTCAATTCGCATGTAGCATCCCCCTTTTTATATCCATTTTCAAGATACTTAATATTAACGAAATAAATAGGTCTCAATAGTATACTATATGCTTTCCATATAATTGTTGAACTCAATAAACAGCTTTTTCCTCATTATTTAAATTGAGATTACAGTTTTATTAGCAAAATCCTCTCATAAATACCATAGCCATGCACTTTGAAAGGATTATCCAAGATTTTAGGAACAGCGGTATTTTTAATTATCCAGAGGTTTAATAACCCATTGTATCATGATGTGCATAAAAAGCCATAAAAAATAAAAAGGAAAATTAAAGCCTAGTTGATGATGAATCTTTAAGAAGCAAAAGCGTATCCAAAGCAAGCAATTCGGGTATCAGTTTGTCATCTCATGCAAATTACATGAGATGATTTTTCATTAGCTTGTATTTTTATAGGATTTATTTAGTCTCTATGTGCTGTAAATCATCCTAGGCTAGTTTTTATTAAATCAAAATATCGTTATTAAAACATCTTCTCTCCATAAAAAATATGCACTTAGTGTTATAATTAACAGAAGTATAATAACTGCTATCAGGCGTCCGAATGGTTTTCTTAGTTTCACATGTGTCCATTGAGTTTGGTTATGTACTTCTTTTCTAGGTGGTAAATTTAGCACATCTATTTTTTTGAATTCCTCAGGTTCATTTATCTCCGGAAGGGGTTGTTCGTGTTCATCCTGTTTTTCCTCATGCTGAATTTCATTTACAAGTTTTTTTAAATCTGTTTCCTGATCTCCATCTTTTTCAGTAGACTGACTATTCATTCATAGCACCTCGCTTTTGCATCCGAATTATGATTCCTAGAAGAAAATCAACAATGAAATGAGTGGTAATTGTAACAAACAAATTTTCAGTAAGCATAAATATATATCCGATTAAAAAGCTGATGACAAGGACTGAAATAAGCAGAACGGGTTTCTTTAAATAGCGGAGGTGGACAAGTGCAAACAGAATGCTTGCAAAAAGATATCCAAATGTTGTTTGGATTACGCCCCTAAATAATAGTTCTTCTGAAATCGCAATGAGTAATGTAATTAAAAAAATTTCTTTAATAGAAAGGTTTTTAAATATTCGCTCGTTAATTCCCCCATCATCATAATAGCGTTTTGGAAAAATGTACATCAAAATAAGATCAATAAAAACGATAGCGATTCCTGGAAAAACACCAAATTGTAATATCTCCTTTGGAAGCCACCGGAAATATTGTACCCAGTCGACGAGAGTAGAAAAAAGAAAAAAGCTTAAAATAAGACTAAGTACAATAAGGAACAGCTGTGATAAAATTAACTGTTTTTTTAATTCATCATCCGTTAGTTGTTTAATTAATTCAGTCTGTTTCATTATCTACTCCAATTAAAAATAGTTCTTTTAATTTTTCTTCCCATGATGCCGGTGGTTTTTTCGAAACGATGGTTTGTTCCGGCTTCCACTCTGAAAGCTTAAACCCACAGTTACTGCAACACGCAAATGCAGGCTCTGTATATGTATCTTGAAAACTTTTATATAAATGTTTACGGAGACAATCGTCTTTTTGCATCCATTGAATCATTTCACTTATCTTTTTTTCTTTAAATGAAAGGCGTTTAATTCTAAGTTGATTGATTTTGTGATAAGCCTGAATCCAATGTCCTTTTTCATATATAATCGTATTATTTTTAATCATACCATGCTTTTCAAATTGAAAATACAAAAAACGGGTTTGAATTTCATTTATTTGTAAGACATGTTCAAGGTGTTGTTCCGTTATTGGGTACTGGTATCCGTCTTTATATATTTCAGCTAATTGTGTGAACACTTCCCTCAGTTCCGCTTCAGTGGGGAGTTCTTTTTGAATTAAATTAGCTGGTATATAATAATCTTTTTTAGAGAAGAGCAATAGACTGAGACTAGCATTACCATCCCTGCCAGCCCTTCCTATTTCTTGTATATATGACTCAATTTGTGAAGGAAAGTGGTAATGAATAACCAATCGAATATTTTTTTTATTTATTCCCATGCCAAAAGCGTTTGTGCAGCAAATTAAATCTAGTTGATCATTCATAAATTGCTGCTGTATGGAAATGCGTTCACTTTGATCCATACCTCCATGATAAAATGCTATTCTTAGCTGTGGAAGTTTTCTGGCAATTTCCTTTGCTACAATTTCCGTAGATTGTCTGCTTGAAAAATAAATCAGTGTAGGAACTCGGTGATTAGACAGAAAATGGATAATTCGTTTTTGCTTGTCCTTTTCATTTGAAACTTCTCGTACACAAAAAGTAATATTTTCTCGGTCCATCGGATAAATATGTTTAATCATATTTGGCCGGTTTAATGCCTCAATGATGTCTGATTGCACGTTTTCTGTTGCTGTAGCACTTAATGCTAATATTGGTGGTTCGTTTAATGCATTAGCAATGGAATGAAGTTTTAGATAGTTCGGTCTGAATTCATGCCCCCATTGCGAAATACAATGTGCTTCATCAATTACAAACAGGCTGACTTCGATTTGACTTAGACGAGTTAATAATTCATTGTTCTGAAGAAGTTCAGGAGAAACGTAAATTAATTTATAGCTATTTAATTTGTTAAATACTTGTTCTCTTTCTTCATACTCCATAAAACTGTTAAGAGCTACAACTTCTTTAAATTGCATTGATTTTAATTGTTTTACTTGATCAATCATTAGTGATATTAAGGGCGATACAACAATTGTTGTACCATTAAGTAGTTTTGCAGGCAGCTGATAGCATAATGATTTCCCAGAACCAGTTGGCAGCACTCCGAGGACATCTTTGCCTTTCATAATATCAAGAATGATTTCTTTCTGACCTGTTCTAAAATAGGAATAATTAAAATGCTTTTTTAGATTTGCTTTTAAAAAATTTTGTTGTTTCATTGGTTTCACCTATTTAAGCGTGTTTTAAATTGCGCTAACGTAAGACGGATTTGAAAATAACTAATATCATCATTTACTTTTTCTTTGATATGTTTTAACTTCAATGAATTTGTTTGTTTTATTGCATTTAAAATTTCTTCGAACGTGTTTTTCTCCACATAATATTCAATAGGAAAATGATTATCATTTAAAGCAATTTCAACAATATGGTCACAAATGGTATTTTCTTTCAGACGTCTTCGTTTGGCGATCTGTTCTATTGAAAACTTTTCCTTGTTAAGAAGATGATAGGTTTTTTGAGCAGATTTAGTCATGAAATGATTATCTTTTATATGATTTGCAATAAAAGCCATCCATGGATAACGTGCATGCTCTTTTGTAATGACGTTTAATATATAATGTATCATACTAGTAAGTAGCAGCTGAATATCAATTGCATCCATTTTATACATCATGGCTAATTGCTGAATACTCATTCCGTATGTTTTAAACCCGGTCAATTTATTAACAAATAAAGATGCTTCCTTATCTGAAAAATGGACTAGTAAAGAGTGTAATTCTTCGTGTAATTTAGAAAGCACCTTATTTTCATCCGGCTTGATTTGTTTGTATGCTTCTCTAACCCAGTTTTCAACTGATCTGTTATCGATAACTGGGATAAAGTTGAGGTGGTGCATTTTACTGTTTGTTAGGGTTTGGATAAGTAATAATAAACGTTGATAAAAAATCTTGCCTGATTCATAATATTTTAGTCCTTGAAAGCGATTCATAGGCAGATTTCCTTTATTATTTTCAATCCATTTTTTTGCTTTATCAGTTGGTTTGTATATGTTTTTTGTACTCGATTTGGGGATTAATAAATCTTGATGATGCAGTTCCTTAATTTTCCTATCGAAGGTCTGTTTCGTTAACTGTTGATGGATACCATACAAATGATCAAGATGATAAATGTGTGTGTCTTGGACTGTCTGTATGGATCTTTTCCCCTTTAACAAATGAAATATTGCAGCGGTTGAACGTTCATCGTTTATATGTAAACAGCATTTTAGAACAATCCCAGAAAATAACAATCAATCACCTACTTTTATAGCACATCATGTAAATAATCTGATACAAAATACCAACTATAAAGAAACGTTGGTATTTTAGTATGCATAAATCTTATAAAATTTGATTACACTGGATAATCGTGTTCACTATTTTTAGGTATTTCAAAATGAAAAGTAGTCCCTTTCTCTAATTTACTTTTAACAGAAATGAATCCATGATGTGTATCAATGATGTTTTTGGCTATCGCAAGCCCAAGACCTGTTCCTTTTTTCTTCGCGTTCCGTTCACGGGATTTATCCGCCTTATAAAACCGTTCAAATACAAATGGAATATCTTCTTCTGGAATTCCACTGCCCTCGTCCTTTATTGAAACTGCTAATTTTTCCGAATTATTTTCAATAGATACATGAACAACGCCATGTTCATCTGAATGTCTTATCGCATTATCAATTAAATTGGTAAAAACTTGCTCTATTCTATCTTGATCAATAAATGCAATGGGTTCATCAATCTTTTTTGTCAGTTCTATGTCAACTTCATTGTCACTTGCAATGCCATTGAACTTTTTTAAAATTTTGCTGACAAAGCGCTCAATTTCAACAGGTTCGATGCTTAATTGAATATGTCCTGCTTCCATTCGAGCAATATCCAATAATTCATTCACGAGTCGTCCCATTCTTAATGACTCTTCGTGAATAATTTTAGCTAACTCATTCTTTTCTTCTCTACTTTCTGCAATATTATCGACTATCGCTTCACTATATCCCTGCATTAAAGAAATAGGCGTTCGTAATTCATGGGATACGTTAGCTATAAAGTCTTTACGTAATTTGTCAAGACGTCTTTCCTCTGTCATATCGCGTATGACTGCAACAGCGCCACGCACATAAGATTGATCATATAAAGGTGTCATTATCATCACCCAGTTGCGCCCCTGTATATTTATTTCTTGCAAGACTTCTCTTTCCCCTTGAATAACCTTTTGTAAGATTTTATCTAATTCGTTTGGCAGTTGTTTTTTATTACCTTCATCTTGTATATTATTTTCAAAATTCCAATCATCCATAAATCTTTTAGCCGGTGGATTGGTTACAATCATTTCACCGTTTCTATTTAATGTAATTACACCATCTGCCATAGACCTAACGATGCTTGACAATTGTTCTTTTTCTTGTCTTAGTGCATTAATATGAAATTTTAACTGTCTACCCATTCGATTAAATACCATGGCTAATTCGCCAATTTCATCATGAGTTAAGATAGGTACTTTTGTATTAAATTCACCTCTGGTTAAATCAAATGCAGCTTCTCTCATTTTGATGAGCGGGGACGTTATTCGGGTCGACAAGAAAAAAGCAAAAATAATCGTCAAAATAACAGCAATACCTGCTCCTAAATAAATAATTTTCGTTGTATCAGATTTTGTTTGATTAACTAAGGCCAGTGATTGGTATACAAAAATAGCTTTCCCCTTGTTTTGAATAGGTGCTCCTACCAGCAGTGCTTCTGTTTTATTGTCTGGCATCATAATTTGTTTTTGTATTTTTTTATTGGTTTTTAAAACACTGCTCAGTTCATCGTCATTTAAAATCCAATCATCATCTAATTTTGTAAGCTCATCATCCTCACTGCCTGATGTCCAAATATTGTCATCATCATAAACAATTACAACTCTACTTGCGGGATCTTTAATGAATCCGGTCATTTGTTCTATTAACGCTTTATCCTCATGTTCTTCTACAATTTTAGAAGTTTTGACTGCCGTTTCCAGCATTTCTTTTTCTGCCTCTTGAATATGAAAGTTTTCAAAAAACTCTTGCAGTAAAATAGTTAATATAAATAATACAAAACAAACTAGCAATAAAATCGTTATTGCTAGTTTTCCAACTACACTACGCCAAAACATTATACATCATCTACCTCAAATTTATATCCAACGCCCCAAACAGTAACGATCATTTTTGATGCCTCTTTAGAAACTTTACTTAACTTCTCACGCAGCCTTTTAACGTGTGTATCTACTGTTCTCAGGTCACCGAAAAATTCGTATTCCCAAACTTCCTTTAGTAACTCCTCACGTTTAAATACTTTGTCAGGGGATTGTGCTAAAAAGCAAAGTAATTCATATTCCTTCGGTGTTAAATTAACTTCCATATCATCTGCTGTAACACGGTATGCATCATAATCTATCGTTAAATGGGGAAAAACAATAACATTTTTCGTTGAGGTTTCTGTCTCATTAAAATTTGCTGATCCAGTTCTACGCAGTAGAGCTTTCACTCGTAAAACGACTTCTCTTGGACTAAAAGGTTTAACAATATAGTCGTCAGCGCCCACTTCAAACCCCTGAACACGATTTGATTCTTCTCCTTTTGCAGTCAGCATAATCACAGGTGTTGTTTTTTCCTTTCTTAACTCTTGGCAAACTTCAATCCCATCTATTTCAGGCATCATTATATCGAGTAATATAACATCATAGTGATTGTTTAAAGCTAAGTTAAGTGCTTCTTGCCCATTTTCTGCCTCTTCGATTATATAATCGTCCCGTTCCAAATACATACGTACTAATCTTCGGATTCTTTCTTCGTCATCCACAACCAAAACTTTTGCATTTGCTTCCATGTCAAGGCCTCCCTCGATTGAACTCTACATTAAAGTATATATGAATTTCACAAAAATGTATAAGGAAAAACACGGTATCCATGCCGTCTAATAGATACCGTGTTTTCTAGCTGACTATTTTTATGCGTAAGAATGTAACCCAGCTAAAATTAAATTAACAGCGATAATGTTAAACATAATAATCGCGAAGCCTCCAACCGTTAGCCAAGCTGATTTTTTCCCGTGCCATCCGCGTGACAATCTTAAATGTAAAAATGCTGCATAGAAGAACCATGTAACAAGTGCCCAAACTTCCTTAGGGTCCCAACCCCAGAATCTATCCCAAGCTATTTGAGCCCATATCGCAGCAAAGATTAGTCCGCCTAATGTGAATACTGGAAATCCAATAGCTACAGCACGATATGATATTTCATCCAATAAATCGGGTTTTGCCTTTTTAAGAAATGGTTGAACAACTGCACCGAATCTCTTTCTAAAGATTAATCTTATTAAACCATAAATGATTGAACCCGAGAAAAACGACCAAATAACCGTGTTGAGTTTTTTTGCATCGACCCAAGACGGGGATTCGAACCAAGGTTGCATTGCCCCTTCAGATAGTAAATTTCCTTCATTTGGTCCAGTGATTGCTGGTAAACGATATTCTACTGTTAACACATTATTATCGGATGGATACTCAAATTCGGCATGATAATCCGTGATACTGAATGCAGTAGTAATAACAATGTAACCAATAAATAAAAATAGTGTGTATATGACAATTTCAAGCCAAATTGAATTTGCATTTCGTACAGATTGGTCAACTTCTCTAATTAAATAAATTAACCCAGCTACAAAACTTATTCCTAAAATACCTATCCCTAATGCAACAGTTGTCACGTGAATATATAACCAGTGACTTTGCAGGGACGGTACCAACGGTGCGATGTCTGTTGGAAACATACTGGCATAGGCAATGAGTAACATTGCTACAGGCAGTGCGAATAATCCTAAAATCGACAATCTGTAGATGAAATAAATGATGATAAACGCTAACACCATTGTCATTCCAAACGATGTTACAAACTCGAATTGGTTACTGACAGGCGCATGTCCACTAGCGATCCAGCGTGCAATAAAATAACCCATTTGCGCCAGAAACCCAATGATGGTTAAAGTTATACCTATTGTGCCAGCTATTCCTTTTTTATGCTCTTTATTTTTATCCTTAATTGTAGCGCCAAAGAAAAAAGTAGCAATTAAATAGATAATAAAGGCAGTGTATAACATAAAACTACTTATACTAATCCAATCCATATGAATCCTCCTTCTTCATCAATCTTCTAATTCTTGCTGATCAACAACCATATTAATTTCAGTATCAGAAATAACTTTTTCTATATCTTTTTTAATGCCAAACCAATTTTTATTTGTATGTGCGGCTAAAAGAAGACCATCTCCTTTTGGATGTATCCAAATTCTGCGATGGTACCAATACATCCCTTGGATAACACCAATCATAAAAATTGCTGCTCCGACGATGAATAAAGGCAGAGTATAATCTCGACGCACCGTTAAGCCACTGACATCTCGCATCTCGAAATCTTCAATACCAATCTTATACTTGTTTTCCCCTTGGGATTCAATGTTTTTCCCGATACCAATAAAGCTTAATTCACGTTCTTCGCTTCCTGGAGGATAAACCCATAGCACAAATGCTGGATTTCTTGGATATTTGGATTCTGATCGAGGTTCACCATTATCCAAATAATAATCTGGATAGTAATTTTCAACTTTTACACGGAAACCATTATCTAGCTTATATTCACGCTCGGGTGACATTAAATCGATTGTAAATGTGCCGAGTGCTTTTTCCTCTGGATCGTTTTTTTCATGTACGTTAAATGACATCGTTTTAAATTCATTTAATTGATATCCAGCTTGGTATAATGTGAAACCTGAAAATTTTAACGGATTATTCACCGTGATATTATCTTCAATAATTTTTTTAAGTTCTGGTTCTGCCCCTGTAACAGCTGATTTTTCAGCCTGATAGATAACAACGTCTGATTCATAATTTTCTGCTATTGGTTCGCCTTCTTTTTTGATGGCCTCTTTAAAGCGTTCGTTTTCAACGTCATCTATATCATACGTATCCAGGGTGAATGCTTTATTTTTAATGTAAAACTCTCCGTCTGTTCCAGGAATTACCTTCTCTTCGCCTTCTCGTACCCATACATACTCATCCAAATATAAGAAAGGAGTGAAACGTAGTAAAGCAGCTAGTAAGATGATGATTAATCCGATATGGTTAACATAAGGTCCCCACCGAGAGAACCTCCCTTTTTCAGCCAATATATGGCCGTTTTCATTTTGAATATTATACCGTTGCTTTTTTAGTGCTTCGACAACTTTTTGCTTCTCTTCTTCAGAAACTTGCTTTGTTTCACTAAATAGACGTTGTCTGCTAAGAAATGTTTCATGACGTTTCGCTTTTTGCTTTTTTAATGCTTTGTATAATGGGACAAAACGATCAAGACTGCAAATTACTAGTGATATCCCAATTAAAGCGATTAAAATCATGTACCACCATGAGCTAAATAGGTTATGAAAGCCTAACTGATAGTATATTTTACCGAAAATTCCGTATTCAGCTTCATAAAAAATAGCGGGATCACGTGATGGAGCTTCTGCAGGTATGTACATTTCTTGTGGAAAAATTGTTCCTATAGCAGAAGCAATTAAAGTTATCACAATCAGCCATATTCCCACTTTTACTGAAGAGAAAAAACTCCAAATTTTATCAACTATTGATCTGTTATAGGTTAGCGAACGTCTGGCGGTTCCGTCATATCGCATGTTCAATAACTTTCGTTTGTCATTACCTTCGATATGCTGGTTTTCTTCGATTGGCTTCCCGCATGCCTCGCAAAGAACTGTACCCTCAGGATTGATATGTCCGCACTCGCATTTTATTTTCTTCATTCAAATCCCTCACTGTTGATATTCCGATTACTTCTTGGGCAAAATTTCCTGAAAATGATCTTCTAACTTATCTAACGTTAAAGCCCCGTTCACAACTTCTTCAATTTCTCCGTCTGGATTTATAAAAAAAGTGCTTGGAATTGGACCGACATCATATAAATCCATTACCTCACTATTTGCATCGTGTGGAGTCGGAAAAGTAAGATCATACTTGTCAATAAAACGATTAATCACTAATTCATTTGCATCTAGACTTACTGCTACAATTTCTATCCCTTTGTCTTTATATTCAGGATACAATTTTTCCATGAACGGCATTTCCGCTTCACAAGGTTTACAGTATGTTGCCCAAAAATTAAGCATTACTCCTTTTCCTTCTAAATCACTGAGTTGAATTGATTCTAGTTCATTATTTTTATTAACTTGTTGTAATTTAAAGTCTGGAGCTTTATCTCCTGCTTCATAGCTTGTTTTGTCTTTATTAAAATTAGAAACTAAAGCAAATACAACTGCAGATAATAATAATAATAGAATAATCGATCTAAAAACTAAACGTCTTCTTTTTTTATTCTTTTTATTTGCCTTTCTCTGTTCTAGACTCATATGGATATCACTCCCAAACTAGTATAACATTTTGACAAGCAATAAAATTTGTCTAATGTTTAACAATTTTATGTGCAACTAATCGCATTTGTTTTATTTCATGAGGTGTCAACATTCGATAGTCACCAGGTTGCAGACCACGTAAGGTAAGCGTCCCATACTTTTCACGCTTTAACTTCGTTACAGGATACCCAAGCTGTTCCATCATACGCCGGATATGTCTATTTTTGCCCTCATGTAAAGTGATTTCCAAAATGCATGTTTTATTTTTCTTATCCTGCGACATAATTTTATAATCGACGGCTTTTAAAAGGTCGCCATCGGCTTTAATCCCTTGTTTAAGTTTCGATAGTTCCGCCTTACTAGGCATTCCCTTTATTTTAGCTATATACACTTTGTCTATTTCATATTTTGGATGCATTAACAGATTGGCAAAATCTCCATCGTTCGTTAATAATAATATGCCGGATGTATCATAATCAAGTCGTCCAATTGGGAAAATTCGTTCGGGAATATCCATTAAAAAATCTGTAACTATTTTTCGGCCTTTGTCATCGTGTAGGCTTGTTATAACCCCTCTAGGTTTGTATAACAAATAATAAGATGGCGCTTCTTTTTCCAGAGGACACCCATTTACTTCAACTTTATCGTTAACGGAAACCTTAGTTCCTAACTTTGTCACTACTTTGCCGTTCACTTTGACTTTGCCATCTACTATAAGCTGCTCTGCTTTTCTTCTTGAAGTAACACCGCTTTGTGCGATTACTTTTTGTAGTCTTTCTTCTGGTCCCTTCATTTATATCACCATGCTTTTTATAATTTGTAACATAAGAATAGCGTTAAACGTAAGTTAACGCTACTAAAAAGCTTTATCCGAAAATAATTGTAACAATTACGATCGACGCAAGTATACCAATTAAATCTGCCAGAAGTCCAACTTTTAAAGCATATCCCATCTTTTTAATCCCAACAGCGCCAAAGTATATGGTCAAAATATATAGTGTGGTGTCTGTACTACCTTGCATTGTGGATGCTAATTTACCAATAAATGAGTCAGGTCCATGATTGTCTATTATTTCAGTAGTCATGCCTAAAGCTGCGGTACCTGATATTGGCCTTACGATTGCGAGTGGGATAATCTCTGGTGGTATTCCAACAAATAAAAGGATAGGTGAGATAAGGTTAATAAATGCTTCTAAAGCACCTGAACTTCTTAAAATCGATATAGCAACGATCATTCCTACTAAAAAGGGGAGTAAAGAAAAGGCCATTTTTACACCTTCCTTTCCTCCCTCTACGAATAATTCATACGTGGGAAGCCGTTTCCACGTAGCCACAATGAGAACGAATAAGATAAAACATGGTATTAACCATGTACTTACACTTGTAATTATTCCCATGCTTTACTTCCTCCATACACTTCTATAGTAAAGAAATCGATCAATCATAATCGCACTTATTGTAGAAATGAAAGTTGTTATTATCGTTGTCCCAACAATTTCAGTTGGAGATGCAGAATTATATTGCATTCTAATTGCTATAACTGTAGTCGGTATTATGGTTAACCCCGATGTGTTTAATGCTAAAAAAGTGATCATAGATCTAGAAGCTTTATCGGATCCACTTAGTTTTTTCATTTGTTCCATTGCTTTTATGCCCATTGGCGTTGCAGCATTTCCTAAACCGAATAGATTTGCAGTTATATTCGAGAGAATGTATCCAATTGCAGGGTGATCTGCAGGTATCTCCGGAAATAACTTGATAATTAATGGTCTAAATATCTTTGCAAGCATTGATAATATTCCTGCCTTCTCTGCAATTTTCATTATACCGAGCCAAAATACAAGAATACTGATCAAACCGATAGACAATGTTACGGCTTCGTCAGCACTTTCAAACAGTGTTTTATTTACTTGTTCCATCGTTCCATTTACCATTGCGTAAACAATCCCTATAACAGCCATCAAAGACCAAATTATGTTAACCATCCTACCTCCACCTACTTATTTGTTTAAATACATAAAAGACATCTTTAAGGAAATTGTCAGATTCAGGATTTTTTTCAGAAAAAACGGGTACGGTCACAATTGGCTTTGAATCAAGAATAAAAGTAGTTTCTCCTATTTTATCTGCATCTTCTTGGAGTAGTACTGATCTACTTTTAATATTTTCTATTTCCCCTTTAGCAAGTGGAACCTGTACATTGTCGTGTAAAAAACCTGTAACGTTTTTATTTTCTCCACTTATCTGTGTCTTTCCTTTTTCTTTAATGGATGTTAAATCAAAATTATCAAAGCCCCATTCATACATTTCCATATGATCCCTCCAGTCATCTGGTGCATTAAGTGTGACTGCAATGAGATTCATTTTATTTTTATTCGCAGAGGTTAACAATGTTCTTCCTGCCTTTTTAGTAAATCCAGTTTTTCCCCCGGTACAATAATCATAATATTGTGTCAGTAATTTATTTTTATTTTGCCATGCGTATGACCTCGTTTTTGCCTGATAGGTAGTAGTGCCGGTTATTTCTTTAAAATAGTCGTTCTCCATTGCATAACGCATTAATAAAGCCATGTCATAAGCAGTTGAATAATGATTGTCTGATTCTAACCCATGTGGATTATCAAAATGAGTATTGTTCATGCCTATCCATTTTGCTTTTTCATTCATTAAATAAACAAATCCTTCCACACTACCTCCTATGTGTTCACTAATAGCAACGGCAGCATCATTTCCAGATCTAAGCATCAATCCGTAGACAAGATCCTCAACGGTCATTTTCTCTCCTTGCTCTAGGTATATAGATGAACCTTCTGTATAGATTGCTCGTCTACTCGTGGTTGCCTTTTCATCCATTTTCCTGGACTCAATTGCAATAATAGCTGTCATCACTTTGGTTATACTCGCAATGGATTGTTTTTCGTTTGCTTTTTTTTCAAAAAGCACCCTTCCAGAGGACTGTTCCATTAAAATAGCATTATTAGCAGAAACATTTGGTTTTGGAGATGCATGTCCAATCAGTGGGTTAATTAACGCTAATAGGAGTACTGAAAGCACTGATAAAATATAACGCATAGTATGCCCCCTAAGATAGTGTGTCTGTATATTTTTATGCTTGTGAAAGGATTGATATGAATTAAAATATTAATTATTTCGCATTTTCAAGTGAACACCTTATTGTACAAACAATAAAAAAACCTGGCATTAAATAAAATTTATATTTAATGCCAGGTTTTTTAATATGCAATATTCCTCACGACTTACTGCTCTTTATCTGGAGGATGGAGTTGATTAAAGAATAAATCAGTTTCCTGTTCAAGTTCCTCCATATCAACATTTTCAGATAATGGAGGTAGTTCTTCTAAGGATGTTAAGCCAAAATAAGTTAGGAATTCTTTACTTGTTCCAAACAAAATTGGCTTACCGACAGTATCCCGTCTCCCCATTTCTTCAATTAGTGATCTAGCGATAAGTGTTTGAACGGGTCGATCACTTTGTACTCCCCTGATTTCATCAATTTCTGTTCTTGTTATCGGTTGTTTATAAGCAATGATTGCAAGTGTTTCCAAAGCGGCCTGGGACATTCTTGTTGACTGAGGCATCGCTAATAACATCTTTAAATAGCTGCTATGTTCAGGTCTGGTAGTCAAATGGTAAACCTGCTTAGATTGTATGATCATCATTCCGCGATTTGACTGTTCATAATCAAATTTTAATTCTTCTAACAAAAGTTCAGCGTTGCTATCTGGTATTTTTAGTATTTGTGCTAATTGTTTTGTTGTAACACCTGTATCTCCGCTTGCAAAGAGCAGAGCTTCTACAACAGCTTTTAATTCATTACTTTCCACAGCTAATCCTCCATTTGAAACACGTACAAGTCATTAAAATGTTGTTCCTGCATGCAAAACACTTGATTATTTTTCATCAGTTCTAATAATGCTAAAAAAGTGACAACTATATTGGACCTTGTATGATATGTAAATAGTTTATCAAAAGCAACACCTGTCTCTGAATCATATACTATTTGTAATACGTCCTTCATCCGTTCCTCAATTGAAATTTCTGCCCGTTTAATTTTCGTTTCTTTCGGTTCATTCCACTTTTTGCGTTGAAATACTTTGTCTAGGGCATGGAGCATATCATAGATCGATATATCCCCTTTAACGATAGGTTGTGGTACGTCATCGTGATCGATTTCAACTGGTGGTCTTGTGAATATTTGGTTTGTTTGTTCTTTATCTTTAAATTGTTCGGCAGCTTGTTTGTATTTACGATATTCAATTAACCTTTGCATCAACTCTTCTCTGGGATCTTCCATATACTCATCAGGTTCATCAACTATTTCTTGTTTTGGAAGCAGCATTTGGCTCTTGATTTCCAATAATGTTGCAGCCATAACAAGATATTCACTAGCAATGTTTAATTCTAGGCGTTTCATCGTATGAATATAATGCATATACTGTTCAGTAATTGTTGCAACAGGAATGTCATAGATATCGATTTCGTATTGGTTAATCAGGTGTAATAATAAATCAAGTGGACCTTCAAATGCATTTAATTTAACTTGATATGTTTGATTCATCTTTCCCCCCCTCTCTCTGATGACCGACACATATGAATTATAATAATATCGACTTTAGAAAGAAAAGTTGGTACCTCTTGGCATAAACGCCTATACACCATCGTTAATGGCTTCATAGGTTATTACTGTAAGATAAATGTTCATCAAAACAATTTATCATTTTATGAACAAAAGGAGGAATTTCATTATGGGTGCTTCATATGGATATGGCGGTGGATTCGCGCTAATCGTAGTTCTATTCATACTTCTCATTATCGTTGGTGCAGCTTGGTTATAAAAATATAATGAAAGATAAAAATCCAGCCCTTTTACGATAGGGCTGGTCTGTTTTAATTGTTGTCGTTTTCTGTTTCGTCTTTATCACATTTACTATAGAACTGCTGCAAGCCATCGTCTGCACATACAGCAAACTTTTCTTGATAAAGCTTTTCCACTTCATTCACCATTTTCTTACCAATCCCCAAATTTCGATAGGAAGGATTGACTGAAATATGTTGGATAACTGCATTTATATCATTTTCTATTCGTAATCCAATTGCACCTAAAACATCATCGTCTTTCCAGAGATAAAGATGCCAATCGGATTTTGTTTCATATTGTTTTATTGTCTGTTGCAATTTTTTTACATCTTTTTCTTCTGGCATAAAAGATAGTAATCCCATTGCAATTTTTTCTAAGTTTTTTTTATAACGAATTAACATAGAGACCCCTCATTAAAAGATATCTTTAAATTGTGTGAAATAGAAAGCAAGACAAATAGTAAATTATATATATATTTATGCCTGAATATCTTCAGTTTGTCAAATTACTAATCTTTTTTAAAAATGAAACGCAATTTTCTTAAAAGGATGAACATAATCTTTACTGTTTATACTGCAATGTTATTTTTGAATGATTTGCAAAATTATTTTATAAATCATATATCCATCTGACTGTTTTCCCTTTATTTTGAAAGGAATAGTATTTACAATAAAAAGCCATCCGTTAAATAAAAAAAGTAACTGGATATAGTAATTTGTATATATGTTATATAAAAGATAGAAAAGAATTGTAAATAAGCCGCTGCTTAATAATCCACAAATGGTGACCCAAATAATTTCCAAGGGTTTATATGTTGGGGTTCTTTCGCTCTTTAATAAGCCGCCTAGAAAAAAAACTGTATGAAATTTTATGTGAATTTTTTTAAACGACAAAGAACCAATCATTTTTCCAAGACCTATGGATAAGGTAATGTGATCAGCTCGCATTGTTTTTGCTCCAATAAGATGGCCGCTTTCATGGATGACCATGCTAATAGGTGCAACAACAAACACAAGAAATAATAATAAGTAAATATCCATATAAATCTCTACGAAGATTTCAGCTAACAATTAATCAGAAAAAACTCTCAATTCTTTCATCGTATCCCCATTTTTCATGCTTTTGGCATGTTCAATACCTGATGTAACTTGTCCAAAAACAGTGTGTACTCCATCAAGATGGGGTTGTGCTTCGTGCACAATAAAAAATTGGCAGCTTCCTGTGTCTTTACCAGCATGTGCCATAGACAATGACCCCTCAACATGTCTATGTGGGTTTCCTTCTGTTTCACATTTTATAGTATACCCTGCTGAACCGGTACCATTTCCAACGGGACAACCACCTTGACTAACAAAACCGTCAATTACTCTATGAAAAGTTAATCCATCATAAAAATTGTCATTTGCTAGTTTTTCAAAATTCGCTACTGTATTTGGTGCTTCATTTGGATAAAGTTCAAATTCAATTTTACTATCATCTTCCATTACAATATATCCTTTTTTAGTCATTCATATCTCCCCTTTTATACATGGTGGTTTTAAACCTTTGTTAATTTTATCATTTTATCTTCATTTAGCAAAGAAGATGCTTAAGTATAAGACAAGTCATTTTTGACAACGTCTTTATAGGACTCTCTTTGGACAACTAGTTTATCTTGCCCTTGCTCTGCAAAAACCACTGCGGCCTTAGGAAAACGATTATAATGACTTGCCATCGAATATCCATAAGCTCCTGTTGAAAAGATAGCTAGAATGTCGCCGTGTTCGACGTTAGGAAGTGATAAGTCCCAAATCAGCATATCGCCGGATTCACAGCACTTCCCTGCTACGGAAACTGTTTCAGACGTTGGCTGAGCAGCTTTATTTGCTAAGATTGCTTCGTATTTTGCCTGATATAAAGCAGGTCTTAAATTATCTGTCATTCCGCCATCCACAGATATATAATCACGTACACCAGGAATATGCTTTGTTGATCCTATCGTATATAATGTTATTCCTGCATTACCTGCTATAGATCGCCCGGGCTCAAGCCAAATTTCTGGCATAGGCATGCGTGATATTTCAGCATGATGTTGAACTGCAGTAATTATTTCTTCAACATATAAATGCAATGGTAATGGTGATTCCTCAGCTGTGTAACGTATGCCAAACCCTCCACCAACATTGATAACATCAGGTGTATACCCGTATACAGAATTCCAATTTGAAATACTTTTATACAACATATCAATTGCACTCAAGTGGCCGTCGGTTTCAAATAATTGTGAACCGATATGACAATGTAACCCCCTGAAGCGTATTAATTCATGGTTGTGCAACAATTGAAAGGCTTTTTCCGCCTGCCCGTTATGCAAATTAAATCCAAATTTTGAATCCTCATTTCCAGTCATAATATAATGATGTGTATTGGACTTGATTCCAGGAGTTACCCGTATTAAAACATCAATTTTTTTATTATATCTGTGCAACAGTTTATCAATCAGTTCAATTTCAAAAAAATTATCTACAACAATACACCCAATATCATTTTCAATTGCCATTTTAATTTCTTGCTCACTTTTATTATTGCCATGCAGATGAATTTTTTCTGTTGGAAAATTTGCTTGTAACGCAGTATACAATTCTCCTTCTGATACGACGTCTAAGCACAATCCCTCCTGATTGATTACCTGGAGCATGGCGATAGAAGAAAAAGCTTTACTTGCATAAGCTACTTTCCCTTCTATTCCCATGTTTTTAAATGTCTCTGTAAAAGCTCTGCAATTATCACGGATAATAGATACGTCATAGACATATAACGGTGTCCCATATTTTTTTGCTAAAGCTATTGTATCCACTCCGCCTATTTCTAAATTACCACTTTCGTTTACTTGAAATGGATGGTTATCTACAATCATTTCTGTTTCCCCCGTTCATCCGTATGGATTAAAAATACTTTAACATATTGAAGTGATAAACAAAAGGAATAAAGGTTAATTTTTTACCTCTTGACTTATTGTATCCTTTGGATAGACAATGCTTGGTCTTCCTTCGGAAAATGGTACAGGAATTCGAAAAATAAATTTTAGCATTGCTCCTGCATTAAATGGAATAAAAGGCCATAGGTAAGGAGTTCTTAGTGAATTCATATTGACTAAAAATAGGGTGCTTAATAATAACCCGATCAAAAAGCCTGGCACACCAAAAAGGGCTGTTATGATGATTAGTAGTAATTTCAGCAGCTTATTAGCTACACTTAATTCATAACTGGGTGTTACGTATACCCCTATTGTACTGATTGCAATATATAAAATTACTTCGGGACTAAACATACCCACATCAATCGCGATTTGCCCTATTACCACTGCCGCAATTAATCCAAGAGCAGTAGCAAGTGGTGTGGGGGTGTGGACAGCGGCCATACGTACAAATTCAACACCAAGTACTGCCAGAATGATTTGTACTGCGACCGGGATAGTCCCTTCTTCATTTGGCCCAATAAAGGATAAGGTTTTAGGGAGCAGTGTCGGTTCCATTGAAAACAAGAGCCATAATGGCAAAAGAAATAAAGATGCGAACACGGCTAACAAACGTGACCATCTAATAAATGTACCAACCGCGGGTGATTGCCTATACTCCTCAGCATGTTCTAAATGGTCAAAATATGTTGTTGGTAAAATAATGACGCTTGGTGATGTATCCACAATAAGTAAAAGATGCCCTTCAAAAAGGTGATTTGCGGCAACATCAGGTCTTTCTGTATATCGAACCAATGGAAAAGGATTCCATTTATTTTCTATAATGAACTCTTCCAACGCCTTATCTGCCATTGTAATACCGTCAATTTCAATAGATCTAATTTTATCCTTTGTTAATTCTATCATCTCATCATTGGCAATATCTTTAATGTAACAAAGACATACATCCGTTTTAGATCGTTCACCTACACTTAACATTTCATGACGTAGTCGTGCATCACGAATTCTTCTCCTAGTTAATGCAGTATTAATAATCACATTTTCAGTAAAACCATCTCTAGATCCTCTGATAACCCTTTCTGTGTCTGGTTCTTCCGGCTGTCTTCCAGGATAATCCCTTACATCTACAATAAAAGCTTTTTTTTCGCCATCCACAAAGACAATAATAAGACCAGACAGCATTTGATCCACTGCCTCATCCATTGTATTGGTATGTTCTACAGATAAGTTTGCCAATCGATTCTCAACAATTTCAAAAAGTTTCTTTTGATTAGATTCCTCATCATTAATAGAAACAAGTTTTTTAATGATTTCGATAGCTACAAGATCACTTACCTGACCATTTAAAAAGTAAAGTTGAACTTTTCTTTTTAATAAAACGAGTTCCCTAAACTCTAGGTCATAAGATATACCAACACCAACACGCTCTTTCATATAAGCTTGGACATCTTTTATATTAGAAGAAATATGTGTTTTCCTCTTACTACCTCCCATTAGTTGCACCCCTTCCTTGTTACTTAACAAATATCAACCACTGAAATAATGACCCGAAAATTTTTCCGAAGACAATTGCCATAAGCAACCATAACAAATATCGCTGTACACCTATTCTTTTTGTAAGTACGGGAAAAACGTTTAATACTTCGGTTAACGCTGCAGCGAGCATTCCGTTAAATACACCATGGAACCCTCCCCAAATCAGTAAAATAATGGTGGATAAATTCCAAGTAATATCTGTAAATGACAAATAAGTTCCAAGTATAGAACCTGCCAGAACACATGTACCAAAAGCATGGATGAATTTATCTGCTTTACTTATTTGAACGAGTCTCGGTATAATCCCCAAAAGTGTTATAAAGGCGACAAAACCACCTCCAACAGCAAGACCTCCTGCTAATCCAATAATTAATTCGGCAATATTAATGATGATGCTGGTTATCATTTAATCGATTTTCATGGTGATGGATATAGTGATCGAGGTCTTGTTGATAATTAAACAGTTCTACTTCAAGAGGGCTTGGCTCCTCGTTAAACCTTTTTTTAAACCAATGATTGAAGAATAACAACATCCCCATTCCCAACCCAAATGAATATGGGATTTGAATCCATAAAGGAAATTCATTTTGTTCACCTGTAAATAAGTAATGTATTTTTTGCTGTACCTCTTGCATGCTGACATCATAATGAAAATTCATGATAGTCATTGCAGTACCTATAAATAGGAGTAACCATACAAAAGCTACTTTTAAAACAGATGGAGCTTTATTATTTTTATTTATCCGAATAATAGTTTGGGTAGGTCCAACGAGCTGAAACTCCAAATCTGGATGCATTTTATTAAGGTGTTTAATTACTAAAAAGCTATCAATTACTACAATGTTGTTATCTTTTTTTGAAATCTGATAAATGGATGTATTCTCTAATGTTTTTTTTACATCCTCAGATGTAGCCACTAAGGCAATATCTTTCAGCTTGACAGCTTTTAAATAGGACAATTCTATATTTTTTTTCATGCGTAAATAAACAATTGTTGTCACAGAATGATCACCCTTTACCAATACGGTATGAATTAGTATTGGTTAAAAGCGGATTTATTATCACAACAAAATAAAAAATCATCACATCTGTGATGATTTTTTATTTCTAATATGCGATTTATGTTTTACTACCCCATTTTTATTTTCATGTCCTGCAAGATTTTCTTTTCTAACCGTGAGACCTGAACTTGAGAGATCCCTAGACGTTCTGCTACTTCTGACTGTGTTTGATCTTTATAGTACCGCAAGAAGACAATTAAACGTTCTCGCTCGTTCAATTCTCTTATTGCTTCTTGTAATGTTATTTTGTCAAACCAGTTTGTATTTTCATCTGCTATTTGATCTAATAAAGTAATTGGATCTCCATCATTTTCAAATACAGTTTCGTGAATCGAATGCGGAGATTTCGCAGCTTCTTGGGCATGAACAACTTCTTCAGGCGTAATATTTAATGCATCCGCTATTTCTAGAACCGTTGGAGACCTTCCGTATTGTTTTGTTAATTCATCCTTTTTTCGGCGTACTTTATTTGCAGTCTCTTTTAAGGATCTACTTACTTTTATACTTCCATCATCTCGAATAAAACGCTGGATTTCACCAATAATCATAGGGACAGCATACGTAGAAAAACGAACATCATAGGATAAGTCAAATTTATCGATCGATTTCATTAACCCGATGCTTCCAATTTGGAATAAATCATCCGGCTCGTATCCCCTATTGATAAAACGCTGAACCACTGACCATACAAGTCGAACATTATTTTCAACCAATAAATCTCTTGCTTCTTTATCTCCTTGTTGACTTTTATGAATGTATTCTTTTACTTGCCCATCAGTTAAGGTGACCTTACGTTTATCTTGCTTTACATTAACATCCATAGACATCCCTAGTTACAAACCGTTTTACTTTTCGATAATTGTTTTGTCATCCGAACAGTAGTTCCTTCTCCGGTTTTTGATGTGACCTCAACTGAATCCATGAAATTTTCAATAATCGTAAACCCCATGCCAGACCTCTCTAATTCTGGTTTTGAAGTGTAAAGTGGCTGCCTTGCTTCTTCTACATCACCAATTCCTATGCCCTTATCCCTAATGGTTAGTTCGACTTCGCCATCTCGGAGAGAGCAATCAATAGAAATAAGGTGATTTGGTTCATTATTATAGCCATGAATAATAGCGTTTGTTACTGCTTCTGAGACAACTGTTTTGATTTCAGTAAGTTCATCCATTGTAGGATCTAACTGCGCAATGAATGATCCTACAGTTACCCTTGCAAAAGATTCATTCACACTGACACTTGAAAATTCTACGCTCATTTTATTTTTCATGATGCCACCCCCAGCGTTGTTAACGCAAATTCTTCGTTATCTTCTAAACGAACGATTTTAAATAAGCCAGACATTTCAAATAAACGTTCAATCGGAGGTGTGACTGAGCAAACAACCATCTCTCCTCCTAGTTGTAATACTTCTTTGTACCTCCCTAGTACAACACCAAGTCCTGAACTGTCCATAAAGGTTACAGATTCAAGATTTAAAATGACGTGTTTGATGGAATTGGTATACATCATGTCCTTCCATTTCTCCCGCAGCAATTCTGCTTCATGGTGGTCAAGTTCACCTGATAATCTTACAATTAGTACATCTTCTTTTACATCAAACATTGCTGTAAGACCCATTTCATTTCCTCCTTTAGAAAATCTTCGTAGGTACACTTTCTTGAATGTTGGGGTCGATTCCTGCTTTATGACAAAAGAAGAAGTAGTTCGCTTAAAAGAACAATTTTTAGCGATTTTTCGCCATGCTTTGCATGGATCGTTTTAACAATGTCAGATAGGAAGCTGGTTTCACTTCCTGATTAACTACCAATGGTGTTTCTGATAAAACTTTATCACCTTTCTTGACAATCAATGTACCTGCCTGATCCCCTTTTTTCATAGGTAAATTTATCTCATCATTAAGTACAGTAGATGTAGTAATGTTTTCTTTGGATTGTCCTTTCCTATGAAGGGTACTAACTGAATCAGATGTCACAATATCGATATTTTTATTTTCAGCCTTTATATCTTTAATCGTTGTGATTGTTTTTCCTTTTTCATACAATTTTTCAGTTTCAAAGTGATTATAAGCATAATCCAACATTTCTGAAATTGCGTTATTTCGCTTCTTCGTTGTCTCAGCCCCCATAGCAACAGCGATAATTCGCATATCATCCTTTTTGGCAGTTGCAGTCAGACAATACTTTGCTTCATTTGTGTAACCAGTTTTTAATCCATCTACACTAGGATAGGATTTTACTAATTTATTTGTATTTACAAGCCAAAATTCATTTTCTTTCCCTTTTCTTAAATAATCTTCGTAAATGGAAGTATAATCTGTTATTGATTCATATTTCAGTAATTCTTTTGCGATGATCGCCATGTCATAGGATGTGCTATAATGTTTTTTTGCAGGTAAACCACTTGTGTTTTGAAAGTGGGTATTTTTTAGATTCAATTCTTTTACTTTTTCATTCATTTTTTTCACAAATTCTTCTTCACTGCCTGCTAATCTTTCGGCTAATGCAACACTAGCATCATTTCCGGATGCAATAGCTATTCCTTTTAGCAAATCGTTGACAGACATTTCTTCTCCAGCCTCTAAAAATATTTGAGAGCCACCCATTGAAGCCGCTCGCTCACTTATACGAATCATTTCATCCTTTTTTAATTCCCCCTTATCTATTGCCTCCATAATTAAAAGCAATGTCATAACTTTCGTCATACTTGCAGGGGGTAATTTCTCATGTTCGTTTTTGTTAAACATCACTTTTCCAGTGTCTTGTTCAATGAGAATGGCAGATTTGGCGTCCTTCGCAAGACTGAGTGACTCCTTTTGTTTTTTCTCTTCCCCATCAACAGAAAACGTTGTCGCAAAAAGCAAGGTAAACATTAAGCTGCTCATTAAGATATACTTTTTCATCCTTTTACCTCCACAAGTCAATATAATATACATCTAGGATTGACATGTTTTGCTTTTTTTATAACTCGTAACATTTCTATTGAGAGAGTTTTTATACTGAATTAAAAAAAGCACACAAAAATTTGTATGCCTTTTAAAGGGAGTTTCTATTTACATGTTTGTAATTGTATCATAAATGAGGGGAGGCGCTTTTACTGGTGTATGTGATATATCAATGCTTGCATATAACTTTTCTTTTACATGTTCTATTTTTTCCTGGTTTGCATGTATTGTTAATAAAGATTCTCCTTCTTTTACGTCATCGCCGATTTTTTTATGAAGTACAATACCGACTGCAAGGTCAATGACTGAATCTTTTGTTGCTCTTCCTGCACCGAGCATCATTGCTGCTGAACCAATATCGTCAGCAATTAGTTTTGCAACTGTACCAGATTGTTGGGCTGGCAGGTCTATTTTATACTTTGCTTTGTTTAGTAAATCAGGGTTATCGGCCACTCGTGCATCTCCGCCTTGTGATTTTAGGAAAACTTTAAACTTTTCAAAGGCTTTTCCATTTGTGAGATTTTCTTCCAAACGTTTTCTTGCACTTTCAATATTATCTGCTTTATTAGCTAAAACTACCATTTGACTACCTAAAGTTAAGCATAGTTCTGTTAAATCTTTTGGCCCCTTACCTGAAAGTGTCCGAATTGCTTCCTCTATTTCTAATGCGTTTCCTATTGCATTACCAAGTGGCTGACTCATATCAGAAATGACAGCCATTGTCTTCCTCCCAACATGATTTCCAATAGAAACCATAGCATCTGCTAAATTTTTAGCATCATCTAAGTCTTTCATAAAAGCGCCAGCACCGGTTTTTACATCTAAAACGATTGCATCTGAACCTGATGCTATTTTTTTGCTCATAATTGAACTTGCTATTAGGGGAATCGAATTTACAGTTGCGGTAACATCCCGAAGACTATATATTTTCTTATCTGCAGGCGTTAAATTACCAGATTGTCCAACAATGGCAATTTTATTCTTATTAACGAGATCAATAAATGCTTTATTTGTTATTTCTACATGGAAACCTGGTACAGATTCTAGTTTATCCAGTGTACCCCCGGTGTGGCCAAGTCCGCGTCCGCTCATCTTTGCTACAGGTACATCTAATGATGCTACTAAAGGAGCTAAAATTAATGTTGTTGTATCTCCGACTCCACCTGTAGAATGTTTATCGGCTTTAATTCCTTTGATTGGAGCAAGGTCGATTTTATCACCTGAATTTACCATTGCCATGGTAAGCGCTGCACGTTCATCATTAGTCATGTCTTGGAAGTAGATAGCCATTAATAATGCACTAACTTGATAGTCAGGAATTTCTCCGTTCGTATACCCATTAATAAAATACTCTATTTCTTTTTTAGTGAGTACATGGCCATTACGTTTTTTTTCGATGATATCATACATTCTCATTCTTCCGATCCTCCCCTGTTTATTGAGGTAATGTATTAATAACTGTTTTAATAAAATGCAAAAAATCTTCTCTTACTTTTTCTGTTGTTTCAATAACCTCATGGTGTGTTAAAGGTTGATCTAATATACCTGCTGCCATGTTGGAAATACAAGAGATTCCTAGTACACGTAAACCGGCATGCGCCGCTACTATTACTTCAGGTACAGTTGACATTCCTACTGCATCTCCACCTAGTGTACGAAGCATTTTAACTTCTGTAGGTGTTTCGTAAGTTGGGCCTGTATTCCCTACATATACCCCGTGTTGGACAGATAAACCTATTTCTTTGGCACAGGAGTCTGCATGTTGAATATATGCCCTGTCGTAGGCTTCTGACATATCAGGAAAACGGACTCCTAACGTTTCGTCATTTGGACCAATTAAGGGATTATTCCCCATATTGTTCATATGATCATTGATGATCATTAAATCACCAGGTGAAAAATTGACATTTATTCCTCCTGCAGCATTTGTTACGATAAGAGAGTCAATTCCTAAGTATTTCATCACCCGTACTGGAAATGTTACTTGCTGCATGGAGTATCCCTCATAATAATGAAAACGACCTTGCATAGCAATAACTTCCTTACCTTTTAGTGTGCCAACTACTAATTGTCCTTTATGACCAGATACCGTTGATTCTGGAAAATGGGGTATTTCTTTATAAGGAATTTTAATAGGGTTTTCAATCTCATCACCTAATACACCTAGTCCTGATCCAAGAATTAAGCCAAGGCTTGGTGACTTCTCTATTTTCGTTTTTATAAAATTACTTGCTTCTTTTATCGCTGCTGTATTCAACTAATACACCCTCTCTTTAATCTATATCCTGTAAAAAGCTCATACCGTAATCAGGCATCTTAATTTGGAAGTTTTCCGCAATGGTAGCACCTACATCAGCAAATGTTTGTCTGATTGGCAGTTCTTGCCCGCCCTTCATTTGTGTATGATAGATAAGCAGTGGAACATATTCCCGAGTGTGGTCTGTTCCATGGTGAATCGGATCGTTTCCATGATCTGCGGTAATGATTAGTAAATCGTCATCTTTTAAGCGGCTTAGTACTTCTGAAAGTTTTGCGTCAAAAGATTCTAATGCAGTTCCATACCCTTTAGGATCACGGCGATGTCCGTACTTAGCATCGAAATCAACCAGATTTAAGAAATTTAAACCTTTAAATGCTTTATCCATTGAAGTAATGAGTTTTGTCATCCCATCTTCATTATCATCCGTTCGAATGGCTTCTGTAACTCCTTCGCCATCATAAATATCGGAGATTTTTCCTAGCGCAATGACATCATAGTTTGAATCTTTTAATTCATTCATTACAGTTCGTCCAAAAGGTTTTAACGCATAGTCATGCCGATTTGATGTGCGTTTAAAGGCTCCCGGTTTTCCTACGAAGGGCCGGGCAATAACGCGTCCTACCATATATTTTTCATCTAAGGTTAACTCACGAGCGATCTCACAAATCCGGTACTGTTCTTCAATGGGGACAATGTCCTCATGTGCAGCAATTTGTAAAACAGAATCTGCAGAAGTATATACAATTAATGCTCCTGTCTGTATATGTTCTTCTCCAAGCTCTTCTATGATTACAGTGCCAGATGCAGGTTTATTTCCAATTATTTTTCTTCCGGTTTTCCTCTCTAATTCATTGATTAATTCAGAAGGAAAGCCATCGGGAAATGTGCGAAATGGCTGTTTGATATTTAAACCCATCAATTCCCAGTGTCCTGTCATCGTATCTTTACCATTAGATGCTTCTTGCATTTTAGTGTAGTGGGCTTTTGGCGTTGACGCTTTGTCTACTCCTTTTATTTCTTTAATATTGCTTAATCCCAGTTCACCTAAATGAGGCATATTTAGACCACCCATATGTTCAGCTATATGCCCCAGTGTATCTGCACCTTTATCATTAAACTTGTGAGCATCAGGTGCTTCACCAATTCCTACTGAATCCATTACAATTAAAAAAATGCGATTAAATTTACACATTACTTCTACCTCCTCATATAATCTATTCCCAATAATTCTTCATAATATGTTTAAGCTGTTGCTACGTTGTAGGATGTCAGACAACTGGCTTGGAAGAAAATTATGCACGAGGATGGTATGTCTGGTACGTTTCTTTTAATCTAGCTTTTGTGACATGGGTATAAATTTGAGTAGTAGAAATATCCGCATGACCTAACATTTCCTGTACCGCCCGTAAATCTGCACCATTTTCTATTAAATGTGTAGCAAATGAATGCCTAAGTGTATGTGGAGTTATTTTTTGTTTAATCCCTGCGTTCTGTGCGACTGATTTAAGTATTTTCCAAAATCCTTGCCGAGTTAGCGGCCTTCCATGCTGGTTAACAAATAAAATTTTTTCATTATTATTACGTTTTACTAAGTGACTTCTTGCGTGATTTAGATATGTCTCCACTGCCTCTTTAGCAACATTTCCTAATGGAACGATTCTTTCTTTTTCCCCTTTACCGACACATCGAACAAACCCCATAGTTAAATGGAGATCACTAGTTTCTAATGTAAGTAATTCAGTTACACGCAAACCTGTAGCATAAAGTACTTCAAGCATAGCTTTATTACGCCGTTCTAAAGGAGTTACCCCATCAATTGTAAGTAAAGCTTCCACATTTTTTTGTGACAGCACATCAGGCAATTTTTTCTCTTTTTTTGGTGTTTCAATATGTATGCTGGCGTCTTGTTTAACAAGTTGCTCGCGGATTAAAAATTGATGAAATAAACGAATGGATGAAATCGCTCTGGCAATTGTAGCGGAAGATTTGCCATCATCTTTTAACATGTATAAAAACCCCATAATATCGCTTCGGTTTACAGCATCCCATGTATTTTTTTGGATAACTTTCATAATATATTGCATATAACGTTTTAAATCCCTTTTATAAGAAGCTAATGTGTTATCCGATAATCCCCGTTCGATTTGTAAATAGTGAAAAAAGTCATTAAAGGCATATGTAAGCATTTTTTACTCTCCTAATCGAAAAAATAAATGTAACCGATCAACAATGCTATCTTCAGTATTAAAAACCTTAACAGCAGGTCCTTCAGGTTCATCGTACCGATGAAATTGTTCATATTCTGTATGCATCACACGTAAGCCAAAGTAAAATAAGAATGTGCATGCTATGAATATAATAAACACTTTACCTGCATCCCATATTAGGCGTTTCATACAGCATATCCCCTTTTATCTAGTCTTTTATTAAAAGATATGCCAAAAAAGAATAACATTATACATAGAACTATAAAACTATTTTCAAAAATAAAAGTTTGTCCTAATCCTGTTTGAAGATAAAATATGATAATGCTTTCATATAAAATGATAAAGCCTTTTTTCAGTGGAAAAAAGGCACCAGTAATCAATTATGTTTTAACTGTAGCTGTTTGACATTGTTTACAAATACCATGAAACGTTAAACGATGATCCTTTACTTGAAAACCCCATTCATTTTCGACGATTTTCTCAACATCAACTAGTAAATCATCAACAATTTCTTCAACAGAGCCGCATTCGATACATACCAGATGGTGATGGAAGTGTTCCGCTCCCTCTTTACGAAGATCGTAACGGGTCACACCGTCACCGAAGTTTATTTTGTCAACAATTTTTAATCCTGATAATAATTCCAATGTACGATAAACAGTAGCTAAACCAATTTCAGGCGCTTTCTCCTTCACAAGCAAATAAACTTCCTCTGCACTTAAATGGTCATCTTCCCTTTCTAATAAAACCTTTACTGTTGCTTCCCTTTGTGGCGTTAATTTGTAACTCTGTGCATGAAGTTGTTTTTTAATGCTGTCAATCCGGTATTCCATGGTACATCCCTCCCTCATATCCCATCTTTATTATAGGTGGCCTGCAAACAGCTGTCAAAGTATAATTATTATTAAAAGATTTATATAATAATTATTATATAATAATTATTATCATTAATAAAGGGATTTAATTAAAGATGACATTGCTTCATTTGCGACAAATGCTTCTAGAAGCGCAGCTAACAATGCGAATACTAATAATAACATAAAAACCGTTATATATTGCCCAAAAGGTTGAAAAACAGAATTGGTTAGTTTACGAGTAAATAACTTTTTCATTAAAGTTAAGGAAAATATCATTGATAAACTGCCTGCTATGATATAAATAGGTATAATTAAAAAATTCTGTGGAGCTATGGATAAAGATGCTAACAGCAACCCTTTTAACCCAAGTTGATTGACGATAAATCCAACGGAAAAGCCTACCACCAAACCTTTTAAAAACAACAAAATCCACACAACCGGTAGTCCAATCACAGACAAGCCTAGAATAAATAAAAGTAATAAATATTTAGCATGATAAAAAAAACTATCTTTTAATATTTCTTTATTTTCAATATGCTGGTTATCAGATACTTGTCCAAAGAACCGTTCTAGATAAAAAAATAAATCCTGCTTCTGGACGAAATTCATGCTATTAACAATAATGGCCCCAAAAATAATTCCTGTTAAAAATAGGATAACCATAAAAATATAGATGGTTGCGTGTTCTTTTACATGATTGATTGCAAGTGCTTTTTTTGTATACATTGGAATCCTCCGTTCAAGGAATGTTTAATTTGCATTTTCCTATCTAGTTAAAAACTATGAAGGATTCCATGTAAAAATACCAAATTTAAAAGTTTTCTTTCTCAAAAAATATTTTATGAGGAAGTAATACTCCCATATTTTCCTCCCCCGCCTGCTTTAATTTGTATTTTTCCTTCTCTCATTTGAATGATTGCATTTGCTAGTTTTTCCGGGATTATTTCTTTCAAGTCTTCTAATTTTACGTTGTGTATGATATTCATTTCCGTTTGGAATTGATCTAATAATTTTTTAAATGTTTTTGGTCCTAGCTTTGGTAAATACTCTAATGGTACTTGATACAAATAAGGGGGTCTTTTTCGTTTATCAGCACTAGGCTCTGACAATTCCCGAATTCGGTCATAAACTCCCTTGATTATTTTAGTTGAGCCACAGAAAGGACATTGTTTTTCTACTGTTGTTAGAGGTTCTAAACAATTACTACAAACGGTTGTATAGTATTTACCGAGCTTTGGATTCATTCCAAAATTGCGGATAATTTCTCTTCCATTTACTTGATGTAAAGCCCAGTAGAATTCTGTAAAGGAAGGCTCTTGCATAGCAAATTCCTGATATTCACGAGCTATTTTTGCTAATGAGTGGGCATCAGAATTAGAAAGATACGTATAGTCATGCAACTCTTTAATTTGATCAGCCATTGTCGAATCGGAACTCAATCCCATTTCAATCCCATCAATTAAATCAGGATCAAACACCTCTTTTAATGATTTTTTAACACCTTTTCCATATAAGCTTTTAAAAGGCGTAAAAACATGGGCAGGTATAAAAATACCGGAAAGTTCTTTTACTTTATATTGCAATTCTTTGCCTGTTCCATAAAAGCGCTGCGAGCTAAGCGTAATATTTTTCATTTTAGTTGTTAGCCATTCTGAGAATTTTTCAATTTTATCTAGCGTTGGAAAGTAGCATAGCACGTGAACGGGTCCTTGACATAAGTTGTCATAAACTTCGATTTCTGATCCTAATAAAAGTGTAACTTGCTCAAAGCGAATTCCTCCTCCAGGAAGCTCCTCTGCATCATTAGCTTTTATCAGATTTTTTATTTCCTGTTGGATTGCTGGAGCATGGCTGTCTATCACCCCGATCATATGAATTCCTTTATTTCGGCTGGCTTCTTTTAAAATATTTGTAAGGGTTAAACTTTTTGCTCCTGTAATTTTTACTGGTTTATTATACATATCTCTTCCGATATGAATATGCATGTCGGCAAAATAAGAATTTAGCATGATTGAACCCTTTCCAGTGCGTGTAAATAAAGAATAGCATAATTGGTTTTTGCATCATGTATACGTTCTTCTTCTACATATTGTTTTGCTTCTTCCAATGTTAATTCTAAAGTTTCTACAAATTCGTCATCATCGCCAGCAACGGGATGCTTAAGCTCCTCCAGCTGATCGGTAATATAAATATACATCAGTTCATCAGCAAATCCCGGTGAAGTATAAAACGAGGTGACAAATGAAAGTTGATTTGTTGTATATCCTGTTTCCTCTTCTAATTCACGTATTGCAGTTATTTCCGGTTTTTCCCCTGTTTCTAATTTGCCAGCGGGAATTTCAATAAGTGATTTTTCTAAAGGTTTCCGGTATTGTTCTACAAACACAATTTTATTGTCTTTTGTAATGGGAATAATTGCTACCGCACCTGGGTGTTTAATTAATTCCCGTTTTGACATTTTTCCATTTGGTAATGTAACGTCATCTACTTGCAGTTTGACAATCTTTCCATTGTATATTTCCTTTGTTTTTATTGTTTTCTCTTCAAATTTTTTCATTGCGATCCCCTTTAATTTCACATTCTATTATTATCTATTTTAACATAGTTTCAGCATGTCTTCGTTGTGAAACAGTTGTATTTTGAAATAACAATTTTTACAATAGGTGTATGAAAATAGAACGGAGGCTATATTATGAATAGAAACCAATTGGGAAAGTCTGACATTTATATATCGGAATTAACACTTGGTTGCATGTCTATTGGAACAAATTCTCGAGAAGCGAAGAAAATTATTGATAAAGCGCTTGATGTCGGTATTAATCATCTTGATACAGCAGATTTGTATGATTTTGGACAAAATGAAGAAATAGTTGGTCAAGCTATTAAAGATAAACGCGATAAAATCATTCTAACGACCAAGGTTGGAAACCATTTTAATAAGGAGAATCAAGATTGGTTTTGGGATCCTTCGAAAAAGCATATTAAACAGGGGGTAAAGGATAGCTTATCTCGCTTACAAACCGATTACATTGATTTTTATATGCTGCACGGTGGAACGATCGATGATCCGATTAGTGAGTCCATCGAAGCATTTGATGAATTGAAGCAAGAAGGTCTTATTCGTTCTTATGGAATATCATCGATCCGTCCAAATGTGATTCGCGAATATGTCGAATATTCTTCCATTGACGGAGTTATGATGCAATATAATATGCTTGACCGGCGACCAGAGGAAGAGATTTTAGATTTATTACATGAAAACAACATTCGTGTGCTTGCCAGGGGTCCTCTTGCTAAAGGGATGTTAAGTAACAAAGGAGATAAGCAGATCGAAATAAAAGGAAAAGATGGATTTTTAGATTATAAGTATGATGAACTTGATACAATATATCATCAGCTTTCAGACTTACATCAAAATTCATCTATGAATGAACTTGCTCTTAAGTATGTGCTTAAACACCCAGCAGTTGCAACTGCTGTTTTTGGTGCCAGTTCCATGGAACAAGTTGAAGAAAATACGCTTTACAATCCCTCTAACATACTGACAAATGAAACATATGCAGCCATCCAAGAAATTACCAAACCAATTCAATACAAGAATCATCGATAAATCGTATAGAGCTGTCTTCGTATAGCTCTATATTTTTTTGCTTTGATGTGTTATGAAAAGCAATTCACTATTTTGCATAATGACCGCCAACGAGTTTACTGCGCTTAAGAGCAGTTCCTGCCTCTGTGTAAGAAACAGCATGCAGTAAGGCATCTTTTCCATATTTATCACGAATCGTATCCATTACATAACCGAGTTTCCGTTTAACTGTGCGGTTCTTTTCAAATAGGCTTAACTGAATATATTCGTCTGAACAAATAGTTGCTAACGAAATAGAAATTTTTCGGACGGTTTTTTGCGTGTAAAACGTATGGAATAAATGCATGCAAGCATGAAAAATTTCCATGGTAATATTAGTTGGATTTTCAAGTGTGATGGAGCGATGAAACCCTCCCCCGCCTTCATTTTTGCTATAGCCTATTCCAAGATGGATTGTTCTTCCGGCTTTATGATCAGAACGCGCTCTTTTTCCAACCTCCTCACACATTTCGAGGATAACGCAGGCAATATCTTTTGGCTGATGATAATCACGGAGTAAAATTTGACTTTTCCCGTAACTGATCTGCCCGTGTAAAATGGGAGCTCCAAGTTCTGACAAATCAATGCCGTTTGCATGATAATATAATTGATTTCCCATCACACCAAATGTTTTCTCTAGACGCTTTAAAGAATAATTAGCAAGTTGTCCAATTGTCGTAATCCCCATGCGATTTAATCTTTTCTCTAAACGCGATCCGATTCCCCACATTTGTGATAATGGAGAAATAGGCCATAATTTTTTAGGGATATCTTCGTAATCCCAGCGGGCAATCCCTAATTTTTTCGCTTCTAAATCAAGACATAACTTTGCGATTAGCATATTCGGTCCAATACCAATTGCTGCAGTAAGCCCAAATGTATCTTTTAGTTCTGATAAAATAAGTACAGCTACCTTTTCAGCACTTCCCCAAAGCTTATTTGTACCATCTACTTCTAGGAAACTTTCATCAATACTGTACGTGTGGATCGCTTCTTTTGGTACATATTTATTAAACAAGCGTGTGACTTCCGTAGAAACTTCCAAATATAAATTCATTTGTGCGGATACTTTTATAATGGTTTCATGATCAGGTATTTCAAAAAGTCTGCTTCCAGTACGAATACCAAAATCCCGCTTTAATGCTGGGGTTGCTGCCAATACAACACTTCCACGCCGGTTTAAGTCAGCTACAACCGCAAGACGGGTTGTTAGTGGATCCAATCCCCTAGCAAGCGCTGCACAACTAGCATAAAAACTTTTCATATCAACACATAAAATGTTTTTGTTCTTTAAAGTCCTGGAATCAATTTGAGGGTGCATCCCGTTACCTCCCTTCCCCCTATCATATGCGAATATTTGTTCTTTATCCAGGGTAAAATCTTCCAGTTGCATGAAAATGAAATACAAATGAGACTAACTATATAAAGTCAATAGTGCTAGCGACAAAATTTAATACTATTTTTATTGGGAATTTGGACATGACAAATAAGCTTGATGGTTAATGATTTTAAAATTAATCATCAAGCTGTGTATTTTTGTTAAACTTTAGTATTTTATAACGGTCAAAATATTACGTATCCTCGTTTATTTATTTTTTGTTAAATTGCCTCTTTAATAAACGTTCTGCTGTTCTTGGGAAAATATGGTATAATTTGCTTCCTATTTCCATCCAGCTCGGCAAATTGATTTCCCTTTTGTTCGTAAATAAATGACGAATTATTTTTTGTGCTACATCATCAGGTTCCAGCATCAAGCGTCCAACATTTTTTTGGTAGATACCATCTGGATCTGCCGCAGTAAAAAAATTTGTACGAACGGGGCCAAGGTTAACTGCCGTTACGGATATACCTTCTTTTTTAACTTCTAAGCGAAGCGCATTTGTAAACCCTAAGACAGCGTGTTTTGTTGAAGCATAAACAGCAGACTTAGGTGTGGCTATTTTCCCGGCTTGAGAAGCTACATTTACAATATGCCCGCTTTGGTAATATGAAAAATGGAGAAGGAAACGTTTTGTCAGATGGATGAGCGCGAATAGGTTTAACTGAAACATCCGATCAATATCTTCTTGCTTCGTATCTTTTACAAATTCAAATATACCTGCTCCAGCATTGTTAATTAATCCATGGATTTGTTCATGTTCTTTTAGTATTTGTTCTATTGTTCTTTCTCGTTCTTCATTATTTTGTAAGTCAACTTGATAGACGTAGCCTATTATTCCGAAGGATTGCTTCAGCATTTGTCGTTGATTGTTTAATTGCTCAATTGAGCGGGCAAGCATTATTGGTATGCCGCCGCAGCGGGCAATATGCCATACCAATTCTTTTCCAATCCCACTTGAAGCCCCAGTCACGATTACTTTTTTGTTTATTAGTCTATTTTGCACGATAGAAGTGTACACCATCTTCTACCAATTGATCTACTTTATTTTGTTGTTCAAGGAAGTCAAGCTGGCCTATTGTTTCAGACATTGTTAAATCAAGTTGGGTTACATAATGTTTTGGAAAGAGATGTTGACATATTTGAAATGGTGTTAAGATTCCTTCTGTTCGTAATAGCGAATGTACTTTGTTTGCTCGCTGCTCTTGACTTTGTAATCGAGCTGGAATTAAAGCTTCAACATCTGAAAAAGATTTACCATGACCTGGAAGTACTGTTTTAATTCCAAGAGAGAGACATTTTTTTAGATTATCCCGGTACTGCAATAAAGGCTTAGTGCGCTCTGTTTCACCAGCATACGGCGGTTCTAATATTGGATTTGATGATATATGGTGTAATAAATGATCACCGCCAATAAAAGTACCATCATTTTTTCTAAAAAAAGATAAATGACTTTGTGCATGCCCTTTTGTTTCAATAACTTTCCAGTCTTTATGACCTGGAAGCAGATCCCCTTCATTTATTGCTTTAGTCACCTTTCCTGCACCAGCATATTGTAATGATTTTCGCATCTCTTTTAAAACATTGTCAAAATGGCTGGGGATTCCACATGCGTTAAAGAATTTCTTGAAAAAGTGTTCATGGTGCTTGAAAAATTGCTCATTTCTTATGATCCATGGATCTACATTTTTATGAGCAATAATATGCTGGGCTCGTGGAAATTGTTCAATTAAGCCTATATGGTCAGGGTGATGATGCGTTAAAATAATTTGTTCAATATCATTGGGGTAATAACCTAAATCTTTTAATTGTGATTGCAATGTTTCCCATGCTTCCTTCGTTTTTACCCCCGCATCAACTAAGGATAATACGTCCCCTTTAATAAGGTACATATGCACATCTCCCACTGCAAAAGGGGTGGGAATGGTTAGTTGATGAATCGCTTTATCTAAAATTTTCATAGATGAAAACCTCCAAAAAATGAATCATTATTCAGTATATATATTCTAACTCTTTTCTTAATAAATGTCAGTAAAAATTGACTTTTATTAGAAATTAAAACACAATCAAACATGAGGTGAGACAATGTTTACCAAAGTTTTTGCTCATCGAGGTGCTAGTAAACAGGCCCCAGAAAACACAATGGAAGCCTTTAAACTTGCATATGAGCTCGGCGCTGATGGTATTGAAACGGATGTGCAACTAACAAAAGATCATGTTCCTGTTTTAATTCATGATGAGCATTTAAAGCGAACAACAGATGGAACCGGTTATGTTAAAGATTTAACATGGGATCAATTGAAAATGCTCGACGCTGGATCATGGTTTTCAAGTAAGTTTACGGGTGCATCTATTTTATCATTAGAAGAATTCTTGCAGTGGATACAATCGAAATCTTTATATTTAAATATCGAATTAAAAAATAATAAAATAGATTATGAGCATCTAGAATCTATTGTTTATGAGCAGGTTGCGTATTATCAGTTATTGGATCGTACCATTATGTCTACATTTAATCCGAACAGTATAAAACGTATGAGCAGTTCTTACCAAGCAAAGGAAATAGCGTTGTTAACATCCAAGCGTAATAAAAATATCATCCCATATGCAAAAGAATTAGGAGCAAATGCTCTACATATTAAATATTCATTGCTGAGACCAAAACTCGTTAAACAATGTAAAGAAGAAAATATTTCAATTCGTGTGTATACTGTTAATAAACGAAGGCGAATGATACGCTGTTACATGAGTGGATGTGATGGGATCTTTACGGACGTGCCTGATAAAGCGCTAAAGTATCGAAATCTCGTTCAGTCGCAATAATGGTTATGATAGGAGGATTTAGATGAGGAAGCTTTTTTCAACGATTGAGTTTAAAGGAGTATCACTTAAAAATCGCATCGTTATGTCACCAATGTGTATGTATTCATGTGAACAAAGAGATGGAAAAATAACACCTTTCCATATGACGCACTATGTTTCGCGCGCTGTTGGCCAAGTTGGACTAATTATTACAGAGGCAACAGCTGTGCAGCCAGAAGGGAGAATTTCCCCTCAAGACCTTGGTATTTGGAATGATGGACATGTGGAAGGATTAAAAAAACTTAACGAGCAAATTCATACATATGGGGCGAAGACAGGAATTCAACTTGCACATGCTGGAAGAAAGGCGGAAGTGGATTCAGATATATATGCTCCCTCCCCTTTGGCGTTCGATGAATCATATAAAACACCTGTTGAAATGACTACAGGAGATATTGAAAATACAGTTGAGGCATTTAAAAATGGTGCAAGGAGAGCTAGACAAGCAAATTTTGATATAATTGAACTGCACGGAGCACATGGCTATTTAATCAGTCAATTTTTATCCCCGTTAACCAATAAACGGACAGATGCATATGGAGGTAATCGCGAAAATCGTTTTCGCTTTTTGCGGGAAATCATTGCAGCAGTTTATTCCGAATGGGGTGAAAGGCCACTTTTTATTCGACTTTCCACTGATGAATATCATGAAGCGGGAAATACACTAGAAGATTATTTGTATTTTGCGAATCAATTAAAAGCGCTTGGAGTGGATTTAATCGATTGCAGTTCGGGTGGCGTTGTTCCTATATCAATTAAGCCTTACCCAGGCTATCAGGTTAAACGCTGTGAGACTATTAAAAAGGAAACATCAATAGCTACAGGTGCAGTTGGATTAATCATTAATGGTCCTCAAGCGGAAGAAATATTACAAAATGAACGTGCAGATCTTATTTTTATCGGGAGAACTTTACTCAGGAATCCATACTGGGCGAGAGTTGCTGCAGAGGAAATAAGATATCAGATTGAAGCACCGAAACAATATATACGCGGCTGGAAGTAGATAAAGCGAGGGAGGTGTGTGTTTATGGAATTAATTTTCCTCGGAACCGGTGCTGGTGTCCCTTCGAAGGAAAGGAATGTATCAGCTGTTGCTTTAACCTTATTACAAGAATTAAATAGTATATGGTTATTTGATTGCGGAGAAGCTACGCAGCATCAAATACTGCATACAACAATAAAACCAAGAAAAATAAATAAAATTTTCATTACGCATATGCACGGGGATCATATATTTGGATTACCGGGTCTACTCAGCAGCCGCTCCTTTCAAGGTGGAAACGATCTATTAACTGTTTATGGCCCACCTGGGATAAAGGAGTATATTGAAATGAGCCTTCAGGTAAGTCAAACGCATCTTGCCTATCCTTTGTCGATTAAAGAAATTAAAGAAGGTCAGCTCTTTGATGAAGAACATTTTACAGTTTACTGCAAAAAATTAAATCACGGTATCCCTAGCTATGGATATCGCATCGTGGAAAAAAATAAACCCGGAGAATTATTAGTTGATCAATTAAAAGCAATTGGTATACCACCTGGGCCTATTTACAAACAAATTAAAGAAAATGACATGATTACTTTATCAAATGGAGAAAAGCTTTATCGAGATCATTTTCTAGGTAAAGAAAAAAAAGGCAGGATTCTTTCCATTCTCGGGGATACACGGTTTACGGAACAACATGCAAATTTCGTAAAACATTCCGATGTACTTATACATGAAGCGACGTTTGATCATGAAAAAAAAGCATTGGCAGAACAATATTTTCATTCAACAACAACACAGGCAGCTGTTTTAGCCAAGAAAGCTGCAGTTAAAAAACTAATTTTAACACATATTTCATCACGTTATCAGAATGAGGATAATCTCTTGTTATTAAATGAAGCAAAGGCCATATTTTCAAACACTGAACTTGCAAATGATTTTTCTCATATGGTCGTACGGGCTGAACATTAGGGAGAGTGATTTAGATGGAACAAACCAAAGTTTTAGTTGCAAATCAGCGAGCTTACTTTTCAAATGGGAATACCTTATCTTATTCCTTTCGCAGGGATCAGCTGCAGAAATTAAAAGAAATGTTGAAAGAAAATGAAACGAATATTTATCATGCATTAAAAGAGGATTTAAATAAATCTGAACATGAAACACTCACCACAGAATTAGGTGTTCTTTATACCGAAATTGACTTCGTACTTAAAAATCTGCAAAGGTGGATGGAGCCAGAAAAAGTTGCATCCCCGATGACACACAAAGGGACAAAGAACTATATATTAAGGGAACCTTTTGGTGTCACTTTGGTAATTTCACCATGGAATTATCCATTGCAATTAGCGATTGCACCAGTAATCGGAGCAATCGCAGCAGGGAACTGTGTTATATTAAAACCATCTGAATTTGCTCAATCTACCTCAGCCTTACTTGCTGAAATGATTAGATCAACTTTTGATGGTTCATTTTTCTCGGTAATCGAAGGAGATAAAGAGACCAGCCAATACTTATTAAATCAAAAATTCGATTATATCTTTTTTACTGGAAGCACAAAGGTTGGTAAAAGTGTAATGAAACAAGCCAGTGAGCACCTTACCCCTGTTACATTAGAACTCGGGGGGAAAAGTCCGGCTATAGTAGATAAAGATGCAAACATTAACTTTGCAGCGAAACGAATTGTATGGGGGAAATTTACGAATGCTGGTCAAACTTGTGTTGCTCCAGATTACTTATATGTACACGAAAAAGTAAAATTTAGGTTACTAAAAGCAATGAAAAAACATATTAAATCCTTTTATGGAAAAAGCCCTTTAAAGAATAATGATTATACTCGAATTATTAATCATAGTCACTTCGAAAGGCTAGAGAGGTTTTTATCCAAGGGGACAGTTCTGCACGGCGGTAATGTAAACAGAGACATGTTAACCATAGAACCGACTATTTTGGATAAAATTACTTGGGAAGACCCTATCATGCAAGAAGAAATATTTGGTCCGATCCTCCCTGTATTAAGCTACACGTACCTGGAAGATGCGCTAGCGCAAATTAGAAGTATGGACAAACCACTTGCACTATATTATTTTGGAGAAGATGAAAAAACACAGCAGCAAGTCATTGAATATGTACCATTTGGCGGAGGAAGTATAAATGACACCCTCTATCATTTAGCTAATCCACACCTCCCATTTGGTGGGGTTGGTTCTAGTGGTATGGGAGCGTACCATGGCCAATATGGCTTTGATACGTTTTCACATAGAAAAAGTATTATGAAACAAACAACAAAATTTGACTTACCCTTTCGTTATCCCGGAAGTTCAGTAGCCCAGTCGATCGTAAAAAAAGTGATTAAATGATGAAAAATTATCCAGGAAGCCCTCTGTAGTACACGAAAAAGAGGGCTTCTTATTGTTTATAATCATTTAAAAAGTCCTTTTGAAAACTGGTATGGGGTTGATCGTCTATGTTCGTACCGTGCATTTGTTTAAATGGGTTTTTTCCATATTTTTGGGATAAGCGATCAATTACGTTATATAACTTTTCTTTTTCAGCTTCTTTCTCATACGTAAATATATCTAGCTGCTGTGCAATATACTGTTTCTCTTCCACTTCTTGGACAGTTATACCTAAGAGGCGGATGGGCTCTGAATTCCAGTGTTGAATAAATAATTCTTTTGCGATCATGAGGATATCAGCTTTTTTATCTATATAGTATGGAAGTTTCCTACTGCGTGTTATTGTCTTATGATCGTAATATTTGATCATGATTTGGACGTTTCTTCCTGCTGCTTGCTTACGTTTCAGTCTCCGTTCTACATTTTCCGCAAGAAGATGTAGAAGTTGCCTTATATCAGCTTCATTTGTTGTGTCTTCAGGTAGCGTTTGAGAGCTTCCAATACTTTTAAATTCATTTACAGCCTCTGGATCGACAATGCGATGGTCAATTCCATTTGCTCTATTTTTTAATCGTTCCCCGTTAATTCCTAGTATTTGTCTCAGCTGATAAACATTAGCGTGAGCAAGTTTACCGATGGTTGTGATATCAATAGCCTGGAGTTTTTCTGCTGTTTTTTTTCCAACTCCATACATTTTCTCTATAGGCAATGGCCATAGTTTATAAGGCAAATCTCTTTTTCTAAGTACTGTCATTCCTAAAGGTTTTTTCATATCAGATGCCATTTTAGCTAAAAATTTATTTGGAGCTATGCCGATACTGCAAGGCAAATCAAGTTCCTTTAAAATTCTATTTTGCAGGTTTTGTGCAATTTCAATTGGATTTCCAAGGTGTTTACATTCCGTGATATCAATATATCCTTCATCGATCGAAACTGGTTGGATAATTGGTGTGATATCAGTCAGCATTTTAAACATTTCTGCGGAAGCTGTACGATAACGGTCAAAATTTGGGTGCATTATAATTAGAGAGGGACATAATTTTCTCGCTTGCCATACGGGCATCGTTGTTTTAACTCCCTTCTCTCTAGCTTCATAACTACTAGTAACAACAATACCTTTTCGCTCTTCGGGATTGCCGGCTATAGCAAGAGGTTTCCCTTTTAGTTTTGGATTATATGCCATTTCTACAGATGCATAAAAACAGTTCATATCAATATGAAAAATGACTCGTCCCTTTTTTGGATACCAATTAGACATTTTATCTCCCTCCTGCGAACAACTGTTGTTATATCTATTTTACCATATATAATCGTTTTCGTGATTGATAGCTGTAATTAAGGAGTTATATCAAAAGGGTCAGCACACCTTCTTGTAAAGGGATGCTGACCTTAATCTGATAGCGTCTTTCTTTTATTTTGCCGCTTCCTGTATAATTGCTGTTACAAATTCAGTTACTTTTACTAAATCTTCCACTGCAATCCGCTCATTCGTTGTATGAATTTCTTCATATCCTACAGCCAGATTAACGGTCGGAATCCCAAGTCCGGCTATTACATTGGCATCACTTCCTCCGCCACTTTCAAGTAATTTACTTTCACGTCCAATCGTTTTTGCAGCACTTCGGGCAATTTCAACTACTTCATCCCCAGCTTTATGTTTAAACCCAGGATACATAACTTTAACATCAACTTCTGCAGTGCCTCCGAATTCCTGTGCAGTTGATTCGAATGCCTGTTTCATTTTTTTAACTTGTTCTTCCATTTTTTCAGGATCTAATGACCTGGCCTCAGCTAGGATTTCGACATAGTCACAGACAATGTTCGTTTGCTGACCGCCTTCAAAACGGCCAATATTCGCAGTAGTTTCCTCGTCAATTCGGCCTAGTGGCATTTTAGAAATTGCTTTTGCTGCGAGTGTGATAGCTGATACTCCTTTTTCTGGTGCCACTCCTGCATGTGCAGTTTTCCCTTTTATTGTAGCAAAAAGTTTTGCTTGTGTCGGAGCAGCAACAATAATATCACCAACCTCCCCATTACTATCAATCGCATATCCATATTTTGCTTTTAAATAGGAGGGTTCAAGCGCTTTTGCTCCGACTAAACCAGATTCTTCCCCGGCAGTAATAACAAATTGAACATCGCCATGTTTTAGTTCTTTTTCTTGTAGAATACGAATTGACTCAAGGATTGCTGCTAGTCCTGCTTTGTCATCTGCTCCAAGAATGGTTGTTCCATCTGATACAATATAGCCATCTTTAATTGATGGCTTGATTCCTTGTCCTGGTACCACAGTATCCATATGAGAAGTAAAATAAATTGTATTAGCTTCTTGATCTGGTCCTTTTAATGTGCAAATTAAATTCCCAGAACCATGTCCAGTTTTTTCCTTGCTTGTATCTTCAATGACCTCTAGTCCCAAGTCACTAAATTTCTGTTTTAAAACCTTGGAAATTTCTTGTTCATGTTTTGTTTCAGAATCAATTTGTACCAGTTCTATAAATTCATTCACTAAACGCTCTTTATTTACTGTAATCATTTTTATTAACCTCCAAAAATAGCATGTTTTCCTGTTTTATGAATATTTTGTGATGTATCGTATTCTAATTATATTTATGTTCTGCTTCTACTTGTTGGCATAGTTCAAAAAGTACCCCATTTGTACTATGCGGATGAATAAATGCGATTTGACTTTGGTCTGCCCCGCATTTTGGTTCATTATCAATTAACTGAATACCTTCTGTTTTTAATTGATGCAATCGCTTGTTAACATTGCTGACTGCTAAAGCGATGTGATGTATGCCTTCCCCTTTATTATCTATAAATCGTTGGATGGGAGAAGATTTGTTGAATGGTTCCATTAATTCAAAGCGGGAATCCCCAATTTTTAAGAATGCAATTTTTACACCTTCGGACTCCACATTTTCCACTTTTTCTAATTCTAAACCTAAAGATTCGGTGTAAAAGGATAGTGCATGATCAAGTTCTTTTACAGCTATTCCAATGTGTGCGATGTTTTGAGGCTTTGGTAATGGATCTTCTTCGGATTTAAGTAAATCTTGAATATATTGGGATAGAACTGTGGCTGAAGTCCTTGTAAATACTTTTTTGATCCCTTTCCCAATTAAAAAAGGGATATCTTCTCTAGGTATTTTGCCTCCACCGATAATAGGAACATCACCCGCACTTCCTTCTTTTAATGTGTCGATGATTTTAGGAAACAATGTATTATGATCACCTGAAAAAGAAAAAAGTCCTATTATATCTACATTCTCTTGTACGGATGTTTGTGCAACTTGTACAGGGGATTGGGGAAGTCCCGGGCAAATAATTTCGATTCCTAGATTATGAAGTTCCTGTGAAATGTTTAGTACCTTTTGATGATATCTGCTTGAATCAAGTTCTGTTATCAACATTCTTATTTTTCGTTCCATCTGTATCTTCCTTTTCCTACAAGCATATTGTTCTTCTGTTTCCCCTGCGAGACATTTTTTATGTGTCTTGTTTCAATTATTATTCCTACTTGTCCAATCTTCCTTTTAGCGATAAAATACAATTAGCATAAAGGATTAAAGGAGGACTTTTAACAGTGGCTTCAAAAAATAATCGAAAGAAAAAATCAAAACGTGAAAGAAGATTAAAATTTGTAATATATTTAATGATTCTTGCAATGTTTCTATCATCCATTACAGCAGGGTTAGCTTTTCTTTTATAATATACGCTTAAAGACTGGACGTCATGAAGTTGTTCCAGTCCTTTTTGTTTTTCTTAATATAGAAACATCGCTTTCCTTAAATTTTCTTTTAAGGATTAAATATTCTTCAATTTCATGCAACAAGCGAAATAAATTTGCTTTTGTTTCAAATTCCTTTTGTGTAACAGGTAAGCTGTTTTCATCAAATTTTTTTCTTATATTATTTAGGTCATTCAAATAAACGATTGCTGTATTTCCTGGATGAACAGCTTCTGACAGTTTAATGAAAAACTCCGCTATTTCCTCAGATATTACATCTTTGTCAGGAAGTTTAGTTACAAGTGGAAGCATCCGCCCTAAAAGTGCTAATTGCTTTTCTCGCATGATAAAGTAATCGTAATAAGGATGCTGGTCACGAAGTAAATGGTTTTCTTTATCAAGATCTACTAAGTCAAGAGCTTCCTGCAGTATATCTTCTGAATCTGTCAGTTCTTTCCCATTCCAATTTTCATTTTTGTTTTTTATGTATAAAGCAATTTCATATAAAATAATTTGAAAATTTTTTTCCAGGCGTTCTTGTTTCTCTTTTAATTGTTTATCTAAACTTGGCATATAAAGATTTAAAAGTAACCCAACCCCTACACCGATCAAAATAACTAAAAACTGATCGAATAAAAAGGAATAAGACATATATTCAGCACTGTATAAATTTAAAATGATAACAGAACTTGTTGCTATCCCAGGTGTGATCTTTAATAAAACTGTCGCTGGAATGAAAAAGGCTAGCATTATTCCAACAGCAATTGGATTATAGCCTATGAATTCAAAGAAGACAAAAGAAAAAAGACTTGCCAAAACACATGCTGCAAATCGATGCCAAGCACTTAAAACAGATTTTTTTCTTGATGGCTGGATGCATAAAATGGTTAGAATTCCAGCCGAGACAAAATTTGTTAAACCTATTAATTGAGCAATCGAAATAGCAATGGGCGCTCCAATAGCTGTCTTAATTGTTCGATAGCCAATTTTCACATTTAAAATCCCCTTTGTAATAATAGCATTAGAAGAAAAATAGGCCGTCCGTTAAGAATGGAGACAGCCTAATAATTCTTGTTTCTCAACTATTATATTTCTTCACAGTGCTCTTCAAAAATATTTTGAAGCTTTCCAACTACATCCATCGCACTAAATCCTTCTATATCATGACGTTCCAACATAGTAACAATCTTTCCATCTTTCAAAAAGGCAAAAGACGGGGAAGAAGGTGGATAATCTCCAAAAAATGTACGTGCTTTTTCAGTGGCTTCACGATCTTGCCCAGCAAATACAGTAACTAAATGATCTGGACGTTTATCATAATGTATTGCATTTGCCGCTGCAGGTCTAGCAACACCACCGGCACAGCCGCATACAGAATTAATCATTACTAATGTAGTTCCCTTGCGTGTAAGGGCTTGTTCTACATCTTCAGGATTGGTTAGTTCTTCATAGCCAGCAGCTGTTATATCTTTGCGCGCAACATCTACTACGTCATTCATAAATAGATTAAAATCCATGTAAATTTCCATCCCCTTATATTTAATATAATTGAAACATATATTTAGCTTATCAATTTTATCTGTAAATTACAATTTGGAAAAACTGTATTTTTATTAATAAATACTTAATGTTTGTTTATTCATATTTTCTAATATCTCTTTGACACGAGCTAAGAATTTACCGCAAATGAGCCCATCTAATACACGATGATCTAAAGACAAGGATAAATTAACCATGTCTCTCGCTGCGAACATATCATTGATAATAACAGGTCTTTTGACTATAGATTCAATTTGTAAAATTGCTGCCTGAGGATGGTTAATAATCCCCATTGAATGAATAGAGCCAAAAGAACCAGTATTATTAACTGTAAATGTTCCGTCTTGCATGTCTTCGGAAGTTAATTTATTTGAACGGGCTTTCATGGCCAATTCGGATATATCTTTCGCAATCCCTTTTATACTTTTCTCATCGGCATGTTTTATGACTGGAACAAATAATTCTTCACCCTTTGCTACTGCAATAGATAAATGGATATCCTTTTTTTGTATGATTTTATCTCCTGCCCACATACTATTTAATTGTGGGTATTCCTTTAATGCTTGTGAAACAGCTTTAACAAAGAACGCAAAAAATGTTAAATTAAACCCTTCTTTTTGTTTAAACTGGTTTTTTATTTCGTTTCGATAGACAGCAAGATCAGTAACATCCACTTCAACAGTCATCCATGCATGAGGAATTTCTGTTGTGGACATAACCATATTTTCAGCAATAACTTTCCGCACACCTTTAACAGGAATCTCTATATCTCCTTGTTGTGTTAATGGTATTGAAGGTGCTTGTGCTGGCTTCGATAAAGCTTTATCAGCGTCAGTTCTTTTATTTTCTTTTGGTATATCCCCTGTAGAAATTATTTTTTCAATATCTTTTCGTGTGATTCTGCCGCCACGTCCAGTGCCATCCACTTGCGATAAATCGATGTTATGTTCTTGTGATAATTTTAATACAGCTGGTGAATAGCGTTTTTTCATTGATTTGTTTTGGTTATCTGATTGCGTTTTTTCCTTGACGTATGTATTTTCAGCACCTTTTTGTGTGTTTGTATCACTTGATTTATTGTCTGCTTCATTTCCAGTTTCGATGTAACACATTAGGTCGCCTACAGCTATGGTTTCTCCCTCTTGTGCAACGAGTTCTTTTATCGTCCCGGTAAAAGAGGATGGCACCTCTGCGTTTACTTTATCTGTCATCACTTCCGCAATTGGGTCGTACTTTTGAACATGCTCGCCTTCCTTAACAAGCCAGGAGCTAATCGTCCCCTCTGTTACACTTTCACCTAGTTGAGGCATATTAATTTTTTCGGCCATCGTTAGTGCCTCCTTCATTTGATCAGTATTCAGCAAGTTCTCGCATTGCTTTTTCCACTTTGTCCGGATTCACCATAAAAAACTTTTCAGTTGTAGGTGCATAAGGCATAGATGGAATATCGGGTCCTGCTAACCGTTGTACGGGTGCATCCAAATCAAATAAACAATTTTCAGCGATGATGGCTGACACTTCACCGATAATGCTTCCTTCCTTATTATCTTCCGTAATTAATAACACTTTCCCTGTTTTTTTCGCTGCCTCTATAATTGCTTCCTGATCAAGCGGGTATACTGTTCTTAAATCTAAAATGTGTACGTCAATTCCCTCTTCAGTTAATTTTTCAGCAGCTTGCATGGCAAAATGAATGCATAAACCATACGTAATGACAGTTATATCTGTACCATTTCTTTTGATATCAGCTTTACCAATTGGCAAAACATAATCATCATCAGGTACTTCGCCTTTTAATAAACGATAGGCTCGTTTATGTTCAAAGAAAAGTACTGGATCATTATCACGAATGGATGCCTTTAATAATCCTTTTACATCGTATGGAGTTGAAGGCATTACAATCTTCAATCCTGGTTGATTGGCGAAAACAGACTCAACAGACTGCGAATGATATAATGCACCGTGAACACCACCTCCATACGGAGCACGGATTGTTATAGGAGCATTCCAATCATTATTAGAACGATAGCGAATTTTAGCAGCTTCTGAAATAATCTGATTAACTGCAGGCATAATGAAATCAGCAAATTGCATTTCTGCTACTGGTCGCATTCCATACATTGCTGCTCCGATACCAACACCAGCAATGGCAGATTCTGCTAGAGGTGTGTCTAAAACACGATATTCACCAAATTCATCGTACAACCCTTCTGTGGCACGGAAAACTCCACCTTTCCTCCCGACATCTTCTCCTAGAACAAATACTTTATTATCACGTTGCATTTCCTCTTTTAATGCAGTTGTAATCGCTTGGATATATGACATTATGGGCATATAGTCTCCACTCCTTACTCTTCATATACAAATTTTAAAGCAGATTCAGGTTCAGCGTATGGTGCATTTTCTGCGTAATCAGTTGCCTCATTGACAGTGTCGCGAATTTCAGTATTTATTTTTTCTTCTATTTCATCTGTTAAAATTCCCAAATCTTTTAGGTAAGCAGCAAATGTAATGATAGAGTCTTTTTTTCTTGCTTCTTCAACTTCTCCACTTTCACGGTATAAACGGTCATCATCATCACTAGAATGCGCTGTTAAACGATATGTAATTGCTTCAATTAGAGTTGGGCCCTCTCCTGACACTGCTCGCTCTCTTGCATTTTTCACAGCTTCATATATGGCTAATGGATCATTTCCATTTACTGTGAACCCAGGCATGCCGTAGCCTGTTGCACGATCAGAAACCGATTCACATGCCAGCTGTTTATCAACCGGCACAGAAATTGCATATTTATTATTTTCAACCATAGTAATAACCGGTAATTTATGTACTCCAGCAAAGTTTAGACCTTCATGAAAGTCACCTTGATTTGATGAACCTTCTCCTAGGGTAACAAATGATACAAAATCTTTTTGTTCCATTTTTGCTGCTAATGCTACTCCGACGGCATGCGGTAGTTGGGTTGTTACTGGCGAAGAACCTGTTAAAATTCGATTTTTCTTTTGCCCGAAATGCCCAGGCATTTGGCGTCCACCTGAGTTTGGGTCTTCGGCTTTAGCAAACCCCGATAGCATTAGTTCTTTTGTTGTCATTCCAAATGTTAAAACAATGCCCATATCCCGATAATAAGGTGCTACGAAGTCTTTGTTTCGATCTAGAGCGAATGATGCACCTACTTGTGCTGCCTCTTGTCCCTGACAAGAAATCACAAAAGGAATTTTACCCGCTCTATTTAACAACCACATTCTTTCATCAATTTTTCTAGCCAATAGCATTGTTTTATACATTTCCAGTACATCTTCATTTGTTAAACCTAGCTTGTCATGTCTATTTTTTGTCATAAAGGGTCCCTCCTTTAAAATGTTTATTTTCAAAATGAAAATAAATACCAATCTTGAGGTAAGATGATTCTAAAAATAATGGCAGTATTTTTCAAGGTTCTAACATTTTGTTAGCCATGAATCTGTTTTCCGTCTACGGCAAGTGCTGCTTCACCCATTATTTCTGATAAGGTTGGATGCGGATGTATACCCTGGGAAACTTCCCAAGATGTTGCATCAAGTAATTTAGCAAGACTAGCTTCGGATATCATGTCTGTAACATGTGGTCCCACCATGTGCACACCGAGAAGGTCTTGTGAATCTTTATCAGCAATAAATTTCACAAAACCATCTGTTTCACCATAAACTAATGCTTTTCCAATTGCTTTAAAAGGAAATGTACCAATCTTAATATGAAAGCCCGCTTCTTTTGCCTTTTGTTCTGTCATTCCCACACTTGCAACCTCAGGGTTGGAATAAATACATGTAGGGACAGTGTTATAATTCAGTGTAAATGGCTCTTGATTAGCAATGTGTTCGACTGCGATGATCCCCTCATGGGAAGCGACGTGTGCAAGCTGCATCCCGCCGATTACATCACCAATGGCATAGATGTGTGATTCTTTTGTTTGATAATAGTTGTTCGTTTGAATAAATCCAGAATCGATAACAATTTCCGTGTTTTGCAGTCCGATATTACTTGTATTTGCTTCTCGCCCAATGGATACAAGCATTTTTTCTGCTTTAAAGGATTTTTTATTATCATTGATCTCTACATCAACTGTAATACCGTCTCCCTTTGATAGGGTTTCTGATAGCACTTTTGCTTCCTTAACAAAGGTAATACCTTTCTTTTTTAATAATTTCTCAACTTCCTTAGATATAGCCGTATCTTCTGTTGGCAGTATTCGGTCTGCGTATTCAATAACTGTAACTTTGACGTCAAAATCAGCTAACATTGAGGCCCATTCAATACCTATCACACCGCCACCAACTATAATGATGGAAGCAGGAAGTTCTTCCATTTGAAGAGCCTCATCAGAGCTCAATACTGCTGTACCATCAATATCTAGACCAGGTAATGTTTTGGGTTTTGAACCAGTTGCAATCAGTACATTTTTTGGAACGATTATTGTATTTTCGTCACCATTTTCATATTCAATTGAAATCGTTCCAGGCATTGGAGAAAATATACTAGGTCCTAAAATACGACCGTATCCTTCAAATACATCAATTTCCCCTTTTTTCATAAGCCCTTGGACACCTTGATGTAATGTATCAATAATTTTGTCTTTTCGTTCCTGTACCTTCGTAAAATTAAAATTTGTTTCTTTCGTGTAAATACCGTAATTACTTGCTTCTTTTGTCTGTTTATAAACCTCTGCACTGCGTAATAACGCTTTTGAGGGGATACAGCCACGATGTAAACAAGTGCCACCTAGTTTCTCTTTTTCTACCATTGCTACTTTCAAACCCAGTTGTGAAGCTCGTATAGCAGCAACATATCCGCCTGTCCCCCCACCGAGAACAACAAGGTCATATTCCTTTGACATACATAGTCCGCTCCTTCATATCTTGAGTCGCAGGGTTACTTTTTTTGTATATCTCTATTATGTAAAACCCTCAAAACATCTAATATAAGTATTTGTAATATATTTGCACCAGGTATACTATTATAACAGCAATACACATCATTCGCTTACTTTTATATTTATAGCAGGATACTACAGCATCCAGTTTAGATATCATAAATGCCCTAGTATGCTATTTGCCAAATGTTGATCAATAATATGATTTAAATGACAAAGCCTTCATGATCAACGACTTATATTGAGGTTAAGCTAGAATAAATAGTGGTAATCTCGAGAATTTGGTGCAAAATGACTGGTATTTGCTTTAAAATTCCCCTAAAGTTTTACTTTCGACTTAAAATATGATGTTCATTCATTAGAAACTGATTTCGGGATTTTTTTACCGATTCAATTCTTTCTTCTGCCATCCGGTCTGCGGCAGCATATGTTGGAATATTATCACGTCTGGAAATTTCAAACACTTTTGTTAGGTTATCATAAATTGTATTTACCTTTTTCATTGCCCGGTCATAGTTATATCCTATTAACTCATCAGCTACGTTGATAACTCCACCTGAATTTAGGACATAATCAGGAGTATAAATTATTCCTTTTTCGTAAAGCATATCGCCATGTTCATTTGTTTTTAACTGATTATTTGCTGATCCCGCTATAACCTTCGCTTTAATTCTTGGAATAGTATCATCATTAATTATTGCGCCTAACGCACACGGTGCATATATATCACAATCTACATCATAGATGGCTTCTGGATCTACAGTTTGAGCACCGAAAGCTTCTGCAACCCGATTAACCGCTTCTTTATTTATGTCAGTTACAATGATGTTAGCACCTTCTTTATGCAGATATTTACATAGATTATATGCAACATTTCCAGCGCCTTGTACTGCAATTGTTTTTCCTTCTAAAGAGTCATTAGAAAAAGCCTCCATTGCAGCTGCTTTCATTCCCATATATACACCGTAAGCAGTTATTGGTGATGGATTACCTGAGGAACCAGACTCGGCTGATATTCCAGTTACAAAATCCGTTTCTAAATGGATTGTATCCATATCATTAACCGTTGTTCCTACATCTTCAGCTGTAATATATCGACCGTTTAGACTTTGGATATAACGGCCAAATGCTCTGAACATTTCAGGGTTTTTATCCTTTTTAGGGTCACCAATAATCACCGCTTTCCCTCCGCCTAAATTTAATCCAGCGGCAGCATTTTTATAAGTCATTCCTTTTGCTAATCTCAAAGCATCTTCAATCGCTTCAGCTTCTGAATTGTACGTCCACATTCTAGTCCCGCCTAGCGCAGGTCCAAGCGTGGTATCATGAATAGCTATAACTCCTTTAAGTCCAGAATTTTTATCCTGACAAAAAACGACTTGCTCATAATCAGACTCTTCCATATAACTCAATATTTCCATTTTTTATCCCCCTAAGAATGTGGTATATATTTCATAATCTAAAAAATTAATTGTAATTTACGCAAGGAAGAATGTATGTTTATATTTCCATTGCAACGATTGTGCCAATATTTAACCCTTGTTTTTATTGGTTAATGTATAGTTAGTGTGTGCATTTTTTTTCATTTATGAAAAGTGTTGCATGTTACTTTTTTCAATATTATACTTTTTTATCTTATAGTATAAATTTCTAATGGATATTTTTAACGCACTGGCTGTTTTTGTTTTGTTAAAATTATTTCTTCTATATGCACTGGCAATGAAATCTTTTTCAAATTGTTCGGTAGCTTGTTGTAATGAGAGCCTATCGATGCTTGAAACTTGTGAATCAATCGGATCTTTTGTTTTTGACAAAAGATTTACATAATCAAAAATATGTTTAGTTTTAATCCTTTCTTCGTTCATACCCATATAAATCATTGCTCGTCCAATTATGTTTTCCAATTCTCTAATATTGCCATCCCAACGATGTTGTTTTAAATTATGTAAGGCTTTATCTGATATGGAGCGAACATTTCTGCCATATTCCAGATTTAATTTCTCAATGGTATGATAAATTAAATCTGGTAAATCATCCAAGCGCTCTCTAAGAGAAGGAATAAATATCGGAAGGCGATTTAAACGATAATATAAATCCTCACGGAAAGTTTTATCCATAATTGCTTTTTCCAGATTAGTATTCGTAGCAGCAATCACTCTTACATTAATCTGTATTGGTTTTGTACCACCAACTCTAATAATTTCATTTTCCTGAAGAAATCGAAGAAGTTTGGTTTGCATATTTAAAGAAAGCTCGCCTATCTCATCTAGAAAAATACTGCCATTATTTGCTTCTTCAAATAATCCTTTTTTGCCACCTGATTTTGCTCCTGAAAAAGCTCCATCTTCATAACCAAATAATTCACTTTCTAAAAGCGTCTCTGCAATAGCTGCACAATTCACCCTAATGAACTTATTATGTTTTCTAACGCTTTCATGGTGAATAGCATGAGCAAACAATTCTTTTCCTGTACCTGATTCTCCACGCAATAAAACAGTTGCTGGTGTTCTAGCTCCAACCTTAGCTTGTTCGATGGCCAGTTTCATCTCAGGAGAAGAACCTATTATATCATCAAAAGTATATTTTGCTTCTAAGTTGCGAATGATCTTTTGAGCCCTTTTTAATTCGCTTGTTAATATCTGAATTTCTGAAATATCATGTAGTACACCTATACTTCCCTTAATTTTTCCATTGACTATCACTGGAGCAACATTTACTAAAACACTTCTTTTATTTGGACCAACTTTCATACGTACACCGCGAACTGGCTGTCTTGTTTTCAGCACTTTGAAGTGCATGCTTTCTCCTTCAGAAATATCAGTAGATGCTGGTTTTCCAATGATTTCTTTTTCTGTTAACCCGGTAATTTTTGTATATGCTGGGTTAACCATTAACCCTGTACCATTCTCGTCAACAACACTAATCGCTTCTTCTGATGAATGAATAATGGCCTCTAACATTGTTTTTATTTTCTTTAAATCCGTATTTTCTTCCTTTAGATGAATTACTTGGGTTAGTTTGTTATTAATTGTTTGCGTCATTTTTTCCTCAAGTAACTCAATTATAATTCTTGTAAGAGGTTCGGGTATAATCAGTGTTTGTTTTTGGCGTTCATTTGAAAGTAACGCAAGCAGATGTGAATCGCCTGTAGTTTCAATTATAATATCAATGTCTTCGTTTATCCAATTTTGCCATTCCGTATCTACAGGAATATTATATGTACGTTCTACTTTACATACATTTTCTTGTTTATTTTGAGCGATAGCAGCTATTATTTTAAATTGATCACTAGTATATAGCAGGTTAAATAAAGCGCTCTCATTTTTGTTAACGCCAATAATAAGCACACGTTTCATATCATCCCACCTTGCAAAATTTTGCACGTATCAATCATACGATAATACGTTGGTTTAAGCAAATCTTGATTCATTTCTATTTTAAGCAAGGTTTGTTATACTATCTAAAGATTAGTACTTAAGGGGAATATGATATGATTCGGATTTTTGCTGTACTTGTATTATTTATTCCAGGCGTTATTTCTGCTTTTGGTATAAAACTTATGCGCGATTCTTTGTTTGATGAATTTTATCCGATTTTCGTCCATGTTGGTATCCAATTTACAGTAGGACTCATCCTGTTTTTAATCGGACTTGGTTTTATCGGTGGCTTTATCGTACATAGAGATCGAAAAAGACAATTAGTAAAGAAGAAAAATCAAAAGAAACACAAATAAAAAGTGGCGATTAGTCACTTTTATTTTGTCTATAGGCAAAAAAAGTACAAAATTAAAAAAAGAGTCTAGCTGAATTGAAAGAAAACACTAACAGTTATGTAACATTTGTGATACTATTTAAAAAACATTAGATTTTATAAAAGTATATGGAGAGGTGTAACAATGAAAGTAGTAAAATTCGGTGGCAGTTCTGTTGCGAGTGCTACTCAAATCCAAAAAGTAGGGGGTATTATTAAAAGTGATCCTGAGCGAAAAATAGTTGTTGTTTCAGCTCCAGGAAAACGAAATAATAATGATATTAAAATTACCGATATGCTAATAGATCTGGGTCATGCTTATCTTCAAAATAAAACGTATAAAGACTATTTGGACAAAATAATGAAACGTTTTGAAGAAATTATTCAAGAATTAAATATACCATTGTCCGTCCTGGAAGATATTGAACATTCGATTAATAACGTGTTATCGAGAAATCTTTCTGACGAAATTAAATTCGATGCTATCAAAGCACTTGGAGAAGATAGTTCAGCCAAAATTGTCAGTGAATATCTTAAACATATTGGCCTAGAAGCAAATTATATAAATCCAAAAGATGCTGGAATAATGGTTAGTAATGAGCTGGGCGAGGCTAGAATATTATCGGAAAGTTTCTCCAATCTTTATGCACTTAGGGAAAGATCAGATATATTGGTTATACCTGGTTTTTTTGGGTATACAAAAGAAGGAAATCTTGCAACTTTCCCCAGAGGGGGTTCAGATATAACCGGCTCTATTGTTGCGGCAGGAGTAAAAGCTGCATTATATGAGAATTTTACGGATGTGGACTCGGTTTTTTCAGTGAATCCTAATATTGTTGATAATCCAAAAGAAATCACAAAGTTAACCTATAAAGAAATGCGTGAACTTTCCTATGCAGGGTTTTCTGTATTTCACGATGAAGCTTTAATACCTGCATTCAATGAAAAAATTCCTGTAGCTATTAAAAATACAAATAATCCACAATCCCCGGGAACAAAGATTGTTGCGGAAAAAGAGTCTTTAGAGAACTGTGTTGTAGGTATAGCCAGCGACACTGGTTTCAGTAGCATATATATCAGCAAATATTTAATGAACCGTGAATTAGGGTTTGGACGAAAGTTATTTAGTATTTTAGAGGATGAAATGATTTCATTTGAACATGCACCTTCGGGAATTGATGATATGTCCATTATTATCCGTGATGATCAACTGACACCTGAAAAGGAACCCATAATACTTAAAAGAATAAAAGAAGAATTACAAGCGGATACAGTGTCTATCCATCGTGATTTAGCAATTATCATGGTTGTTGGTGAAGGAATGAATAGTACAATTGGGATCGCTCAAAAAGCCACTTCAGCCCTAAAAGAAGCTAATGTCAATATTGAAATGATAAATCAGGGTTCATCTGAAGTTTCGATGATGTTTGGAATACAAGCTGAAGGAATTGACCGGGCAATTCAATCGTTGTATGATGCATATTTTGGTAAATAATCAATAAAAAATAAGACTGGGACAAAACCCCAGTAAATGTAAAAAAGTTCGGGAGTCCCGTCTCTAGATGGAACTCCCGAACTTCTTTATTTTACTTTTCCGTGCGATTTATACTTATTTAGTAATCCCGTTGACTTGCTCTGCAGGCGGCTGCTTTCCGCGGGCACGGCCTTAGCCTCCTCGGAAGACTTTCAGTAAACAAACGAATGATAAATGCAACATGAAGCGAGTTAATTTTAATAAATAATTTTAAGTAAACCTTTACATATCAACCTTTAACTCGCTTTATGTTCTAAACGAAGCCTATCAGCGACCATTGCAATAAACTCGGAATTGGTCGGTTTTGCTTTTGAAATGCTTACCGTGTAGCCAAATAAAGCTGATATCGATTCGATATTTCCTCTGCTCCAAGCAACCTCTATGGCATGGCGTATCGCTCTTTCTACACGTGAAGCTGTTGTATTGAAGGCTTTAGCAATATCAGGATAAAGTACTTTGGTAATTGAACCTAATAGTTCGATGTCGTTGTATACCATTGTAATTGCTTCACGTAAATACATATATCCTTTAATATGCGCAGGGACTCCTATTTCGTGAATTATATTTGTAATGCTTGCTTCCAAGTCCACTTTCTTTTTTTCCTTTTTATTTTCTTTTTTAGGACTTCCTTGAGATAAAGTTGTATTCGTTCCTTGTGCTTGACGGACTTGGTCAGCCAAGTTTTCCAAATCAAAAGGTTTTAAGATAAAATAAGATGCTCCTAAGTCTACTGCTTTTTTCATTACTTCCTCCTGCCCAAACGCGGTAAGCATAATAACATTTGGATAGCTGTTTCTTTCCGTTTCTCTTAGTGTTGTCAACACGGCTAATCCGTCAATATGTGGCATAATTATATCTAAAATTAATACGTCCGGATTTAAATCCTCCAGCATTTCCAAGCAGTCTCTTCCGTTGGATGCGGTTCCAATTACTTCAATATCTTCTTGTTCGTCAAAATAATCTTCCATTAATTGTATTAATTCCTTATTGTCATCAACTAAGCAAACTGAAATTTTTTCCACTATTTTGTTCCTCCCCTTTATGTAATCGAACAGTTTATCTCCATTGTACCTATTCGATATAAAATGATTAAATCCTCTTTTCGAGTGAAAAACTTTGGAATTTTTTGTGTTTCCTTTGTTTTGCTTTCATTCCCTCTATTTTTCCTTATATTTCGATAATCTACTGCGTAAATCGACATAACATTTGTCGAATAATATATAGTCTATTTAGAATTATATCATAATTTTAAATATGGAAAATGACTTGTGATGGAATAAATCCACAACAAGTCATTTTTTTAACTAGCTTTTTGTTTATCTTTTTTCTTATAAATATCTATACCTGCTTCCTGCAACATCCATTCAATGTGAACCCCATAGCCAGAAGTGGGATCATTTACAAATACATGTGTAATAGCGCCAACGATTTTATCATCCTGAATGATGGGACTACCACTCATTCCTTGAACAATACCACCAGTTTCTTTTAGTAGCTTTGGATCCGTAATTTTTATAACCATCCCTTTTGTGGCTGGGAATTTCTGAGGTACACTACTTACAATTTCAACATCAAATTCTTCAACTTTTTCACCATCAACCACAGTTAATATCTTTGCAGGACCTTCTTTTACCTCATGAGATAAACCAACAGACATTGGTTCATCCATTTTTCCATTTTTAATGGTACTGTTTAGTTCGCCAAAGATTCCAAATGGACTATTTTTTGTAATTGATCCAATTTTGTCCTTCTCCATAGAAAATTTAGCTTGTTTTTCTCCAGGTGTTCCATTGTTCCCTTTTTCAATGGAGGTAACATTTGAACGTACAATGGTTCCATCGTGGATTTCAATAGGCTTTTTAGTATCCATATCTGAAATAACATGTCCTAATGCTCCATATTTCTTTGACTTTGGTTCATAAAATGACATGGTGCCAATTCCTGCAGCTGAATCCCTAATATATAAACCAATACGGTATTCTTTTTCCTTATTGTCCTTAACTGGTTGTAATTTTGTACTAAATTTTTCTTTTCCTCTTTTTACAGTTAATTTTAAAGGTTTGTTTTTTTTCCCTGCTTTTTCTACATAGGGTTTGACATCTTCCATGTTTTTAATTGGTTTTCCATTGATTTTTAAAATGATGTCTCCTACTTTAATTTTTGCATCTTCACCAGGGGATGATGCCTCTTCGTCTTTACCGTTTACAAGATGATGCCCTACAACTAGTACACCTAGTGTATGCAGCTGAACACCGATTGATTGGCCACCAGGTATAACTTTTATATCATCGAGTAAGGAAACGTTAACTTTTTTAACTGGAAGACCGGCTACTTCATAAAAAAGTTTACTGTCTCCAGGTTCTTTAGCATGAAATTCAGAGGAATTTATTGCTTGCACATTGTCATCTGTAGCATTAACTTCTACAGCATCACCAAAATTTGGTATGTCTAGGCGTGATTCATTAGCAAGGGTTAAAATCTCATTAGGAATGGAAAGATACTTTTGTAAAGGGGTAAAAAAGGGAATTGCCATTACAACAATAAGGAGCAGAATGCCTATCCAATTTCTTATTTTATCCTTCTGTCTCAATCAATTCACTCTCCTCCGCTCCTAACCCATACCTTTTTATATCTGTATTTCTAATTTGACCTTATTGATGGTATTTTAAACTAGTGAGAAATAAGAAAAGATGTGTAACATTTCCTTTTTAAAAATTCATGAAAACATGTATATAATGAATGACAAAAGAAAAAAGCCAGATAAGTTATTTTCTGGCTTTTTAAAGAAAATTATCCTTTATTTTGTATTATTTTTAAAAGAAATTGCAAGTTGTACTAATTCTCTTGCATGATCTTTTGCTGTGTTTGTTAGTTTGGTACCTGTAATCATTCTGCCCAATTCTTCAATTTGTTGTTCCTCATTTAATTCGGTAACATGTGTTTCTGTTCGATTATCCTTTTCGTTTTTTTTAATGAATTTATGTGAATCTGCCATAGCAGCTACCTGAGGTAAATGAGTTATACAGAGAACTTGTGACTTATTCGAAACTCCATAAATTTTTTCAGCCATTGCTTGGGCTACTCGACCACTAACACCTGTATCTACTTCATCAAATATTACGCTTGTGATTCCTTGATGTTGAGCCAATAATTTCTTCAGTACAAGCATTATACGTGAAAGTTCGCCTCCAGAGGCTATTTTATTCATTTCTTTTAGCGGTTCACCTGCATTAGTTGAAATTAGAAAGTGAATATGGTCAAATCCATTCTTATGTAAGTTTACTTTATTAGCATTATTAACTTCGGTAATTTCTGGTTGAAAAGAAATGGAAAAGGAAGCGTTATTCAAGTATAGATCAATCAATTCTTTCTCCATATCTTGTATTAAAGACTCAGCAGCTTCCTTCCGCAGATCATGTAATTGTTTTGCTTCTAAATATGCATCTTCTTTTTTTTCTTTTATCTGTTCTTTCATTTTTATTAAATGGGAATCTTTATTTTTTATTTGTTCCATTTCTTCTTCAATTTTACCCATGTATTCCAATATTTCGTGAACTGTAGAACCATATTTCTTTTTTAATTTGTCTATTTCATTGAGCCGCTCCTCAATTTCGTTTAAACGTCCAGAATCATATTGTATAGTTTCGCTGTAGTTACGAAGTTCAATTGTGAGTTCTTCGATAATAAAATAATGGTTGGACAATTCTTCAGCCTTTTCTGCTGTAAATGAATCATAAGCGCTTCCATCCTGCAGGGCTAATTGAGCGTTATTCAACCATTCAAGTCCTTTTTGCTCACCGTACAATGCATTATATGATGCTAAGAGTGCAGTGTTAATCTTTTCAAAATTAGCTAAATGTTCACGTTCTTTTTCTAAAAGGTCGTCTTCATCGGGGCTAAGAGAAGCTTGTTCAATCTCACGAAATTGAAATTCTAATAAATCCAAACGTTGAGCCATTTCCTGCTCATTTTCACTTAAATGTTTATGCTTTTGCTTTAATGTTTTTAGTTGTTCATATAACTTTGTATACTCCTCTTTTGCTTTTGCAATCCTATTCTCATCGTATAAATCAAGTAAGTCGATATGATTTTCTGGATTCATTAATGATTGAGTCTCGTGTTGGCTATGTACATCAATTAATGTTTTTCCAAATTCTTTTAAAATGGCCAAGGTTACTAATTTCCCATTAACTCTGCAGATACTTTTCCCGCCAGCAGTAATTGTCCGATGTAAAACAACCATTCCATCTTCTATCTCTATTCCGTAGTGAGCTCCGACATTATAAATAGCATGTTTTTTGTTTTCGATTGTAAATAAACCTTCAATCTGTGCTTTTTTGCTGCCATACCGGACAAACTCAACTGAACCTCTTCCACCTGCCAGTAGTTGAATAGCATCGATAATAATTGATTTTCCCGCTCCTGTTTCACCAGTTAATACGGTTAAACCATCATTAAAGGTAATGGATGTTTGTTCAATAATGGCAAAATCACGGATAGATAATTCTGTTAGCATGTTAAAATCACCTCAAAGTATGGCTACTCGTAATCCAGAAAATATATTTATTTCTTACAGCATATTTAGAAAACGATTTTTAATCGTATCTGTATCCTCTTCTGTCCGACATATAATGAGGCATGTATCATCTCCACAAATGGTTCCCATTATTTCATCCCAATCCAAATTATCAATTAAAACCCCAACAGCTTGGGCGTTGCCTGGCAGGGTTTTCAATATTATAAAATGGTTCGTACTATCAATTTTGGCAAAGGTATCCATGATTAATCGTTTTAATTTTCCTAATGGATTAAAACGCTGATCGGCAGGTAAGCTATATTTATATCCTCCATTTAATGAAGGAACTTTAACAAGATGAAGCTCTTTAATATCTCGTGATACAGTGGCTTGAGTAACGTTGTATCCTAAAGCTTTTAACTGGTCAACCAAATCATCCTGTGTTTCAATTTCATAATCGGTAATTAACTCGCGTATTTTTATATGTCGTTGAATTTTACTCATTTTTTACCTCCGGAAAAACATATGTCTCGGTGGATATTTAATTTTAAATGTTTATAAATAGGCTAGAGCTCGTACTTTATTTAGGATGTTAAGTTAGCATGAGCTTCTTGGACAATTGATTTTGGTTCAATCATATTATTTTGTTTTGCTTTTTTCCAGCTGAAATGAGCTAGAAATTCAATATTTCCGTCTCCTCCCGTTATGGGTGAATATGTTAGGTTGTGAATATTGTACGTTTCATTTTTAGCAAGCGTAATAATATTTTCTAAAACAGTCTCATGTACTTGTATATCCCGGACGATTCCTTTTTTGCCAACTTGTTCTTTGTTCGCTTCAAATTGGGGTTTTATTAAAGCAATTACATCACTATTGGGCGTTAGTAATTGCTTTAAAACTGGAAGAATAACTTTTAATGATATAAAAGAAACGTCAATCGTTGCAAAATTGGGTGAACCAAATTTTAGCATATCAGATGTAACATAACGAAAATTAGTTCGCTCCATTACAATAACACGTTCATCATTTCTCAGTTTCCAATCCAGTTGATTATACCCTACGTCAATCGCATAACATAATTCTGCTCCATTTTGTAAAGCACAGTCGGTAAAGCCTCCTGTAGAAGAACCAATATCTAACATAATTTTATTAGAAACAGAAACAGAAAAGGAATTTAATGCCTTTTCAAGTTTCAAACCGCCTCGTCCAACATATGGTATTTGTTTTTTTTTAATTGTTAAAGGAATATTCCGGTCTACTTTCATTCCAGGTTTATCTAAACGTATAGTGTTTGTAAATACTAAACCAGCCATTATAAGGCGCTTTGCTTTATCTTGTGATTCAACTAAATTTCGTTCCACTAATAAAATATCCAAACTTTGTTTTCTCATTATAATACCTCTATTATGTTAGTTATTTCTAGGCAATATTTTTATTTTTAGCTTTTTTTCAATAAAAGAAATTATTTTTCCGGTTATAATAATAATGTCCGTAGATGCATTAACTGCAAAAAATTTGCCTAATGCTTTTCCGCCAACTGTAAGTGCTGCAACTAAACTTGTTATGAAAACATTTAGGGCTATTTGGAGAAAAGATCCTTCTCCTTTTTCAAATAGGTTGGCAATTTGCAGTACAACTATTGCTGATGCTGTTCCACTTATAATTCCAGATATATCACCAATCACATCATTACAAAAACTTGCAAATCTATCTGCGTTTCTTATGATAATAATGCCTTCTTTCGACCCTTTAACCTTTTCTGCAGCCATTGCATGCAATGGAGCTTCACTTGCCGAAGTAGCTGCTATTCCTAGCATATCAAAAACAATACCTATAAATACGATGATAAACACGATTATTAAACCAATAATCCAAACTACTTCATTAAGTAAAGAAGATGATATAATTGAAAAAATAGCCGCTAGCACAAAAGTGATAACGGCAATAGTGAAACTAAATTTTATGGAACGTTTTATTTTTGAATTCATAATTTACCCTCGTATGTTTTTCTTGAAAATTATTAGGTGTATTCACATTTTCTAGTTATGAATAATTCATGATATGTATTTTTATGTAAGGCGAGGGTGGGCATTTAAAAGGTAAAAACTGTGGCTTAGGTCCAGTAGGTTTTCCCAAATGGATACCCTATGTTGCCATAAAGGCGGTTCCCCTTTAAATCCATTTTAGTTTTGTCACCAAAAACTAGACTGGATTACCACTTAGTCCACACTATAATCCCTTTTAAATGTCTGTTTCGAACAGTCTAGGAGTTTTCCTCAACAACCTTTAACCGCTCCCTAGCCTCTTTTGCAGTACTGATTTCATAGCGGAAAATCAAACATTCAACCGGTGGCCTGCCGGATAAATGTTTATGACACTAATCCTCTCAGTACCACTCAAGGCAGGCTACGCTGCAAACAAGGCGTCCCTTACCTTATTTTACAGGTTCATACCCCATTTCATAATGATTCCTAGGCTTAGTTATCACTACAAAGATGGGCCTCCGCGGAAATCGGGTCTACGCCCACATGCCTTTGTGGATCGCCCGAAAACCTTAACTCCCAGCATTGACCCAAGGCTGGGCGCCTCAGGCCAACACAAGGAACTTCATCGATGTGCCCTTTGGCGGATTTTTAGGCCCGCCTTCAGGAACGGAGGGTTGACTAGAATACTGCACCACCCTATAACGTAATTAATTATAACATATATCAAATGAATTTTCTATAAAACTTGTCGAAAATCTTTACCTATTCGTTCTTGTTAGTGGTCTCTTTGACTAAAGTAATCTGTTAATGCAAATAAATAGGAATTTTCCGCATTAACTTTTTGTAATGCATTTTTTGCTTTTTGTACATACTGATTTTTGTATTCTAACGCACCTTCTGCTCCTAATAGATTAGGAAATGTACTTTTTTGATTACTTTGATCACTACCTAAGGGTTTTCCTATTTTATTGACATCTCCAGTCACGTCTAAGATATCATCCTGAACTTGGAATATTAAACCTAAGTAGTATGCGAATTCTCTTAGGTGATTTAATTGTTCATTTGTTGCATTGCCAAGATATGCACCACTATATATTGCAAATTTTAGCAGTTCTCCAGTTTTCATTGTGTGGATTTTTTCCAATTCATGAAGCTCAACAGGATGATTTTCCGCTTCTAAATCTAAAATTTGTCCACCAACCATCCCTTTCGCACCGCTGGAGCTAGAGAGCAATTTTATAATTTCAATTTTTTGTTTATCCGTTAAATATGGGTCCGTTGAGATTATCTCGAAGCTGTACGTTAATAAAGCATCACCGGCTAATATTGCGGTCGCTTCATCGAATACTTTATGATTTGTGAGTTTACCTCTTCGATAATCGTCATTGTCCATCGAAGGTAAATCATCGTGTATGAGAGAATATGTATGAATCATTTCAAGAGCAACGCCAATAGATAGAATTTTGTTAATATCCTTACTAAACATTTCGTAACTTGCTGCCAATAAAATTGGCCGAAGCATTTTTCCGCCTGCCTCGGCTGAATAGACCATGGATTCCTTTAGTCTTGGAGGAATATCCAATTGACGTAAATGTTTACTCATTTCTTCTTGGAATTTTAATTTATTTTTCGTAATATATGCTTCAAGGTGTTCATGCAATTTATTCTTCCTCCTGTAGGTCAAAAGGTTCAATTTCCCCTTGTTCATTCATGATTTTTGTCATTTTTTCTTGCACATTACTTAATTTATCATTACATAATTTGGAAAGTTTCATCCCCTCTTGATAATAGACAATAGCTTTTTCTAGGGGAACATCCCCTTCCTCTAATTTTGCCACTATTTTTTCCAGTTCTTCCATCGCTTCTTCAAAAGAAACTTCATTCATGGTATCCATCATTATCCCCCTCTACACTAGTTACATTGCACTTGACTAATCCATCGCTTAATTTAATTTTCATTTTATCATTCATTTGAACTTGATGACTTGAGTTAATGATGTGGCCATCGATCGTATAAGGAATTGCAAATCCCCGTTTCATTACTTCTAAAGGATTGAGCAGAGTGAGTTTTTCTATTACGGTTGCTAGGTTTTTTGAATTCTTTTCAAAAATTTGCAGCATATAATTATTTTTTTGTTTCACTAATTGCTTTAATTCTTTTGTTCCCTGCTTTATTTGCTTTTTGGGATGCTGATTGATTAAACGAATATTTGCATTCATGAGCCTCTCATGCTTGCGGTTCGTATAGAGCGTTCGAAACTTTTCAAGTCTGTCAATCTGCTTGTCCAATTCTTGTTCTTTTTGCTTTAAAAGTTGCTCTGGATAACGAAAAGCATAGGATTGACCAATTCGTTTTAAATGTTGTTCCCGATTTTTGATGATGTTACTCATTGTGCTAATGGCAGATTGTTTCATATTAGAAATTTTCTCTTTTATTTCAATATGTGAAGGTACAGCAAGTTCGGCTGCACCTGTAGGGGTTGGCGCTCTCAAATCTGCTACATAATCACTGATGGTAACATCAGTTTCGTGTCCTACGGCAGAAATAATTGGTATCTTTGAATGAAAGATGGCATCAGCGACTATTTCTTCGTTAAAGCTCCATAATTCTTCGATAGATCCTCCGCCTCTTCCTATTATTAGAACATCAAATAAATTTTTGTCGTTTGCTAATTCGATTGCTTTTTTTATCGACATTGCTGAATGCTGTCCTTGGACAAGAACGGGTATGATCGTATGTTTTATAATTGGAAATCTTCTTTTTAATGTCGAAATCACATCACGTACTGCTGCACCAGTAGGAGAAGTTATAATACCTATATGTTTAGGAAACATAGGTATCGGCTTTTTAATGTTTTTATCAAAATAACCTTGTTTTTGAAGTTTTTCTTTTAGTTGTTCAAATGCGATAGCCAATGCCCCGATACCATCAGGTTCCATCTGCTGAATATAAATTTGATACTGGCCAAAAGGCTCAAAAACGCTAATTTCTCCCCTAATCAGCACATTCATTCCATCTTCAGGTTTAAATTTTAAGAAACGGTTTTTTCCAGCAAACATCACAGCTTGTATGCGTGTTTGATCATCCTTTATGGTTAAGTACATATGACCGCGACTATGCAGCTTGAAATTAGATATTTCTCCTTTTAGCCAAATATTTCTTAAATGCACATCTGTATCAATTTTGCGTTTAATATATTTTGTTAATGCAGTTACTGTTAAATAATTGTCCTTCACTGTTTTTCCAGACCTTCTGCAGCTTTAATGGTATTTTGGAGCAACATGGTAATTGTCATAGGCCCTACACCTTTAGGGACAGGCGTAATAAATGATGCCTTGTTTTTAACGTTTTCAAAGTCTACATCACCAGTTAATCTTCCATTGTCGAGTCGGTTAATACCAACATCAATAACAACAGCGCCAGGCTTTAAATACTCTTCTGTAAGTACATTCGCTTTACCTATTGCCACAATTAGTATATCAGCATTAGTGGTAAATGATCTTAAATCCTCTGTTTTTGAATGGCAATATGTAACAGTAGCATTTTCATTTAATAATAATTGACCTACTGGTTTACCTACAATATTACTTCTGCCAATAATAACTACATGTTGACCAGATATGTTAATATCTTTTGATTTTAGCATTGTTACAATGCCAAACGGAGTACAAGGCAAAAAGGTATCTGCTCCAGTCATCATTTTGCCGATATTAACGGGATGAAAGCCATCCACATCTTTTTTAGGGTCAATTGCTTCAATAATATGTTGTTCGTTGATATGATCTGGAAGTGGCAGTTGAACTAATATACCATGAACAGACTGATCTTGATTTAGCTTATTGATTGTTGAAAGAAGCTTCTCCTCTGAAATAGAATCAGCCATTTCTATTATGTCTGATGAAATTCCTGTTTCTGCACATGCTTTTTTCTTTCCATTAACATAGGATTTTGAAGCTGGATTATCTCCTACTAATATAACCGTTAAATGCGGTACAATCTTGTTTTTTTTCAAGTCAGACACTTTTTCCTTCATGTTTAATTTCAACTCGGATGATAATTCTTTGCCGTTTATGATTTCAGCTACCATCGTTACCCCATCTCCCTTTGTTAAGAAATAATTTTTGATAAAACACCATTAACAAATTTACCTGATTTTTCATCTCCATAACTATTTGCTAATTCAATTGCTTCATTGATCGAGACACCTACCGGTATATCCTCTAAGTATTTTATTTCGTATGTAGCAATACGTAAAATTGTTTTTTCCACGGAAGCAATTCGATCTATTGACCAGTTTTCAAGGGTTGTATTAATTGTGTCATCAAGTTCTTGTTTATATGTTGAAACACCTTTCACAACCGTTTCCAAAAAAGAATCAATCGCTGTAGTTTCCGCAATATCTTCCATGGCTTTTATCGGATCAAGTTCGTTTATATCTAGTTGAAAGAGGATCTGAAGAGCCTTTTCCCTTGCTTTATGCCGGTTCATCTAATTACTCCTTTTAATTGATGATGAATCATACCAAATGATAGACGCTCAATATGACTTTTTATATTATGTACAAATTTAAACAAGAAACGTCCTCAAAAATACTTTTTTAAGGACGTGGAAATAGTTATCTTTGTAAAGGCTTTTTATTCCTCTACGAACTAAAAAGATATACTATTTGATCATTTGGGTGATTTAAACATCCTATTTCTATACATTATCTTATACAAATAATAACATGATTAAAAGTTCATTTCTAGGTTCGTTATTTACAATCTTAAAGCGTAAATTTAACGGATACTAAAGTTATAATAGAAGGTCAAAAGAATACTTTTCTTTTGACCTTAAATCTTATACCTCAGTATTTTCTGTATCCTCCATTTGAATTCCTACTACATGAACATTTATTTCCGCAATTTCCAGCGCAGTCATATTTTTTAATGTTTGCCTAATATTTGTTTGCAATTTTTGTGCGACTTCAGGAATTGACACACCAAAGTTCAAAACAACATATAAATCGATTAAGATGCCGCTTTCCGTTAATTCTACTTTTACTCCCTTCGTATGCGACTTCTTCCCAAATCGCTCCACAACTCCAGTAGCAAAGTTCCCGCGCATAGAAGAAACACCTTCCACTTCAGAAGCAGCAATACCTGTGATGACCTCGATGACCTCGGGGGCAATTTCCACGTTTCCTAATCCAGTATCATCACTTACATTCAGAGAGCTTTGATCAGTCATTCAATCACTCCTTTATAGTTTCTAAAATTGGATTTTCCTGAAGGAAATTTGTATTAAAATCTCCTTCATAAAAAACTTCATTATCCATGATTAAACGATGGAATGGTATCGTTGTATGAACACCTTCAACGATGAATTCATCTAATGCACGTTTCATTTTCTTAATGGCCTCTTCCCTATCAGAACCATACGTAATTAATTTGGCCACCATTGAATCATAATATGGCGGGATCTTATAACCAGGATATGCAGCAGAATCGACTCTTATCCCTAAGCCACCTGGCGATAAATACATTTCTATTTCCCCTGGTGAAGGCATAAACTTTTTAAAAGGGTTTTCAGCATTAATTCTACATTCCATTGCCCATCCATCAAAAGTTACATCTGCTTGTGTCAGTTTTAATTTTTCATTGTTTGCAATGTTAATTTGTTCTTTTACGAGATCTATGCCTGTTACCATTTCAGTGACAGGGTGCTCCACTTGGATTCGTGTATTCATTTCCATGAAATAAAATTCATTGGTAGTCCTATCAAAAATGAACTCAATTGTCCCAGCGCCTACATAATTGACGGCTTTAGCTGCTTTTACTGCCGCTTCCCCCATACGCTTTCTAATTTTTTGTGTAATTGCAGGTGAAGGTGTTTCTTCAATAAGCTTTTGTAACCTTCTCTGTATGGTACAATCTCTTTCGCCTAAGTGAATAACGTTGCCGTGCTGATCAGCTAGCACTTGAATTTCAACGTGTCGAAAATCTTCAATAAACTTCTCTATATAAACGCCTGCGTTTCCAAAAGCAGTCTCCGCTTCTTTTTGCGTTACTTGAATTCCTTTAATAAGTTCCTCCTCGGTCTTTGCTACACGAATTCCTTTTCCGCCACCTCCAGCTGTAGCTTTTATAATCACTGGATAGCCTATATTATTTGCAATTTCCATTGCTTCTTTTTCATTTTGAATAATTCCATCCGAACCTGGAACGATGGGGACATTTGCCTTTTTCATCGTATCTCTGGCAACGTCTTTAATACCCATTTTTTGAATTGCATCTGGTGTAGGTCCTACAAAAGCAACATTGCATGCTCTGCAAATTTCAGCAAAGTCAGCATTTTCAGCTAAAAATCCATACCCAGGATGAATAGCATCAACCTCTGTTAAAGTAGCGACACTCATAATATTAGTGAAATTAAGATAGCTGTCTTTACTTAAAGTTGGCCCAATGCAGTAAGCTTCATCTGCCAATTGAACATGTAATGATTCTTTGTCTGCTTCGGAGTAAACGGCCACTGTATCAATGTTCATTTCTTTGCAAGCACGGATAATTCGTACCGCTATTTCTCCTCTATTTGCAATTAACAGTTTTTTAATCAAGGAATTTGTCCCCCTTATTTAGTCTTTACTCTAAATAGTGGTTGACCATATTCTACTAATTCGCCATCTTCCACTAATATTTCAACGATTTCACCTTTAACTTCTGCTTCAATTTCATTAAATAATTTCATTGCTTCTACAATGCAAACAATTGAATCTTTTTCTACTTTGCTACCAACTGTTACATAAGCTTCCCTTTCAGGGGACGGGGCACTATAAAGTGTGCCGACCATTGGTGAAACAATTTCATAATCATAGTCTATCTTGATTTCCGTTTGCTCCTCTTTGGGTTCTTCCTGTATTTCCGGCTTGATATCAACTAGTGAAGGTGTATCAGCTGATTGGACTTTCTTATGTACTTCTTTTTCAGGAGTTTGGGACACAGTATTTTCATTTTTCTTCATTGAAATGGTTGCACCACTTGTTTCATAAGTAAATTCATCGATAGATGATTGGTCAATTAATTTTATTATTTCACGTATCTCATCCATATTTAACATTATAAATAGCCACCCTTCAGCTTAGACAAAAATTATTATTGGGTATCGTTAATACCTTTATCTATTTTACGATAATTTATCATAAAACGGCAACATAAAAATAAAACAATCATTTATATGTGTTTTATCCATATATTCTTCTTTTTAATCATTATATCAATGTTATCATATTAATACGAATGGTTTCTCGCACACAAATGAACCAGACGTATTCGTACGCCTGGTTTATTGTATCCATGTATGTTTTTATCCTTCAGTTGGTTGAAAATTAACATCTACTGTTACTTCACCAAATTCATCTTTTGCCATCTGCATAATGTTTACTACTTCCTGTTTCGATAATTTATCAACTTTCACATGTACATGTACTTTGTCCTCATCAGAACGAACTAGTACATCTTCATATTTTTCTGTGGAAGATAGAATTGAATTTTGTAAAATATTTTCTTTTGATGCTAATTCATCCATTGTCTCCATTTCGTTTAATGCTTCATTCTTTTCATCGGTACTAGCATTGTTTGAAGCTACTATTTCTTTTAGGCGATCTTTTTGCATGCTTCTTTTATCTTGTAATTCCATTCGAATGGTTGTAAACAATTCATCTTCGTTCAAGTTATTTATATCATTAATCTCTGCATCTTCTTTATTTTGTGCTGGATCAGTTGTTGTAGCTTCCTCTGACTCATTTGAACCATTATCAATATAAGCTAAATCTTCGGTATCGGAAGTCATATAGTAGACACTCAGAACAATCATTAAACTAAGCATTGTCAACAGCCACACCGTTTGTTTTTTTAACATTATATTATCCCCCTTAATTTTTTGGCATTATAGAAACCCTATGAGTAGGCACATCAAGTACTCTTGTTGTCGCCTCTACCATCCACTTCTTAACTGTTGCATGATCAACTCCTTTTGCTACAACAAATACCCCTCGTACTTCTGGTTTTTTTGTTTGGGTAAGTAGTGGGACCTCTTTATCACCTTGTCTTACTAATACAACCTCTTTTTCTTCTGTACTATCCTCCACCTTTCGTGTTCCGCCGTTTTTATCGGATTCATCTGTAGTCTGCTGACCCGAAATTAAATTTTTTTCATAGACCTTAACATTCGTTGAATCAAGATTTACCATCACTTCTACATCTGAGACACCTTGAATTTTTTCTAACATTTCAGTTAGGTCCTTTTCATAGCTTGTCTCTAATTCGCTTACATTTGATGTTGTTGAAGATTTTTTCTCTGAAATGGTTTCTTTTGCTGGTTGGTTGGTGTTGTTATTTACATGATTATTGTTTACTGTCGTTTCTTTTGAAGGTGATGAAAAAGCATTTCCAAGGATAAGGAGTAATAGTCCTGTTAAGGCAATTACGATAAGGTAACCAGTTTTTTTAGATGGCTTTTTAAATTTTATTTCACCATTTTCTGTTTGAAACAATTTTTTAAATTTATCTTTCAAGATGTTCCTCCCTCCCAGATGATCTTGAGTTTTTTATTATTTAGATCCCAAGTGTCTCGTAGTAAAGCTTCCATTTCTTCAATCATTTGTTCATCTTTTTCATCTTCTAGCGGTTCTTCGGTATTAATTTGGATATTTTCAACTGTATTCACTTCTCCCTCCCCATTTTTTAACTCTTGTAGATAAACAATGACTTTTTCCAGATCCTCATAAGAAACTTTTTCCTTTTTGGAAAACTCAAATTGTATGTCTGTAATTTCAGCCTGGTGTATCTCTCGCAAAGGATCTTTTGCTAGATTTTTCAATTGGACAGTCATTTCTTCTAAAATATATGCATCTTGAGAGGCTTGTATTTCATTTTTTTGCATTTTTATCTGATTTTCTATATCCTGATTTTCCATTTCTTCCTCGTAAAGCTGTGAGTACGCTGTTTCTAGTGATTGATGAATATTTATATTAAATAAATAAAAGACTGGTTTTAAAAAAATTAAAATTAGAATCAATCCAACTACTAATTTGATATATTTCTTCATGGAAGTAGCAGGAATAATCAGGTCGATGATTGTTGCTAACAGTATAAATACAATAATTTGTGTTACCCATTGTGTAATAACGTCCATTTCTATCATCCTACCTAAGAAGTAGCGTTACATTACCGGCTATAACAATAATGACGACTGCTAAAAAAAACATTAATGTTACTGCTAATAAGCAGGCTAAAATATATACAATATATTTACTAATTGTATTTAAAGTTGTAATAACTGGACCATCACCAATCGGTTGCAGAACTGCAGCGGCTATTTTATAAGTAAGGGCGATTGCGAAAATTTTTAATGCCGGAAATAATGCTAGAAAAACGATAATGATTACTCCAACAATACCAATAGCGTTTTTTAATAATAAAGAAGCACTTAGAATCGTATCCGCTGCATCTGTAAAAGTTCGCCCTACAATAGGAATAAAGTTTCCTGTAATAAATTTTGTGGTTTTCATCGCCACTCCATCTTGGATTGCACTAGCAGTCCCCTGAACAGACATTACTCCTAAAAAAACAGTTAGAAAGGCTCCAAGTACACCAAGGCTAATATTTTTAAATAAATTGGCTAAATGTGTTACTTTATAGTTTTCATTTAGGCTACTTACAATCAATAATAATGCTGCAAAAAATATTAATGGTAAAATGAATTTGGATACTAATATACCGCTTAAGTTTATTAAAAAAATAACAACCGGATGAAAAAAAGATACGGTTATCATATTGCCAAAGCTTGCCATTAAACCAAGTATCAAGGGAAGCATAGCAATCATAAAACTACTCATTGCATCAATAGAGTCTTTTGCATATGAAAAAGCTAAATAGAAGCTATTTAAAGCAATATAGATAAGAACGATATAAACAACAAAATAAGCAATTTTACTAACTGCACTATGTTCAAATGCTGTTTGCACTGTTTGTAAAACAATGGAAAACAGTGTGAGTAATAAGAGTAATCCTAACAATTTACCATTTAGCAGCAGCTCATAAAACAAATATTTCACAAAACCGATCAGAGTGCTTTTTAAAGAGAATGATCCATTGTTTTTAATAAATTCGTAAATGCTTGTTTTCTCTAGTTCCGGTATATAGCCACCATATTCGGTAACCAATTCATTCCAATATTCTTGAATACCATCCAGTGATATTTCATCTAACATAGCATCTTCAATCTTAGTTTGATCTTTTTTATTGACTGTATCGGATGTATCGGAAGCGAAAACGGGTTGTCCACATAGCAGCATCAAAACAGCGAGTGTAAACGCAATTCGTAGTTTATATTGTTTCATCCACGTTAATTACTCCTTTCGAACCGCTGATTAGGTAGGTGGTAAAAAACTTAAGATTGCTTCTATAACAGCAGTTATAATAGGTATAGAAAGCAATAAAATAAAAATTTTCCCTGCCAGCTCAATTTTTGCTGCGATGGAATTCAATCCCGCATCTTTCGTTATATTTGCTCCGAGTTCTGCGATATAAGCAATTCCGATAATTTTTAAAATCGTTTCCAAATACATTCCATCAATATTCGCTTTTTCTCCCAGCGATTCGATTAATTGAAAAATAGATCCAATTTGTTTAATAATTACTAGAAATATAACAATTCCAGTAATGATAATAATAAAAAATGCGAAAGAAGTATTTATATCTTTTAAAATGATATACAGAATGCTCGCAACGATCCCCAACACGACAATTTGTAATATATCCATGTAACGTTACCCCTGAAAAAGGAATACTGATTTAATCTGCTGAAACAGATCTGAAAGGCCATTAATTACAATAACGAGAACGATAATAAATCCTACAAGCGTAGCGAATTGGGCTATTTCTTCCTTTCCCATTTGTTTTAATACAGTATGGATTAGTGCCACTATTATGCCTATTCCAGCAATTTGAAATAAAATGGAAGCATCGGTAAGCATGGATATACCCCTTTCCTACTAAATAAGCAATAACACGATAAATATCCCGCATAAAATGCCTAGACTTTTAGCCATTTTGCTATATCTTGTTTGGTTATCTCTAGCGTCCTCCAATTCACGGTCAAGATGACTAACGGTTAACTGTATGTGTTTTTGTTGTTGATCAAAGTCATGCTGACCTAATGTTCTGCCAAATTGTTTTAGAATTTCTTGCTCGTTTCTGCTTAAACATGATAGATGCATCAAATGATCCACTTGCTCCTCCCAAAGACTGTACAAGTCTGGATTTTGCTTTCCCATACTTAACCCCAGCGTATGAAAAAAAGATTTGGTCGGTTGTGGAATTTGCTTCGCTATTGTTGTAAAAGCCTCCTGTAATGGCAATTGACTATACAAAATTTCTGCCTCTAATATTTGTAAAGCATTTTTAAGCTGTCTGATATGTTTTGGCCGGTTGTTTAGTTTATTACTCCATTCAAAGCCTATCCATGTTGTTGTACCTATGAAAAGAAGTGCTCCAATCCATTTCACCTTGCAGGCACCTCGATTTCTGTAAAATGTTTACTTCTCTCTGATTATAAATCTGCTGAATATGCCCGGGATTAACGTGTTTTTTTAAGACAATAAAGCGCTGAAAGATATTTTGATCAAATATTGGTTGTAATGATGGTCGCTTTTTAAGTTCTTCCATGCTTTGACCATGTATCGTACAAATAACAGTTACCCCTGCATTTACAGCTTCCATTAATGCTTGGACATCTTGACTGCTACCAATTTCATCTACCACAAGAATATCAGGGGACATAGAACGGATCATCATCATCATACCTTCCGCCTTAGGACAAGCATCCATAACATCCGTACGAAATCCCAAATTATGCTGTGGAACTCCGTTAATTGAAGCACCTATCTCAGATCTTTCATCAATGACGCCAACCTTTTTTGCAGATATATTCTTCCACCCAGTTGCGATTAAGCGCGTAACATCTCTAATGAATGTTGTTTTTCCTGTTTGCGGCGGACCGATAAAAAGCGTACTTAAATAGTCTGCATGATAGATATATGGAAGGATTGGCAATGCTATTCCCTTTTTTTCTTTTGCAATACGAATATTTAGAAAGGTAATGTGCTGAATGGCCTTTACCGAACCGCCCAATGTGTTTACTTTTCCAGCCAGACCTATGCGATGCCCCCCTTCAATCGTAATATAACCTTCCCGGAGTTCATCTTCCATCCGGTAGAGGGAAAATGAACTTAATTGATTTAAAACAAAAATAAAATCATTTTTAGCCGGTTTGGTAAAATGAATCCATTCAATTTTGTTTTTATCAAAGATGAGCTCTATCGGTTGATAAAGCCTCACCCGAATTTCCTGCAACAACGGCCATTTATCTGCAATTTTTGTTTGGACAGCTTGTTTCATTTTTTCGGGGAATAGTCGCAATATCTCATCCATAGCAAATCCTCACTTTTTAGTAGTACCTTTATAATAAATCTATGTTTAAGAAGAGGTATTATGACAACAAATAGTAGAGATATTTAAACTGAAAAACCTCGCCTTTACCGGCCTTCTTCCTTTAGAGAATCGAGTAGGTGACTAACCATTACTTGGTTAGTCGACCTCTCACACCACCGTACGTACGGTTCCGTATACGGCGGTTCAATCTCTTGAGTATCC